>NZ_JBAVFG010000077.1:0-22800 GCF_049588135.1 Kaistella sp. | reverse complement strand
CTTTAATACTCGATTTGAATTTTTTCTGATAGTTTTCCCATTTTTCCCTTGTATTGATTTTTTTATACTCATCATTTGCAATAAATGGAATGTAAGGTTCAAGTTCTTTCGCAGTCAATGCTCCTTGTAAAATGGTAATTGGACTGCCTTTTTCATCTAAAAAAACAGTGCTAGGAATTGCATTTACATTCATATATTTCGTCAAATCGTGGAGCGAGTTTCTGTTTTTTCCTTCCTTGTAATCGACATTGGTAAAAGTTCTTTCAAATAAAGTGACGCTTTCTTTTCCTTCTGCATTAAATTTTACGGGATAATAATTCTCGTTTAGATACTTTGCAATTACCGGATGATTATAAGTGTTTTTTTCCATGATTTTGCACGGTGCGCACCAATCTGCATAGAAATCGATTAAAATTTTTCGAGGCTGTGTTTTTTGTGCTTCAACAGCTTGTTCCAAAGTCATCCATTTCACTTGTGAGTAAGCGAAAGAAATAAATAAAAGGCAAAATAAAAGGGCGATTTTTTTCATTTTATTTTGATGACTAAAGTCGTACCAAGTTCAGTATTATTTTACTTCTTGCATCAATTTTTTGACCAATGGTGAAATTAATATTAAAATAACCCCTGCGATTACTGCGTATAAACCTAATTCTTTGTATCCTGAAGTATAAGCTTGTAATTTTTCCATATTGGAAGTGCCCTCACGTGCAGTTGCCATATTTGCGCCGATAAGTCCTGCAACATATTGTCCGTAAGCAGAAGCCAGAAACCACATTCCCATCATCATTCCTTGTAATTTTTGGGTAGAAAGTTTGGTCATAATCGACAAACCAATAGGAGAGAGGCACATTTCACCCAAAGTAATGATAAATAATGCAATTGTAAATAAGCTTAAAGAAGTAACTCCTGCAGCATTTGCGAAAAATTTAGTGGCGAAAATGGCGTAAAACCCTAATCCTAAAAGTATAAATCCTAAACCGAATTTGATAATCGTGTTGGGTTCCAATTTCTTTTTACTGAGCCAAATCCAAAGTAAACCGATTGGTATGGCAACTAATAGAATAAAAAATGCACCTCCAGAATTATTAACTCCATTTGGATCTAAACCAAGCAAATCATTATTGAGGTTATGAGCAGCAAAAATACTTAACGAACCACCACTTTGCTCATAAATCCCCCAAAATACGATGGAGAAAAGAATGAATATCAATGCCGCTAAAAGCTTGCTTCGTTCTGCTTTAGTGACTTTAGACATTTCATAGAATAGATAAAGTAAAGTTAACGGTCCCACAGCATACATGAAATAATCGGTAAATTCGGTTTTTGCGACCATCACCATAATCATCGGAATGAAGATCAATGACAAAGCATAAACACTGTATTCTTTCCATTTTTCCATGGAAACCGTATCTCCATTTTTAAGTGTTTTTAAAGGTTGAAGTCCGATGGGTCCTAATCTTCTTTGAGTAAAAATAAAATTGACTAAACTGATAACCATTACCACTGCTGCTAAACCAAAAGCCACATTCCAATGCAATCCTTCGGGAATTAAATGGGAAAGCAATTCGCCTTTTCCAATCGCAATACACAGATAACCTCCGAGTAAGGCTCCTAAATTAATTCCGGCATAAAAAAGTGAAAAACCCGCATCTGTACGGTTGTCGCCTTTCTTGTATAATTTTCCGACCATGGTGGAAATGTTTGGTTTAAAAAAGCCTGTCCCAACAACGGTAAATGAGATTCCTAAAAAGAAAAACTGGTGTGGATCTACGGCTAAAATTAAACTGCCGATAATCATCAAAAAACCTCCCCAAAATAAAGACTTTCGGAATCCCAAAATTTTGTCCGCAAACAAACCTCCGACAAACGTAAAGGCGTAAACAAAAGCTTGAGTTGCGCCGTATTGCAGGTTGGCTTCTTTCTCGCCCAAGTTCAGTTGAGAAATCATAAAGAAAACGAGCATTCCGCGCATTCCGTAGAAACAGAAACGTTCCCACATTTCGGAGAAAAATAAGCTCCAGATTTGTTTCGGATATTTTCCTTTGAAATCTTGGATTTGGTCGAGGGTTAAATTCATAAGTAATAAGTAATTTTTTTAATCTTTTAGGATTGTGATTTTTTATCTTCTTGATCGAGTTCAAAACGAATTCTGTCTTGATCGATGATTTGTTTTAATTCTTCTTCTTTCGGTAAATATAAAAGATATTTGCTTGCAAACAGATTGTTTTTGTCATTTAGGACAGAATATTTCACAATGGTTTCGTCTTTTTCGGAACAAAGTAAAATTCCGATGGTGGGATTGCCGTTTTCGGATTTTTTAAAATCATCAAACATTCTCACGTACATATCGATTTGACCGATGTCTTGATGAGAAAGTTCGCCGGTTTTGAGATCAATAATGACGAAACATTTTAAAATATAATTATAAAAAACCAAGTCGATATAAAAATCGGAAGTATCGGTTGAAATGTGAAGTTGACGAGCTACAAAAGCAAAACCTTTCCCAAATTCTAATAAAAATTTTTGAAGGTGATCTATAATTGCTGTTTCAATTTCTTTTTCTGAAATTTTTTCGTCAGCTTTCAAACCTAAAAATTCAAAAATATAAGGATCTTTTAAAATGCTTTGAATGTTTTCGTTTGAATATTTTTTGTGTTCCAAAACTCTTTCATAAGCCAAAGAATTGATTTGTCTTTTTAAATCTCTTGAACTCCAATTGTTTTGAATGGATTCATCGATGTAGTAATTAATTTTATGTGAAGAGTCTATATTGAGTAACATTCTATAATGTGTCCAGCTCAATTGTTGACGCACTGCGTCAACAATTGGAAAAGTTTGATAAAACTTTCTCATATTGGAAAGATTGGTATAATCAAATCCTTTCCCGAATTCTAATGACAAACGTTTTGAAAGATTTTTTAAAACAAATTTTCCGTATTCGGCGCGTTCTTTTCCTTGTTGCTCATCTTCGACAATGAGTTGTCCGATTTGCCAATAGGTGAGCAACAATGCAGAATTGGCAACGCGAAAAACTTTTTCTCTCGCCTGAATGATAATCTGTTTTACAGATTGAAACAAAATATCTTCTGAAATTTCCATCAATTTTAAAATAGTAAAACTTTTGTAATGCACTACGAAAATAGAAAAAACCACCGAATAATCGGTGGTTTATATTTTATTTTCGAAAATGTTTAGTTTACTCCGTGCATCATTCTTTTCAAAATAGGAGATATCAAAGCTAAAATTGCTCCTGCAATTCCACAAAGAATTACAAATACCATGAAAAATTCAAATAAATTATGAATTTCAAATCCAACAAAACTATTATAAACCGTTGAGATTTGTTCCTTATTAAGAAGAGCTAACTGATCTGAACTTAAAGTAACTTTTTTATCTAAAACATCCTGAAGATTAATGCCTAACTCTGTAGCTTTTTGGTATTTATCTCCTGTTGCTGGTAAAATAGATCCCAAAGTTCCTGATAAAGCATAACCTGCAGCATTAGCAATAAAAAATACGCCAAATAAAAGGGATGCAAATCTTTTCGGTGCTAATTTTCCTACCAATGATAAACCGATTGGGGATAAACAAAGTTCTCCCATTGTTTGGATTAAATAAAGTAAGATTAACCATTTTACGGCTAAAAGTCCGGAGTTTCCTAAGTCTTTTACATTGTAAGCAATAATTAAATAACTCAATGCGATTAAACCTAGACCAATTGCTTGTTTTAAAGGCGAAACCGGTTCTTTCTTGTTTGCTCTTAATTTATCCCAAAGCATACTGAAAGGAACTGCCAAAACCACGATGAATAAACCATTAAAGATTTGTACCATTGATGGCGGCATATTCCAACCAAAAATATGTCTATCGGTTTGGTTGTCTGCAATAAATGTTAAAGATGAACCTGCCTGTTCGAAAGCTGCCCAAAAGAAAATGATAAAAAATGATACAATATAAATTACCCAAATTCGATCTCTTTCTACTTTGTTTTCGGTTGCTGACATTATTAAATAAGCCAATGCAAGTCCCATAGAATAGATGAACGGATAAATAACTGCTTTCACAAATTCGCCCATTCCGACAGATCCAAATCCGATCTTATCTACAAATAAATATTGGAATCCAAAGAATGTTAATACAAAAACAGCCACGGCAATACCGATTGATTTTCCAGAGAAATTAGCAGTTTGAGATTCACCTTCTTCAAAATCTTCTGCGGTGTTTTGACTTGGTAATCCACCAATTGGTCTTCCTTCTGGTGTTACAACGTATTTGTTTTTAAGTAAAACGAAAGTCAATGTTCCAATAACCATCGCTAAAGAAGCAGCTAAAAAGCCCCATTTGAAAGCGTGAATATCTCTTATTCCACCTGCGTCTTTCACATCTCCTAAGAATGGACAAATAAACTGACCTAAAAATGCTCCCAAGTTAATTCCCATGTAGAAAATGGTAAATGCAGAATCTAATTTCGATTTTTCCTGTTTTGGATAGAGACTTCCCACCATTGAAGAAATGTTTGGTTTAAAGAAACCATTCCCAAAAATAATAACTCCTAAAGCAATCCACATCAGCATTTGAGCAGAACTCAAACTGGAGTCGAATGTAGAAGCACTCATAAACATCAAAAATTGTCCAATCGCCATGAGTGTTCCTCCGACAATAATGCAATATCTATTTCCCAAAAACCGGTCTGCAATAAAACCTCCAAGCATTGGGGTAAGATAACAAAGAGCCAAAAATCCACCGTAGATGATGGTAACTTCTCCTTCCTTCATTAGCAAGGAGTTCACCATAAAGAGCGTCAATAAAGCACGCATTCCATAAAAGTTGAAACGCTCCCACATTTCTGTACCAAAAAGTACCCACAAGCCTTTTGGGTGTTTCGTTTTTGGTTCATTGATCAGTTCATTACTTGAGTTCACTGCTTCTAGCTCATCCATATTATAGTGTTAATTAATTGTTAAGATTAGCAAATATAGTTTTTTTTCTATTTGTGAAGAAGTATGAATGGTAATTAAACGAGAAAAGTGCTGAATTATACAAAACTTTTCTCTTCTTTTATTATTAAAGCAATTAGTTTACGCCTTTTTCTTTCATAATTTTATTAAGTCTCTTCAAAATTGATAGCCCTAATAAGGTGGCAATTAATAATAGACCAAAGTTTACAATAAAAAAATACGCTTTGTTATCATACTCATACCAGAAACTTGCTAAAACTCCCGAAAGTTTATTACCAATAGAAGTGGAGAGGAAGAATCCTCCCATCATTAATGCTGTAATTCTGGGTGGCGAAAGTTTTGAAACCAACGATAATCCCATCGGTGAGAGGCATAATTCGCCCAAAGTAATAACTCCGTAGGAAGCGATTAACCATATTGCCGATACTTTTACCAAACCATTGTTCCCAGCGTAAACTGCGCCTACCATTACCAAACAGGATAAAGCGGAGATAAATAAACCTAAAACAATTTTTGAAGGAGTAGTGGGTTCTTTGCCCTTTCTTCGAAGGAACATGAAGAATCCAACAACGACTGGAGTTAATAAAATCACCCACGCAGGATTGATCGATTGGAATAATTCGGTATTATAAAGCGCTACTTCTTGGTTGGGATTAGCTTCTAATTTTGCGCGTTCGCTATCAGAAATATTTCGGAAATAAATATCCTGACCCATTTCTTTTACCGGATTTCCTTCGGCATCTTTTACCGTTCGGTATTGATCATCATATTCTGAAACTTCCTTCTTTTCATAGGTTTTTCCTTTAACACCATCTTTACCATCAATTAAATTGATTGCTCGTAAAGGTTCAATTAAAGGTGCTGGAATTGAACGATCGGTGTAATTATTTGCCCAACGCGTTAATGCTGTACCGTTTTGTTTAAATACCGCCCAGAACATAACACTTACAGCGAAAATAGCCAGCAAAGCACCAATCGGTCTTTTGTCCTCCGAATTAGCCTTTACATAAAGCATAATATAAAAATAAATCACTGGAATACAGGCAAATATAAATGCATCCGTAGAATCGCTACCAAAAATATTATTAGGAATCATCCATCCGATAAATCCTGCAATGATCGCGGGTAAGAAAACCTTCAACAAAACATCTGAAATTTTGGTATCTCCTTCCTGAGAAGGTTTCAAAATGTTAGCCTGAAAGATATGTTTTCTTCCTAAAGTAAAAACAAATAGTCCGATAAACATCCCAACTCCTGCGGTCATAAACGCAGGTCCCCAACCATATTTATTCCTCATAAAGGCAGCAATAATATTGCAAATAAAGGCACCAATATTTATTCCCATATAGAAAATATTGTAACCAGCATCTTTGTTGTCTTTGTAAGGATCTTCATTATAAAGATTTCCTAAAAGTGTAGAAATACTTGGTTTAAAAAATCCATTTCCTAAAATGATCAAACCTAATGAAGCGTAGAACATCGGTAATTCTTTAAACAAACCAATTCCCAAATATCCCAATCCCATTAAAGTACCACCAATATAAATTGCTTTGATGTAGCCTAAAATTTTATCGGCCAAGAAACCACCCAAAAATGGCGTAAGATAAGTTAACGCAATAAAAGTTCCGAAAATATCGTCTGCACTTTTATCATTGAAAGCAAGTCCTCCTTTTTCACTATCGATCATGTACAAAACGAAGATTCCTAAAATTAAATAGTAACCGAATCGTTCCCACATTTCCGTGAAAAAAAGATAGGGTAATCCTTTAGGGTGTTTGCTGGTTGTTTTTTGTTCCATTTTCTAAGTTTAATTCTGGCAAATATATAGTAATAAGTTTAAATAAAAAAAGCCCTCAACTTAAAGACTTGAGGGCTTTTTAATACATGTTTTTTTACAAATTTTCCAGTAGGAAATCGGTCATTTTTTCATACAATTGCGGTCTTGTATTTCCGCCATAAATTCCGTGGTTTTTATCTGGATACGCCATGAATTCAAACTGTTTTTTGTTTTGAATTAAAGCTTCTGAAAACTCAATAGAATTCTGGAAATGCACGTTGTCATCAGCTGTCCCGTGAATTAAAAGAAATTTACCTTTTAATAATTGTGCATAACTCGTCGGTGAATTATCATCATAACCTTTTGGATTTTCCTGTGGTGTTCTCATGAATCTTTCGGTATAAACAGAATCATAATATCTCCAGTTGGTAACAGGTGCAACTGCGATTCCTGTTTTGAAAACGTCTGCACCTTTTGTTAAAGCTAAACTTGCCATATAACCCCCAAAACTCCATCCGAAAATACCAATTCTGTCTTTGTTGATGTAGGATTGTTTTCCGAACCATTTTGCAGCTGCAATCTGATCTTCAATTTCGTATTTCCCTAAATTTAAGTAAGTCGATTTTTTATACTCTGTTCCTTTATAACCCGTTCCGCGACCATCAACGCAAGCTACGATATATCCTTTTTGAACCAAATGATTGAACCACAATCCATTTCCGGTATCCCAAGAATTAGCCACTTGCTGTGAACCAGGACCAGAATATTGAAACATAAATAAAGGATATTTTTTATTCGGATCAAAGTCTTTCGGCTTCATAATCCAAGCATTCATTTGATCGCCTACTTCATTTGGAATGGTGAAAAACTCTTTGGTCACCATATTATCTGCCTGAAGTTTTTTAAATTGTTCTTCGTTATTTTGAAGTTCTTTCAACGTTTTACCATTTCCATCTTTCAAAACATAAGTATAAGGTTCTGTGGCTGAAGAAGATGTTTGGATGAAGTAATTATAATTTTGACTAAAATTAGCACTGTTCGTTCCGGATTTATTAGAAATTAAAGTGGTTTTTCCGGTTTCGATATTTACTTTAGAAATGACTTTGTTAATGCTTCCTTCCTGTGTAGTTTGTACTAAAACCTCTTTTGTTTTCGGATTATAACCGTAGTAATTGGTTACTTCCCATGCTCCTTTGGTAATTTGTTTTTTCAGTTTCCCGTTTTGGTCATACCAATAAAGATGTCTGTTTCCGTCTCTTTCAGCGCCCCAGATAAATGAATTATCAGCCAAGAACTCCAAAGTTACATTGTCGGTATCGATCCATCTTTTGTCAGATTCGGTGAAGAGTTTGGTAACATCTCCAGTTTTGGTATTTACTTTTAAAATGTCCGAAGCATTTTGTAATCTTTCCGAAGTAATTAAAATAATCTCATCGGGTTTCGCCGTTTTATAAACATCTGGAATATAATAATTTTTAAAATTACTGAGATTTAAAGCAATGGTTTTCGCCGAATCCAAACGATACAATTGTGCCGAAACTACAGAGTTATTTGCACCTGCTTTCGGATATTTAAATTTCATTTCAGAAGGGTAGAGTTGCTTTTCATACATCGTAATCGACATTTCTGGAACGTCCGTTTCATTGGATTTTACATACACAATAGCATCCGAATTTTGAGTCCATTCGTAGAGTTTTGCATGGCCGAATTCTTCTTCATAAACCCAATCTGCAAGACCGTTTAGAAGTGAATTTTTCTTACCATCAGTAGTGATTTGTGTAATTTTTCCAGAATGCAGATCTTGATAAAAAAGGTTGTTATCAGCAATAAATGCTACTTTACTTCCATCTGGCGAAAAGCTAGGTTCTTGCACAAAATTACCATCATTTAATTTCAGGATTTTTCCAGATTTCAAATCTTTAACTTCAAATTCGCCGAAAAAGGAATGTCTGTAAATAGGATGACTGTTTTTTAATAAAAGGATTTTGGATTCATCATCATTAAAAATATACGATTGGAAATTTCCATCTACAATATTTCCTTCTTTTTTAGATGTTTTGTAAGAATATTTTGCAATTCCACCAGATTCAATAACGGCGTAGTTTTCTCCATTTTTAAGGGAAGCGATTCCGGAAATTCCTTTGCCTCTGTAATAACCAGAATAGATTTTGTCTAAGGTAATTTCTTGGGAGAAATAGGCAACAGAAGTTAGAATAGTAATTGATACAAGGATTTTTTTCATAATTAAAATTGATAAGATTTTCAAAGATAGCAAATTTCTTAAAATACCGTTAAACTTTTTCTTAATCACTTTTAATGGCAATATTATTGATATTATTTACATAATTAATAAAAAATAATCGTTATGGAAACTTATAATTCAGAAAAATTAGTAAAATATCAAATTGATGATCAGGAAATTATAGTCGGATTTGCGACCTATCAAGATGCTGAGAGTTATGCCGCAGAAAATAATGGTCATTTAGTTGAAGTAGGATTTAAAGATGGAAATGACAATCCACAGTTGACTAATGAAGCAGCATTAATTGATCGAAAACTTCATTATGTTGTAGAAGCTGGTCCCGAATATCGATTTATTCATTCATCTGATTCTGAATTTAGGGATTTTGCAGATCGACTTCAGGCAAGGAAATCACATTTGGATGAAGAAAGTCTCGAAGAAAAATATATTTCAAACGCTGAAATAGAAATACAAGAGGATCCTATTATCGTTCTTAAAAACAATGAATTCGAATCAGTAACTTCTAGGGAACGTTCGAAATATTTAAAACATGCGCATGTTTATGAAATAGGAGTTCTAAAAACGGTTACCTCTTAAAAAGAAATATAATTGTAGAGTATTAAAAAAAATAACTTATTGAAAAACAATAAGTTATTTTTTTTAATTATTGTGACTAAAGCCTATTGGTTTTTTGGGTTCATCTACAATTTTATAATGTTCTATTTCGTTTTTTAGTGCTTCAATTCTTTGGGTAAAATCTTCATAATTATTCATAGAAACATCGAAGAGAAATTGTTGAATTTGATCCAGATAATTTCCGGTTAATTTTGAAGAAGCATCTCGTAAAGAAGCATCTAGCATTTTCGGTGTAATTTTTATCGTTGTTGAATTGTCTTTTAAGTAGATATTTCTAATCCGTTTTTTCAAACTCTGGGTAAAATCAATCAACATTGTATTCGAAAATACTTGCATTTTTTTCGAGATTTCTAACCAAAATGGAAGTTGATGTGCTTTATTATTTTCTAAAATTTTGATCAGTAAAGCATCTTCCGAAAGACCACGTGTCATATGATAAAAAAGAATTTCTGAACGTTCTTTTGTATTAGGAGGAAATATGGGAATCAGGACATCGAATCGACCTGGGGCAAGAAGTTCTCGATCAATTTTCTCTAATGAATTGGCTGCACCAACCATCAATATTTTTTCTTTTTCGAAATGACTGATATAATGCAAAATTATTTCTTTCGTTTCTTCATCGAAACTTTTTACAGATTGATTTTCGCTACGTTCAGCCATTAATTGGTCGAAATCCTCTAAAAAAAGAAGTACCTTTTCTGATTTCATCATCTGAATTAGAAAATCATTAAAGGTTATTTTCTGGTTATCTACAAAAGAAGTTCCCAGAAAATGCTTTTTTATTTCTTTGAATTCATAATTGATAATCTCTGCTATTTTTTTAGCCCAAAATATTTTACCACTTCCTGGCGGACCATAAAGAACAATTCCCGCAGGTTTATGAATTCCCCAATCTTCCACTGAAAGGTTACTTAAATAAGGTTCTAAAGTTTGGGTGATAAAGAAAAACAAATCGCGATAACCTATGAAATCTCTTTCTGCTAATCGGGTACTTTTGCCAAAATAATTATAAACAAATTCGTAATTTCCCCCTAATTTATTATCGATTCCGAAACTTGAAACCGATGATTTATATTTGCCATTATCAAATAATTTGGGTTTATCTTTTTTAATGATTTCAGCAACTTTTTCTGTTGGTTGATCGATATTTTCGGCAATATCTTCAATGGATTTATTTTGATTTAAATCTTCCGAATATTTCCTTAAAAAAGCAATATTCTCTCGGGCAAATTTCACAAAATCATCTTTGACCTCAAAGTTGGTGGTAATACATTCTGAAAGTTCCAAATCAAAATCCTGAATAAATTTGATAAAACTTTCGGTAGGGATTTTAAGTTCTTTTGCAAGTTCAGCCAATTTCATATAAATCCATTTTTAAGAATACAATCAAATGTACAAATTAAATTCTTGAAGTTCTATCAGAAATTAAATTCAATATCGAGAATTATGGTTCAAAAGTTTCAAATTTTCCATTTTCATAAAAGAAAACGATCTTCTTTATACTAACTTTTTGATTATCTGTTGATTGCATTATTGTTTCTGGTTTTGAAATCCCTAATCGCTGAGAATCGGATATTTTTTCTTTTTCAATTACTGGTGCAGTAATTTTCGATTCTCGTGGAACTTCAATTTCGATACGATCTTCAGATTCTGTAATTCCAAATGCCTCATCGTTAATTAAAGAGAATAAATCGGGCAGGGAAGTAGATTTTGGTTTTTCAGGTGCTACCTTAATCTCAACTGGAGTGGCTGCCTTTTTCAACATTTCACCTTCACCTTCAATCAGCCATTCCCATTCTAATTCGGGATAGCGAATTTTAATCTTCATTAGAAAATCTAATGAGGGTTTATTTCTTCCAGATGTGATATGAGAAATACTCGAGCGCGGTACTTCAATTTCATCTGCGAATTCTGATAGTGATAATTCAGAATAGGCAATAACTTTAGAAATTCTTTCCTTTAAATCCATATTACAAATGTAAAAATAATTTCACAATTATAAATCACAAATGTTAATCAATTCAAAAATCAACATATTACAAACGTAAAATAACAATGTAATTATCTGATTTGTAATATCATTATCTGTTTACAATATTAAATTATTTACGAAAATGATCGTCATCTTTAGGATTATATTTCAATTTTCTCTCTTTTTTATGTTCTGGTAAAACGAGGGAAAGGAAGATACTTCCACCTAATATCCCCACAATAATAAACAGCGAATCGGTTGTTGAAAAGCCTAATTGATTAAGATATTCATGGAATAACATTTTCAAACCGATGAACGTTAATAAGAGTGCTAAACCAACTTTTAAGAATCTAAATTTATCGATAACTCCTGCTAATAAAAAGAACATAGAACGCAATCCGATAATGGCAAAAATATTAGAAAAGAAGACAATATAAGGATCTTTGGTAACAGAAAAAATTGCGGGAATACTGTCAACAGCAAAGATTAAATCGGTAATTTCTATGATGATAAGAACTAAAAATAAAGGTGTCATCTTATTAATTCCATTAATTTTTACAAAGAACTTATTACCGACAAAGTGGTTATGTACCTTAAAATACTTATTGGCAAACTTAACCACAGGATGATTTTGGGTATCAATCTTATCATTATTATCTTTCTCAAAAAACATCTTAACACCTGTGAATACTAAGAAAGCTCCAAATATATACATGATCCATTCGAACTTCTGAATAAGTGCTGCACCTACAAATATAAATACAAACCTCATGGCGATTGCACCCAAAATACCCCAGAACAATACCCGATGATAATTCCTTGGAGCCACGCCGAAAGCCGTGAATACCAAGACCATTACAAAGATATTATCCACAGAGAGGGCATATTCTACCACATATCCGGTTAGATATTCAAGACCAAGATTTTGATTGTATAAATAAATACTACTTCCTAAATCGCCAGGAATGATTTTAACAGGATGATGATGCTTAGAAATGACCTGTTGTAATTTTTCGATACTGTCGATGCCATGGAGTAGGTGGCCGTAATTTGTTAGAATAAAATAGAAACACATTGAAAGTACAACTACAAAAAAACTCATCAAGCCAGCTTGTTTCATAGAAACCGTATCTGACTTTTTATTCAATAGACCTAAATCCAAAGCCAAAATAATAAAGATAAAAGCAAGGAAGCCTAATAAGAAAATACTCTCGTTTGTCATATAAATTTTAAAGAACAAATATAATCAAATTAAAGAATTGCCGAATATTTACAATTGTAAATGGTTCTGAAAATAGCTTATGAGATGTTTATAACTCGTTTATGTTACTTACCGTCAAATGGGGTTTTTCACAGTGTTTTTCACTTAAAGCAAATATCAATATTTAATTTAAGTAAACTAAATAATTATCTGAATCATAATAAGTTATAAATTTAAATTAAAAATAATGCAATCCACAATTTTACCAACAGACATTCTGGCATTTTGAATTGTTTAATGAATTTACAAAAGTTAATTTTATTTTTCAGAAAGAAAATTCTAAATTTGGAAATTGTAAAATTCAATAAGATGTCGTCAAACCTAAAGTACCTACAAAACCCTAGTTTCCCCAACCGCTATATTTCCCCGGAAAAATTATTTAATTTCCTACAGACGAATTACAGAGATCTTATTAAGCAAGTTGGTTCGTCTTATTTGGAGAAACCTATTTATAAGATGAGCTTGGGAAATGGAGTAATCAAAATTTTAGCTTGGTCGCAAATGCATGGAAATGAATCAAATGCTACCCACGCAATGTTAGATTTATTAGAAACTTTTAATCATCAACCAGAGCTAAAAGAGGAATTATTTTCTAAAATTACTTTAGATTTTATTTTCATGCTTAATCCTGATGGTTCAGAAAAATGGACCAGAAGAAATGGACTCGATATCGATCTTAACAGAGATTTTTTAAAACAATCAAGTAAAGAGTTTCCTATTCTTAAAGAAATAGCCCAAAAGGGATCTTACGACTATGCATTAAATCTTCATGAGCAAAGAACCATTTTTAGTACTGATGGAGTTCATCCGGCAACCCTTTCTTTTTTAGCGCCATCTGAAGATTTTGAAAGAACAATCACTGAAACGCGGAAAAAAACAATGGCCGTCATTTCACGAATTTATAATCGACTTAAGAGTGATATTCCTAATCAAATTGCGAGATATTCCGATGAATTTTATCCGACTTCTACGGGAGATAATTTTACGAAAATGAGATTACCATCGATATTATTTGAAGGTGGGCATTTTGCAAATGATTATTTAAGGAAAGAAACCAGGAAATATTATACAATCGCTTTTTATGAAGCTTTGTTGGCGATTACTGAATTAAATGGCGCAACTGATGGGTGGGAAACTTATCGTGAAATTCCAGAGAATAAAGAATCACATTATGATTTGATTTACAGAAATGTAAAACTCAATACCGATTTTGAATGTATTCTAGATATCGCAGTTCAGTATAAAGAAGAAATAAAACCGAATGCTGACGAGATTTCTTTCACACCCATTGTTGTAGAAGTTGGCGATATTGGCAAAAAGAAAGGTTGGAAAGAAGTTGATTGTACAGGGAAAACTTTTGTTTCAGATAAAAAATTCCCGAAATTAGATGAAGAAGTAGATTTCAAAATTGTATAAAAAAAGCGAAGTTGCTGGACTTCGCTTTTATATTGCTGTAAGGAATAAATTTAGTTAACGACTTTGATTCCGCTCGCCATAAATCTGATTTCTTCTTCTGGTTTGGTAATGGCATCAATTTCCGATTGTGGTTTTTTCGCATCTTCGGCGTAATGTTTTTGCTCATCTACAGAAGTAATTTTCATTTCTGCATTACCTTCTAAAACGACCGTTTTTCCTTCCAAAGCGGTTGGTACAAAGAATCCATAATCTTTCATTTTTACGAAAAACTTCTCATTATTATCCGTTTCTACGGTGAACCAACATCCTTTTTTATCGCACACTTTAACTACTTTTCCTTTTACAGAAACGTTCTCTACCTTCGCAGATTTTTTTAATTTTTGATCCAATTTCTTGGTCGTCATTGCAGATTTTTCTGCTTTTGCAGAAACGCCTGCTCCATAAATATCTCCAACCAAAGCTTTTCCTTCTGGTGGACCAACTTTTTTAGCTTCCGTTCCTTGCGCAAAAGCAACTGTGGAAAGGATCAGGGAGAATAAAAGAACAAATTTTTTCATTGGATTAATTTTTACAAAAGTATAAAATATTTTTCAATCAGAATTGTTTAAGAATCAGTTATTTGTGTTATTTGTACTATAATTATAATTAAAATATTAAATTCTTTACATAAAATGTATATATTTATCCCTTTCAAAATTGAATTCAAAATGAGGTTGCTGTTTTTATTTAAGGAAAATCTGCATTGAAATAATAACTCATATAATTTTTAAAGAAAAAAAGAACCTTATTTTCTCTCTAATCTGAAATTGCTATGAACAAAAAACTAAAACTTTGGGATGCTACCATGCTGGTAATGGGCTCCATGATCGGAAGCGGAATTTTTATTGTCAGTTCAGACATGATGCGGAATTTAGGTTCCGGATATTGGTTAATTGCCGTTTGGGTTATTACAGGAATCATGACTATTGCTGCTGCAATTTCGTATGGTGAACTTTCTTCGATGTTTCCAAAAGCTGGTGGACAATATACTTATATCACCGAAATGTTTGGCAAAATGTCTGGTTTTCTTTACGGTTGGGGATTATTTACCGTCATCCAAACTGGAACAATTGCTGCGGTAGCAATGGCTTTCGGGAAGTTTACCGCTTATTTAATTCCTGCGCTTAATGATTCTCAACCCATTTTTCAAAGTGGCGGATTCAAAATTACTTGGATTCAGATTCTAGCAATCGGTATTGTTTTATTGCTGACTTATATTAATTCACGAGGTTTAAAAAATGGTAAAATTTTACAAGATGTTTTTACTTCTTCTAAAATTATTGCACTTTTAGGAATTATCATTTTCGGAGTGATTTTAGTGAAAAATTCCCAATGGGCAGAAAATATGAGTTTCGGCTGGAATGCTTTTCAGGATTTTGGCAAAGACGTAGGAAATACTTTAGAACCAACTAGCTGGAAATCCATTGGAGGAATTACCCTTTTAGGCGGAATCGCAGCAGCAATGGTCGGTTCAGTGTTTAGTTCAGTGGCTTGGGAAAATGTTACCTTTATGTCTGGTGAAATCGAAAATCCTAAGAAAAATGTCGTGAAGGCAATGGTTTTAGGAACGTCTATTGTGATGGTTTTATACCTTTTTGTCAACTTTGTTTACCTTCATGCGCTTGATCGCAACGGAATTGCATTTGCTGATAATAATCGTCCTGCAGTCGCCGCTTCCCAAGTTATTTTTGGGAAAATTGGTACTATTATTATGGCGGTTTTAGTCATGATTTCTACTTTTGGATGCATCAATGGATTGGTTTTAGCGGGAGCAAGAGTTTTTCAAACCATGGCAAAAGATGGTTTGTTTTTCAAATCAGCTGCCGAAAATAATAAAAACGACGTTCCTGGGAAATCCCTTTGGATGCAGGGAACTTGGGCTTGTATTCTTGCGCTTTCCGGTCAATATGGTGATTTACTCGATATGATCTCCTTTATCATCGTTCTATTTTATATGGTTACTGTTTTCGGCGTTATATGGATGAGAATCAAACAGCCAAACTTAGAAAGACCTTACAAAACGTGGTTGTACCCAATAACACCAATTATTTATTTACTCATCGGAACCGCATTTTGTGTCCTTTTAATCATCTTCAAACCGCAATATACTTGGCCAGGATTCATCCTAATTTTAATCGGAGTTCCT
This sequence comes from Kaistella sp., assembly GCF_049588135.1. Taxonomy (GTDB): domain Bacteria; phylum Bacteroidota; class Bacteroidia; order Flavobacteriales; family Weeksellaceae; genus Kaistella. Next base: position 6,353 of record NZ_JBAVFG010000077.1, on the reverse strand, counting down.
GTGTATTGGTTCATTAATAGGAAGAAAACAGGCTAATAACCGATTTAAAAATGATTTTTTAGGAGCAACAAAGTTTGTGCTTTTTACGAGTTGCATACCCGCTTTCCACTGTATCTTTTTTCGTCGTTCCTCCTAAAAAAGGATGCTGTTGCAATCGGGGCTAAAAACTTATTTCCCGTTTTTTTACGAAAGCTCAAAGCCGATAATTTGTAAATAATTGGCTGGATAAATATCTTATAAAAGTGGAAATTTTTTGATTGCTGCCGAAACAAAAAATTCATTGAAAATTGATCTTCTCGTGTGATTTAAATAAATTTATTTCTAAGGAGAAGATGAATTAATTCACATTAAAATAAAAAAAAGTAAGTAACTTTCGAAAAAGAAAATATGTCAGAATTAGTCACCATTTTTCAATCTTCATATTTATATGAAATCGAAGTTGCCAAAACGAAACTCGCTTCCCGTGAAATCCCAAGTTATATTAAAAATGAATTTGTAAATAATATCGCAGTATTTCCTATTTCCCAAAACTACTATTTGATGGTCAGCGAACGAGATTTCGAAGCTGCCGAAAAAGTTCTTCAGGAAAATGATGAAATTTCTGAAGATGATCTTAATGATTCACTTCTTTAATTTCGAAAAAACAATAATCGATAACCAGAATATTTATGGCTCATAATCATTCCCATGATCATTCCTACGAAATCAATGTAAGCAATTTAAATCGCGCTTTCTATATCGGTATTGGATTGAATTTGGGTTTTGTGATTGTTGAGGCAGGCTACGGCTGGATTTACGATTCACTTTCTTTACTTTCGGATGCCGGACATAATTTAAGCGATGTAATGAGTTTGGCGTTGTCTTTAATTGCATTTAAATTATTAAAAAGAAAACCAACTTCAACTTATACTTACGGTTTTCGGCGGGCAACGATTTTAGCTTCTTTGGTAAATGCTATTTTACTAATATTGGCAGTAGGATTTATCATCTATGAGGCATTTGGTAGGTTTCAAAATCCGCAACCTTTAGAAGGTGGAGTGGTCTCAATCGTTGCATTTGTAGGGATTTTTGTGAATGGAATTACGGCGTGGCTCTTTCTAAAAGATAAAGAAAAAGACCTCAATGTAAAAGGAGCATATTTGCATATGATTGCTGATGCATTGATTTCCTTCGCAGTTGTAATTGGCGGAATCATCATTATTTATACCCATTGGTTTTGGCTAGATGCGCTGTTGAGTATTTTAATTGGCATCGTTGTTTTAGTTGGCACTTGGAGTTTGTTGACTCAAAGTTTAAAATTATCCTTAGATGGCGTTCCCGAAAATATAAATCCAGAAAAAGTAAAAGAAGAAATTCTTAAAATAAATGGAGTAATCGATTTTCAGCATGTTCATATTTGGGCTTTAAGTACCACTGAAAATGCCTTAACTGCTCACATTCGGATTTCTGAAAACTTAAGCATTCCCGAAATCGAAAATTTGAAAGAAACCATAAAGCATGAATTGGCGCATCTTCAAATTAAACATTCCACTATTGAAACTTATTTTGGAGAAAAACATTTTGATCAAGAAACTTTCTAAATAAAGCATATTTCTTCCTTTTAATAAACATATTTTTTTGAAAATCCAACGATTTTTCCTTTGGTGCTCCCTCTTAAAATTTCCTATCTTTACGCAAAATTTTACGCAAAATGACAGACTGGAAAACCGTCAAAGAATACGAAGATATTACCTACCAAAAAAAAGGAGGAGTCGCAAGAATCGCTATTAACAGACCGGAAGTGCGCAATGCATTTCGACCAAAAACAACCTCCGAATTATATGATGCTTTTTATCATGTTTCCGAAGATTCTTCGGTTGGCGTAGTTTTGCTCACCGGTGAAGGGCCAAGCCCGAAAGATGGCGGTCATGCATTTTGCAGCGGCGGTGACCAGAAAGCGCGTGGAGAACAAGGTTATGTGGGCGAAGACGGAAGACATCGTTTGAATATTTTGGAAGTTCAACGATTGATTCGTTTTATGCCGAAAGTGGTAATTGCGGTTGTAAACGGTTGGGCAGTTGGCGGCGGACATTCTTTGCACGTCGTTTGCGACTTGACTTTGGCGAGCGAAGAACATGCGATTTTCAAACAAACAGATGCCGATGTGACGAGTTTTGATGGCGGTTACGGTTCAGCATATTTGGCGAAAATGGTCGGACAGAAAAAAGCCCGTGAAATTTTCTTTTTAGGACGAAATTATTCTGCAAAAGAAGCTGAAGAAATGGGAATGGTAAACGCTGTAATTCCGCATGCAAAATTAGAGGAAACCGCCTACGAATGGGCGCAGGAAATTTTAGGAAAATCGCCTTTATCAATAAGAATGCTGAAATTCGCCATGAATTTAACCGATGACGGAATGGTTGGTCAACAAGTTTTTGCGGGTGAAGCAACACGTTTGGCTTACATGACGGACGAAGCTAAAGAAGGCAGAAACGCTTTTTTAGAAAAAAGAAAACCCGATTTCGGGGACGATAAATGGATTTCTTAAATATAATTGATGAATGATCGTTGATAATTAATTTTCAATTTCTCCTATCATTTCTCATTTATTAATCATCAATTATATGAATATTTGGATACAAGCCGCACGATTGCGCACTTTACCGCTTTCTATGAGCGGAATTATTATGGGAAGTTTCATTGCAAGATGGAGAATTTCTCAAAATGGAGGAACTTGGGATTGGAAGATTTTTGCACTCGCATTTTTGGTAACTTTATTATATCAAATCCTTTCAAACTTCGCAAACGATTACGGTGACGGAATTAAAGGAACTGATAAAAACAGGATGGGCGAAGCCGAACAAAGAGCCGTTGCTTCAGGAAAAATTACCGCAAATCAAATGAAAAATGCCGTAATTTTGTTTGCTGTTTTATCATTTTTGGCAACTTTGGCGTTGTTATATTTTGCCTTTTTCAAAGAAAATTTAATGAAAGAATTTTACATTTTCATTGGATTGGGAATCGCATGTATTTTGGCAGCAATTGGTTATACCGTTGGCAAAAAACCTTATGGTTACTTAGGTTTGGGCGATATTTTCGTATTCGTATTTTTCGGATTGGTTTCTGTTTGCGGAAGTTATTTTCTTTTCACCAAAACTTTCAGTTGGGATGTGCTTTTGCCTGCAACTGCCGTCGGAATGCTGAGCGCAGCTGTTTTGAATTTGAATAATATGAGAGATATTGAAAGCGACGCAGCGAGCGGAAAAAAAACCTTGGCTTTGCGATTAGGTTTCAAAAAAGCAATGGTATATGAAATTATTTTATTGCAATTGCCTCTTCTATTAATGTTGGTATTTATGATGATGAATGGTTTGCATACCGAAGGAAAATATTATGCATTTATCTTTTTCATTTTAATGCTTCCTATGACGGCATTACGTCGTAAAATTATGAACGTGAAAGAACCGAAAGAATTAGATCCGTTTTTAAAGCAAGTCGGGATTATGACTTTAATGATGGCGATTTTGGTGGCTTTTGGGCTGAATTATTTTTAAAATAATATGAAAGTAGAGTTTGCTAATGAAAGTCTTGCGATTTTCATTTTAGTAATGAATATTTATTTTTTATATGGATCTTTCAATATCATTAAAACTGAAGGAGGTCCAATGGGAATTGCGCTTATTGGTTTACCAGTATTTTTATTTATAAATTTATTTATCATTTCTGCTACTTGTACATTATTTAAAAAATTTGAATCCAATAAATTTTTATTGTTCCTAAATATTATTGGCACCTTTGGAATTTGTTTGATGATTCATCTATTTACTTCTTGAAACTATATTTTAAAATTAAAAAATGAAAATACAATACCTCGGACAAAACTGTTTTTTGTTCACTTACAAAGGAAAAAATATCCTAAGCGATCCTTTTTACAATTTCGGGAAAGCGCAATCGGGATTTGAAATTTCTGCGCAAAATATTGATTTTGTGTTGATTACTCACGCTCATGGCGATCATATTGCAGATGTGAAAGAAGTTTTACAACATCATCCACACGCTCAAATTATTGGTCAACCCGAAATTTGCGGATATTTTGGTCATCCGAATTCTATTGATATTAATTTCGGTGGTTCGGCGAAATTTGATGACATGAAAATTTCGATGGTTCCGGCAAGTCATACAAGTTCTTTTCCAGACGGAACTTACGGCGGCGAACCTTCTGGTTATATTTTCAGATTCGAAGGAAAAAATGTGTATTTGGCAGGCGACACCGGAGTAATGGCGGACATGGAAATGTTTCCGAAATTATTTGGAAACATCGATTTGGCGATACTTCCGATTGGTTCACATTATACGATGTGTGCCAGAAAAGCAAGTTTTGCCGCTTCAGAATTATTGAAAACCAAGAAAGTAATCGGTTGTCATTTCGATACTTTTGCGCCGATAAAAATCAATCATGAAGAAGCTTTGAAACGTTTCGAAGAAAAAGGAGTAGAGTTGGTGTTGCCGAAGTTGGGCGAAATATTTGAAATATAGGTACAAAAAATGGCAAGCTACCTAAATCACACCGCTACAACCGTTTACCTTTGCTGCGTTCCCACCCTGGAGGATTCACAGGAGCTGGTTGTTTAGGACTTGCCGTTGCAAATATACGCCTTTAATTCAAAATTCAAAATTCTAAACATAAAAAATAATATAATTTAGTACTTTAAAAATGATAAAAAATGTCTATACCATTGGTTTCATGCTGTTTATTGCAACAATGGTCGTTTTCTTTGGAATGTATTTTTTCGGAATGAATACCAATTATTTCGATAATACGATGCTTATCAATTCCTTTTTGATGCCTATTCTTTATCTTGCAGGTTCCTTCGCTTCTGTATATTCTCTAAGAAAAACAGGTGTGAAAATGGGATTTCGAGATGTTTTCGGACGCGCTTTTAAGCCGATGTTTGTAGGTGGCTTTCTTTCCGTAGTTACGATGTATCTGTTTTTGAACTTTGTAGATCCAGCTGCCAAAGATTTATTGAATTTTCAATACCTTGAAAGACAGAAGATTGAAATGGATAAAGAATACAACACTGCCAAGCCAATCCTAAAAACAGATGAACAAAAGGCAGAATTAGAAAAAGAGTATGAACAAAATAAATTGCGTATTTCACATGAAATGATCAAGGATAAAGATTTTTTTAGTTTTCGGCAGTTTTCATACTATTTTGCTGCAATTCTTATGTTCTATGTGATTTTATCTACGTTTTTTGCGAGTTTTTTCAGAAGCAGATCAGAACTTTAATCATTAATACAATTGCTGATTAAAAAAATAAACCACTAATTTTGTCTCAATAATCTTTTATCATCAATGAATTTATCCATCATCATTCCGCTTCTTAACGAAGAAGAATCCCTTGAAGAACTGTTTTCGAGAATCGACAATGTCTGCAAAACCGAAAACCTTTCATATGAAATTTGGTTTATCGACGACGGAAGCACCGATCTTTCCTGGAGTATTATCGAGAATTTAAAAGTTCAGCATCCACAAATTCATGGAATTAAATTTTCCAGAAATTATGGGAAATCGCAAGCTCTTCACGCCGCTTTCGAAAAAGCAAATGGCGACGTAATTATCACAATGGATGCCGATTTACAGGATTTTCCCGAAGAAATTCCGGAACTGTATAAAATGGTGAAAGAAGAAAACTACGACATTGTTTCGGGCTGGAAAAAGAAACGTTTTGACAATGTAATGACCAAAAATATTCCGTCCAAACTCTTCAATGCTGCGGCGAGAAAATTATCTGGCGTTGAACTTCACGATTTCAATTGTGGTTTAAAAGCGTACAAAAAACAAGTCGTGAAATCCATCGATGTTTACGGCGATATGCACCGATATATTCCGGTTTTGGCTGCGAATGCGGGTTTCCGTAGGATTACTGAAAAAGAAGTTCAACATCAAGCAAGACCTTATGGAACTTCGAAATTCGGAACCGAAAGATTTGTACGCGGATTTTTAGATTTAATAACGCTTTGGTTTGTAAGCCGTTTCGGTGGGCGACCGATGCATTTTTTCGGAGCGGTAGGAACTTTGATGTTTATCGTCGGATTTTTATCAGCATTTTGGCTCGGAATTTCAAAGTTAATCGATGTTTCCCACGGAATTTATGGACATCTTTTAACGAATAATGCTTGGTTTTTTATTGCATTAACGATGATGGTTTTAGGAACATTACTTTTCATTGCAGGATTTTTGGGTGAAATGATTATTAGAACCAATCGAGATCATAAGAATTATCATATTGATGAAGTGATGTAGAAAAAAAAACGAAGAAAGACCAATTCTGTAATCTTTGAATTTGAGCCGAAAAATAGTATATTTG
>NZ_JBAVFG010000076.1:0-34908 GCF_049588135.1 Kaistella sp. | reverse complement strand
GAGCAGCATCGGAAAGAATTAGAATTCTACCCAGTTTTTTTTGATTCTCAGAATGAGCCTGAAAAAGACTTTTAATTTCAGGAAGATCAACCATTTGATTAATGGGATCATAATCGCATGGGAGTCCGGCAATATCGACCGGCATAATTACTTTTGTTTTTTCTGTAATTGCCTGCCTAATTTTTTCGGGATCTACGGTGAAATCGTCTTTCACATCTACCATTACAGGAGTTCCGCCGCAATGCAATACTGCAAGAGCAGTAGCACTATAGGTGTATGCGGGAATTATCACCTCGTCGCCCTCTTTGATACCAAACCATTTTAAAATCAAAATTGCTCCTGAAGTCCAGGAATTAACACAAAGCACATGAGGTACTCCAGTAAGTTTTGCCACTTCTTCTTCAAGTGCTTTTACTTTTGGACCTGTTGTAATCCAACCCGATTTTAAGGTATCTACTACTTCAGCAATAATATCTTCATCGATAAAAGGGGGTGCAAAAGGTATTTTCATTATTTATTTACAATATATTTTATAAAACGATACATTTTTCTATTTTGATAACTCTCGAAAATCTGATAAACTTCATAGCCACTTTCATTATAAAATCCGATTGCCTTTTCATTTTCGTCGTAATCTGTGGTTAAAGATAATGGTAAATTTTCTATATTTTCCTTTGCAATTTCCTTTTCGAATTCTGCGAGTAGTATTTTACCATACCCTTTCTTATTTCTAAGCGTTGCGATACTTAGAAGCTCTGCATAAATGAGGTTGTTTTTCTCTGATTTACCTGCATTTAATGCCATTCTTTTTAATGCGGCAGGTTTAGTGATTAGAATCTGGGCTCCGGAAAATACAAATTCAAAAAGATTATTTTTTAACAGTTTTTTGAAGAAATTACGGTTATCTCTGCTTCCGGCAGCAAAACCTTTTATTTTGCCCTCATCTTCCAGAATCAGTAATAATCCAGGATTTTTAAGGAATGCTGTGTAAAAAACCTTGAGGAAATATTTCCCCAGTGAGGTGAGAAAAAAATTAGAAAAACGTTTCAGGTGTATTTCTACGACGGAATCAATATCCCGCTTTGTAGCTTTTCTTACTTTCAACATTACATTTCTAAGTTTTGTATAATCTGGGTGATTTTCTTAAGGTTTCCACTTTTAGAAAAATTCTCCATTGCATAACGATAGCCGTTTTGCCCCTTCTCTTTAATTTGGTCTGAATGCCAGGAAGCGATTTCTTTCATAGCAGCCACCAATTTTTCTTGGTTTTCAGGTTCAATAACAATTCCTGCATCGGCATTTATAATTGCTTTTGCGGTATCACTGTCTATATCTAAGCTCCCAATAATTGGTTTTTTAGAAAACATATAAGCTGGCAATTTAGACGGGATAGAACTGTATGCTCCATTCTTTTTTACCGGCAACAACATGACATCTGCAATATCTTGGGTATGTGGCACCTTACCTTCCGGGACAGATATAAATTCAACATTTTTCGCATTCAGACTCCTTGCAAGATTTTCGCAATCTTCTTTCTTAGAACCACTTCCTGCAATAATTAGACGGGAATTAGTTACTGCTGCTTTTACAAAACACTCAATTAAAAATTCGACACCAGCAACCGGTCCATTATTTCCTAAATACATATAGGTAAAAGGCTTCTGTCCGGTTTCATCTTTAAAATCAGCATTATCTTTGAAATACTTAATAAAAGTATTTTCATCTTGCCAGTTAACAATCACAGAAAAATGATCTAGAGGTAAATTTCTAGATTTTGCTAAATAAGCTTTCATATTATCTGAAATGCAGAGAACTTTGGCAGAGTTATGCAAAATAAACCGGTCTTTTTTCAATAAGACATTCTGAATAATCCCTTTTCCAAAAGGCAATTTGTTTATTAAAGATTCCGGATAAATATCCTGTATAATTGTTACACAGGGAATATTAAATTTTTTGGTTGCTTTTATAATTTCTTCCTGTGCAAATAATGGCCAGGCATTCATGTACACAAGTTCAATGTCTTTATGATTTTTGGTAATATAATCGAAACACCATTTCCCAAAACTTTTGCTTTCTTTGTATCTTCCAATCAAAGACATTTCCGGACTTGTGAATGAATTAGTGATAATATGTTCAAAGTCGACTTTCGAAATCCTATTTTGATCAAACTTGAAATTGAAAGGTCTGGTAGGTCTGGGAGTAATTACTTTAACTTTTCCTGTTTTGGACAACTCTGTCGCTACATCAAACATTACTTGTCCTGAAACGGTAGGTTCAGGCGGAAAAACACAGGAAATAATTAATTTATATTTCATATTATATTATTGTATGGTCACAATTTTTAAAAGAAGATGGACAGGTTGTTATGAATATTTTTTTGATTGCTCGGTAATCCACTCAAAAGTTTTTTTCATCCCTACGAGTAAAGGTTGATTAACTTCCCAACCAACTTGTTCGCGGTATAATTTGTTATCGGAATTTCTACCTTTAACACCTAAAGGACATTTGAACCCATATTTATCGATGAAATCCTGACCGTCAATATTATCAATTGATAAATCTTTTCCTGAAATATCGATTGCCATTTGCGCCAGCTGGTTAATACTTACCATTTCTTCACTTCCAATATTTACTGGACCAGTAAAATCTGAATGCATTAAACGCAGTACCGCTTCTACACATTCATCTACATACAAAAATGATCTTGTCTGCAGTCCGTTACCCCAAACTTCAATGGCATCTCCGGCTTTAGCTTCAGCAACTTTTCTACACATGGCTGCAGGGGATTTTTCTTTTCCACCTTTCCAGGTTCCTTGTGGTCCAAATATATTATGAAATCTAGCAACACGCACATCTAATTTGTAATTTCTCTTAAATGCCAAAAAAACTCTTTCTGAGAATAGTTTCTCCCACCCATATTCTGAGTCTGGATTTGCAGGATATGCTGAAGACTCTTCACAGTTTGGATTGTTAGGATCTAATTGATTATGCTCCGGATACATACAAGCTGATGAAGAATAGAAAACTTTTTTAACATTTTTGGTAACGCATTCTTTGGCAACATTCAAATTGATCATTGCAGAATTGTGCATCACGTTGGCATCATTTTCTCCTGTAAAAATATAGAGCGCGCCTCCCATGTCTGCAGCAAGCTGATACAATTCGTCAACCCCTTCTTCTATAACAAGCTCTACCACTCTGGGATCTGTTAAATCACCTAAAATAAATTCATTACATATTTCTTCGTGGCTGAAATATTCGTGATTTTTAATATCACAAATCCTTACATGGTTACCTTCTTCTTTCAATCTTTTAGCCAAATGACCGCCTATGAAACCACCGCCACCTAAAATTACAATTTTCTTCATTTTTTTAATATTCTTTTTTGTTGTTAATGTACCATTCGTACGTTCTTCGGATTCCTTCTTCTAATGCTACAGAATAAGACCATCCTTTATTTTTTAATTTCGAAACATCCATCCATTTCCTCGGTGTACCGTCTGGCTTAGAATCATCCCAAATGATCTCGCCAGTATGCCCAACTGTTTTCTGAATGATTTCTGCTAATTTTTTTACTGGTAAATCAATACCAGTTCCCACATTATATAACTCTTCCTCCATTTTATTTTCTAAGGCAAACTTCACTGCCTCAGCCAAATCTTCTACATAAAGAAATTCCCGGTAAGGTGTTCCGCTACCCCATAAAGTTACGGCTAAATTTCCATTATTTTTAGCATTTTCAAATTTTCTGATCATCGCCGGAATAACATGGGAAGTTTCCAGATCAAAGTTATCAAAAGGACCATATAAATTGGTTGGCATTAAGCTGAAAAAATCTTTCCCAAACTGCCTGCGTATGGTTGCACAAGCTTTGACACCTGCAATTTTTGCTATGGCATACGCTTCGTTGGTGGGTTCCAATACATCAGTTAAAAGACACTCTTCTTTTAAGGGTTGTAATGCCTGTTTTGGATAAATACAAGAACTTCCTAAGAAAATAAATTTTTTAACATGGTGTTGATGAGCACCATCAATTAAATTATTTTGAATCTGTAGATTCTCCATCAGGAATTGATACGGGAAATTTTTATTGGCAAGAATCCCCCCAACTTTAGCTGCGGCATCTATAACGACTTCTGGCTTTTCTGCTTCAAAAAAATCCTGCACTTCCTTTTGATTTCTTAAATCAAGTTCTTTGCTGGTTTTCCCAATGACGTTATGATAGCCTGCCTGTTCAAGCGAACGGGCTATCGCGCGTCCAGCCATTCCGCAATGTCCTGCAATATATATTTTTGTTGATTTCAAACGGTTAACTGTTGCAGTTAAATTCTTTTATAATCGTCTTCAATTCTCACAATATCATCTTCACCAAAGTAAGTACCATGCTGAACCTCTATGAAAATAACATTCCCGGAGGTTTGATTTTCTATTCGGTGTGTCGCACCCAAAGGAATTATAACAGTTTGTCCCGGAACACACGATATTTTTTGCTCATCGATTGTTACGATAGGATTCCCTTCGATAATGGTCCAAACTTCTGCTCGATGTTCATGATATTGGAGAGAAAGTCTTCCGCCGGGTTTTACCAGAATACGTTTTACTTTATGGGTTGCGGCATCTTCCAGCACCCAATACTGACCCCAGGGTCTAATGTCCTGTTCCATTTTTTTAGTTTTTTCCAATTCTTTTTGCAAGTTCTAAATAGGATTTTAAAAAACCTAATCTCGCTTTTATTCTTCCCCGAACGTTTCTTCTTAAATCACTCGCGTTACTGCTATGGATTCGATGATACAGTGTTTTATCATCAATATGAAGATTGGCCTTCAAAATATTTGCTGCCATCGCAAACCATAAATCATGCGCTTCAACGTATCCCGGAATCGGCAGCACTTTCGAAATCAATTCCCTTCTAAAAGCCATTGCACAGCCAAAGTAACCAATTTTACCGGCGAAAACAGCCAGAATATTTTTTTTATATGAAAAACTATCTTCTGGCGACACTTTTCGCAAATTGTTCTCTACACGATCACCATGATCATCAATACAACTGAAATTACTAGACACAAGTAAAACGTCAGGATACTGTAAGAAATACTTTTCAAAAGTTTTTAACCGATCCTTTTCCCATAAATCATCTTGATCACAAAGAAAAACAAGGGCATTATTACTTAAAGAAATCGCTCTTTCAAAAGATTTCACATGACGTAAGTTTTTATCATTCCGATAAATTTTTATTCTATCATCATTATAGGTCTCAATAATTTCCAAAGTATGATCTGTGGAACAATCGTCTACAATAATAATCTCATCATCTACACCAAGTTGCTCAATAACAGAATCCAACTGCTGGGCAATATATTGGGCTCCGTTAAAAGTTGCTATGCAAACGCTTTTCGTCATCAATGATCTTGAAATTATTATATTTGTAAATTACGAGCAAAAATACAAATTTTAATTTAAAAAAAAATGAAGAGAATTCTTTTATTATCAACTCTTATCGTTTATAATTTCTTCTATTCAAACACCCTCGATGTAACCCAATTTGGTGCAAACGGAAAGGACACAAAAGATGATACCACAGCTTTTCAAAAATGCGCTGATCAACTCGCAGCCTTGGGCGGTGGAACGATGGAAATACCGCTTGGTACGTATTATATTTCTCATGTGAAATTTTTTGGTAAAAAATACAGCAATATTACATTTAAAGGAAATGGTTCTACCATCAAACAGGTTTTTCTTGGAAAAAGAATATTAATCGAAAGATGGAATTCTTATTCCAGAATAAATGCGGCAGATGGTTGTTTTCTTTTCGATGCACAAGTTTCTAAACAGTTTGATGACCGAAACAGCATTAAAAATATCATTATTGACAATTTACATTTCGTATCTGATGTTGTAAAATTAGGTTTTGATGAGTTGTCTCATCAAATTTCCGCCCATGGCGTTTCCGGTTTTACCGTGAAAAACTCTTCTTTTACCGGCTTTTTAGGTGATGGGATCAGCATCAACGCCGGAATTGATTTCACTAAAAACTACGGTGCATATAATAAAGATGTCACCATTGAGAACTGCAAATTTGATGGCATTAACAATGAAAACAGACAAGGAATAAGTTTTTATTATTGCGATGGATTTCTAGTTGAAAATTGCAGTTTCAAAAATATTACCCGAGATGGAATGCCCGCTGCAATTGACGTAGAGCCGATGGATAATTGGCAGGTTTCTCGAAATGGGATTATTAGAAATTGTGATTTTACAAACATAGGGGGCGTAGCTGCCATTGTTATTTTTCTGATGGATAAAAGCAAAGAGAATCCTGTAAAATCAAGCTATGGATTTATCATCGAAAATTGCAATTTCAATAAGGTTCGAACGCCATTGGCTGTTATCGGAAATGATTCCTATCGAAATTATAATGATGGTGAAAATAAAATAATCTTTCAGAACTCAACAATAGATGGTTTTAAAACAATCTTGGATTTTAGAAAGGCGTACGAAGTGTTATATGATAATCTTACCTTTAAAAACAACGACAAATTGTACTTCTACAAACAAGAAAATGAATTCAATAATTTCACCATAAAATCTAGCTTATTTGAAAATACAGATATTCAAAAAAACTTTCTGATTAATAAAAACAGCTTGAAAAATTTAAAGTTTGAAAATAACAGAATTATTAATAACGGAAAGAGCTCTACCTTTTTTTTTTAATTCTGACAATCCTAATAATTAGCGTGGGTATCCTTTATTATTTCAAACGGGTTAAATTATAAAACAATTTTATTTGATAATAATTTAATTTTGAAAGACCATTTATTTCCTTTAAGAATTGCAAGTGCTGTTGTTGGCTCGCAATTACATTTCTTAAATTCTTAAGCTTCCCTAAAAAATAATTCTCATCTACTTGGTGTGCTCCCAAAGTGTTTGAACTGTGTTGCCTATATAAAATTAGCGGTCGATTGATAATTTTGATAACACCATAACGTTCTGCCAAAATCAGCAACCACCAATCATGCATCAATATGTTTTTGGGGATGGGTTTTACTAATTTTTTAAGAGAATGATTAAACATCATGGTACATCCGGGCGCAAAATTAAAAACCTGTAAATAGCAGTTTTTAATTAATCTCTCTGGGTTAACTTTCGTATAATTCCAAAAGGAAGGATTGATGATTTTGAGATCTGAATCTACCACTTTAGCATCAGTTGCTACCAATACTGGGAAATCTTTATGTAAGGATTCAGCTTTTTTTATTTCATTATAACATTGCTCTACTTTGGTGTCTAGCCAAATATCATCCTGGTCACAAAACATGTAATAAGAAGAATCTACTGATTCTAGAAGTGAAAAAAAGCTGTCTCTTGCTCCTTTATTTTGTTGAGCGTCTTCAATAAAAAAGAACCGCTGATCCAAATTACAATATTCTTTAATAATGCTTACCGTATGATCGGTAGAGCCATCATCGCGGATATACAGTTTCCACCCAGAGAAACTTTGTGCTATTAAAGAATCTAGCTGTTGGCGAAGGTATTTTTCACCATTGTAGGTAGCAAGCAAAATAGCAATTTCCTGCATTTCTATAAAATTAATTTATTATAAAAAAGATTTAACATCAGATAGCCGACCGCAATAAGTACGACCACAAGATAGCCAATAAATCGCACACGGAAAAGATACACAATCATTGGAATTAAAATAATTTCTACCACGCCCAAAAACTCCTGAACTCTAAAAGCGGAAGCAGGAACTGCTGACAAACCTGGAAAAGCAGCTAATGAAATTGCATATATTTTTAATAAAAGATAAATATATTGATTCTGAAGATAAATTTTCTTCGCATTGAACAGCAGAACCAGCAGGATTGCAATTTTGCTTAGAAACATATAATTGAAGACATTAATCTTATCTGCATCACCTATAGAAAGATCTTGCAATTTTTGATAAACCTCAGCTTTTTCTTGAATGTAAGGTATCGGAATATGACTAAAGACATTCCCACCAACAAAATGCAAAATATAACCTATTGGAATCAGTAAAGTATAAACGTAAATATTTTTAGAGTCTTTTTTTATAAACCATAGCGGGAGCGCTATAAATGCAGAATAATGGAAAAAACCTGCACAGATAACAAAGAAGATAAAATATTCTGCTTTACGTTCATATAAATAATAAAGTGCAATAAGAAAGAAACCTGAAGCTACTCCTGCTCTAATCTGGGTGAGCTCATGTAGTAAATAATAGTGACTAAAATAAACCAGACAAGAAAGATAGAAAAAAGGAGAAATTCTCTTAATACCAATAAGCTTAGTAGTAACCCCTAAAATTGCATATGTAATTAGTAGTGTGGCAAATGGAAGATTTAAGTAGTTCTTCAGAAAGTTTTTAAGAATGATAAAGGATACTTCTACATCAACCTGCCTTAGTTGCCAATAGAAGAAATAAACATGGTAATCTCGATCTACAGTCGCATCCCTAAAGCCAGCCAAAATTATTAGACTTAATGTTACACAAAAAAAGATGATCTTATTGATTAGAACATTTTTTGTTTGAAAAACAACAAACAATAATAGGATACTAAAAAAAAATAAAAGTTCGGTTATCATAAATCAAATTGTAGTATTGTATTGCTATTCATTAGTTTCTGAAAATGCTCTCTACCTATTAATCTAATAAGTTAATGACTATAAACTCTGTGGTTTATAAAACCGGTGAAGCACTATAGACCTAATTAAAAAAAAGTTATTTTATACCCTTGAAAAAGAAACATCCTCGTAAAAACTGATTTACTAAAGGCTTTCCCTCTATAAAGAATAAAATGTGGTCTTTTATTGTTCTTTGGTTCTTCGGAATATAAATTTTTGCAGATTTGATCTCATCTTTAAGGTTCAACGATAATAGTGTCGGCAATAATAATTGGTAGTGTCTCTTTAAAACTTCTAATTGATAATTTTCAGGTAATTGATATTTATTTATATAATCCAGTTGAATCTCTAAAATTCCTTTTGACAATTTATACCTTTTATCAAAGGTAGTTGTGTGGCTTGCACTTTCTGCTAAATATCGATAAGTCGCAGTAGTATCTGATAAGACATGTACCCTGCTTTCAACATAAATATCTAATAACCAAGGAAAAGTACCATCAATATAATCTTTTTGAAATAATGGTAAGAAATTTTTTCTCAGGAGCCAAGTACATGGTGCCATAAAACCAGCGGCGAGCAAAAACTCCTCAAATCCCCTATAAATCGGAAATCTTTCCGGATGGTTTTTAAATAAAGATTCTTCCGTTTTACCGGTAGACTGATGCAATATATTAAAATCGGTTACAACTAAACCAAATTCAGTATTTTCTTCTAAAAACAGCACTTGTTTTTGCAATTTTAAAGGATCAGCCCAGTAATCGTCGCCCTCACAAAAAGCAATATAATTAGAGGTCACCTGCTCTGCTGCCCAAAAAAAATTAGGTATCATTCCCAAATTATTTTTATGTTTGGTATATTTTATAGTAAAGTTGTCAGGAATTTTTTTGCTGGCTAAATACTCATTGATAACCTTGTCGGTACTATCTGGTGAATTATCATTGGCAATAATGAATTCTATTTCGCCAGGATAATCCTGCACCAAAACCCCATCGAGGGTCTGCGTAATATAGTTTTCGTGGCCGTAGGTGATGGTTACGACACTTACTTTTGGATAATCAGTCATGATTCATTTTAATGATTTTTGCCGGAATCCCAACTGCGACACAGTTATCCGGAAGATCTTTGCTTACGACCGCTCCTGCACCGATAATTACATTTCTTCCTACTTTAACATCGGGTAAGATAACCGCATTGCTGCCAACGCTGGAAAAATCGCCGACTGAACATCTGCCCAAAAGTTTTGCACCAGGTGAAATTTCAACATAATCTCCCGTTATCACATCATGGGTAACGATTGCATTATAATAGATTATATTTGCATTCCCAATAGAAGCACTGTTTGACACTATCGCGCCAGAAAGGATATTACTTCCTTCTCCTATTTGAACTTCGTAATTGCCTATATCGGAGAATTTACTTACCGTTGATTTTAACTTACCACCGAATGCTTCAAACTTTTCCTGCATTTTTTTTCGGAGTAATGGACCTCCAATTCCGATGGTAAAATCATTTCCGTAGTTTTGAAAATGTTCTTTAACCTGCTTTTCATTTTTTAAGATAGGAAATTGATTGTACAGAACTTCAGGAAGATCGTGATTCACATCATCATAAAAAGCCAAACCTGCCAACTGATTATTTTGATGCAGTATTTCCAGTACTTCTTTGGCAAAACCTTTCGCTCCAATAATGATCATGGTTAATTGTTTTGAATTCTTAATAACAATCGGCAAATCATATCGACTTCTTCGATAGTTAAATCATAAAAGAGGGGCAGACATAAAATCCGTTTTGAAATATCGTCAGTGATGGGGAAATGCTTTGGTTCCAGATACGGAAGTGCAGTGGCTAAACTGGGGTAAAAATACCGTCTAGTTCCAATTTCATTGAGCTGCAAATGTTCTTTGCATTTTAACATCAATTCTTCGGTGTCGAAAATAATTGGATAATAAGCGGCATTATTTTCAGAATGATCTTTCCAAATCGGACGCCGGGCTTTTAAGTTCTTTAATTTATCGTCGTACCTTGCGGTTAAAGCTTTTCTCTTTTTAGAAATCTCTTCGATATATTTTAAATTCGCCAGTCCCATCGCCGCATGAAACTCGGAGTTCTTTCCATTCAATCCCAATTCATCAAAACTGTCAAATCCCGAGATACCGAAATTGCGCACTGAAGCCAGTTTCTTTAAAATTGTGGGGTCTTTGGTGATTAACAAGCCGCCTTCAATGCTGTGGTATAATTTGGTGGCATGAAGACTGCAGGTTGAAATATCTCCAAACTCAAAGATCGATCTTCCATTCACTTCAACACCAAAAGCGTGCGCAGCATCGTAAATAACTTTAAGATTGTGTTTTTTTGCAATCTGATCTATTTTTTCTACCTCGCAGGGGTTTCCATAAACGTGCGTGGCGAGAATCGCTGAAGTATTTTCCGTAATGGCAGCTTCAATTTTAGTGGCATCAATATTTAAACTTTGCGGATCAATATCAACAAAAACAGGAGTGCAACCTTCCCAGACAATACTGGAAGTGGTGGCTACAAAGGAAAAAGGCGTGGTAATGATTTCTGCTCTTAAATCCAATGCTTTAATCGCCATCTGCAAAGCAACCGTTCCGTTGGTAACAAATAATAAATGATTAACTTCAAGATACTTTTTGAGTTGCAGCTCCAAATCACTTGCTAAGGGGCCCATATTGGTGAGCCATTGTCTTTTCCAGATATCCTTCAGATATCCTTGAAACTCGTCAATTGGGGGTAGGAATGGTTTAGTTACTGGAATCATTTTTAAAATTTAATAGATTTTATGTGGTTAATAATTTGGGATTTAAATAACAATGAAGTTAAAATATAAATTGCAAATCCTATAGTAGTAGTCATTAATATTCGTATAAAATCACCATATTTTACAAATAACCCATCTAAGAAATATATTGAAACACCCATTATCGCTGCGAATGCAAAGATAGGTAATATATCCTTCATCTGCTGTATAACATTATAACCAAGCATTCTCCCAGCATAATGAGTATTTATTAATAAGGCTATTACTGAGAATATCAGCTGTCCCCATAACAATTCATAAAAACCAAAAAATAGTGTTGTAACAATGATGATTGTCAAGATTACTTTCTTTACAATTTCCAGTTTTAAAAAAAGATCACTTCTTCCCCTCACCTGAAGAACAAGTAGATTGTACAAATGAATCGGATACAAAACACCCGTAAAACAGATAATCTGGAAAATGGGAACAACAGGAAGCCACTTGTCTGTAAACAAGAAAACAACTATAGGATCTGCTTCTATAGCCATAATCACAATAATAGGCATAATAATGAATAAGATGATCTGCATAACCTGCTTATAGACATTCCTGAATCTCGGCAAATCGTCCTGCATTTGTGAAAAAACAGGAAAAATTACCTTATTTAATGCAGTTGAAACATTTCCAACAGGCAACATCATTAGCGAATTTGCTCGGGTATAATAACCTACCTGCGCCGCACTGTAAAATCTTCCAATTATTATTTGGTACGCATTTGTAAAGATGATATCTAAAACCGAAGATAAAGTTAGTTTGTATCCATAATGGAAATGAGTATGGAATAAGTTTTTATCAAATACTAGTTGAGGTTTCCAATCGGAATTTATCCACAAAAAAAGCGTCGTAAACAAAGAATTTAATACTGAATAATAAACCAATGCCCAAACACCGAAACCCATATAGGCTAAAATCACACCCACTCCACTGCCCAATAATAATCCAGGAAGCGTAATTAATGCTTGTTTCTTGAATTTCAATTCTCGGGTAAGAATTGTGTTTTGAACTGTACCAAAGGCGGATAAAATAAAAGTTAAAGCATATACTCTCGTGATTTTGGTTAGTTCCGGTTGACGGTAAAAGTCTGAGATTAGGGGGGCAATCAAATAGATAATTGCATAAATAAAAAAACTGGCTACTAAATTGAATATAAAAACAGTAGAATAATCTTTTGTTGTGACCTCCTTACTTCTAATTAACGAACTTGCTAAACCTCCCTCAAATAAAGCATTACCTATACCCATAAAAATAGCTAGCATGCCAATTAACCCGAATTCTGAAGGAGTTAAAAGACGTGCTAAAATAACAGAAACACCAAAGGCAAGAATTTGTGTACCGAATTGCTGCGAATAAGTCCACACCATCCCTGAAATAGCCTGTTTTCTTAAAGACATATGAAATTTTTGCTTGTCAAGTGACCGAATAGGTTTTGTAATTATATTCACTGTTAACTACAGCAACTTAAACATTTTTATAAAAATATCAGTTCTATATTCATATCGGGATGATGATGATTAATTGAGAAATCCTTGGTTACAATAGTAGTTAAACTAATTTAAAAACATCTGCTTAAAAATCTTCCTTAAGTAATCTAAAATCATCAGTATTGACATGCTAAAAAACCGAAATAAAACAGTCACTTACTTTTACATTTTGATTTTTGTACGGCATTCAATTACCATATTATACAGAATGTTTATCGATAATGACTAACTTAATTTAATTTTTAATTTTTCCCACCATTTTTTCTCTTCTGCATTATATCCATAGCCATATTTATTACCATAACCGAAATGATCTCTACCTACATCATTCAGTACAAAGCCAACATTTCGGATTTTTTTAGCATCAATCTGCTTGTTAGCAAACTCTATTAACGCTTTTTCAGTATGTTTTGATCTGGTCACATATACCGTAGCATCTGCAAGATCAGAGGTCAGAAAGGTGTCAGTAACCAGCATTAATGGAGCGGTATCTACAATAATATATTCATAATCCAATTTAAGTTGATTCATTAATATTTGATATCTTCCGTTAGAGAGCAACTCTGTGGGATTTGGCGGGATACTGCCGGAATAGATGACATCACAGCATGGATTAAATGTAGAGACGTGTACAATGTCTTCTATTTTTTCATCTTCATTGTATAAAAATTCCGCAAGCCCATCTAGGCCTTTTCGGGAGGGATTATAACGCTGTAACTGTGGATTTCGAATATCTGCACCGATAATAATCACTTTATGTTTTGGTGATGCCAAAGTCAGTGCAAGATTAACTGATGCAAATGTTTTACCCTCCCCTTTAATGGTAGAGGTCACAAAAACTACTTTACCTTTATCTTTCTTTGGTAACATAAAATTCATGTTGGTAATCAAAATTCTAAAGGCTTCAGCAAGCGGCGAAACATCATTAAGACCAACAAGTTCACTTTTTCCTTTTTCTATACTAGGCAATTCACCGATTATAGGATGAATGGACAATTTTTCAATATCTTTCTTGGATCTAATTTTATTGTTAAATAATTCTCTTAAGTAAATTATAGCAAAAGGAATAAGTAATCCTACCAATAATGCAACACCTAAAATAATTATTTTCTTTGGAGCCACCGGTCTTTCTGATACAAATGCATAATCAATAATCCTGGCCTTTGGAGAGGTCATGGCCAATGCTATTGCCGTTTCTTCCCGTTTCTTCAATAACAGCATGTATAGTGACTCTTTTACGGCTTGCTGTCTTTCGATACTTCTGAACATTTTCTCCTGGGAAGGAATTTTTGTAATACGGTCAGAAACAATACCCTGTTCATTTTCATATTGATTTCTCGCCAACATTAATCCTGTTCTATTCTTTTGAAGGCTTTCCATCACTGACCCTTTCATGGAATTAATCTGCTTATTCAAATCGATAACCAAAGGATTTTGTGGGGTTGCATTTTCCAGAAGTCTGTTTCTTTCCAATACCAGCAGGTTATAAGCACTGATATTCGACGATGCTGAGGTGTTTTCTAAACCAATATTAGAAGGCAATACATTCCCTGCTCCCTGTTTGGCCATGTAATCCAGTACTGAATTAGTCAGTTCTAACTGTGCTTCTAATTCGATCTGTTTTGCTCTTGCTGCCGCAGAAGTTTCCAAGCTGATTTTTGCTTCGGTTTCCAGATCTGTTATCCGATTGGCCGATTTAAACTGTTCCTTTTGGCTTTCAACATTTCCCAAGTCCTTTTCAACTTTGGAAATTCGGTCTTCAATAAAGTCAGATGTTTTTTGAGATTCCGTATTTTTATCCTGAATAGCCTCATTATTATAGGCTTCAACAACCTTATTAATAAGATTTCTTCCTTTATCCACATTAGCATAGTTCATAGATAACCCAATAATGGTTACATCCTTATTCAACAAATCAACATTTAATAATTTCTGGTAAGCATTGACTGCTGCCTCTCTTGGCATATAGGTAAATGATAAATCGCCGATTTTTTTAGCTTTTGCAGCATTAAAATCCGGATTCTTCAAAATCATGAAATTTGCATATGGCAGACTGAGCGTCGTATTGAATTTGGTTACAATATTCTTGACAAGTTCATCAGAAGAAAGAATAATTTCATTTCCCTTAATGGCTATTTTTATTTCTTTCTTTGGTGCTTCGGTAAAAGGTTTCTCATTTAACAACTTAATAACGATGGGCGAGGTATCACCATATACCTCCTTTTTCTTAAGGCCTTCGCTGCTGTAAATACTGGTCTGAAAACCTAACCGATTGACAACACTTGTCATTAATTTTTTAGACTTAAAAATCTCAATCTCATTATCGATTGAATTAGTCCCCATGCCGCCTAAGCCTGAAAGTTCTAGCATCCCAAAATCACCCATGCCACTGTTTTTTTTAGCATCTTTGATGAGGACAGTGGAATCAATTTTATAAACAGGTACTGCATATTTCAAATAAAAAATACCAGCAGCTAATGTTAAAAAAGTAATGAATAAAAACCAATACCATTTTCTAAAATAAGGTTTTACAATTTCTTGAATATTGCTTTCAGAATGAGAGTGTTCTATTACTGTAGAATTTTCCATTTAAATATTTTCGAGATGAATTATTTTTTGAATACTAATGCCAGAATGGTAACCACGATGCCTGCTACTGCTATGTAGATCGGCGTGTTAGGATCTAAGCGGGATGTTTTTTCTTTGGTCTTATTAGGAGCTACATAGATCACATCACCCTGTTTGAGGTTGTAATAGGGAGATTGTATAAAATCGGCTTTCAGAATATTAACTCTGTCTTTAATAATTTGACCGTTTTCATTTCTCACGATCAAAATATCATCTCTTTTACCATACATGGTTAAATCCCCTGCTAAACCAATAACATTAAGTAAAGTAGTTTGCCCATCTGGAATAATATATTGTCCCGGTCGCGCAACTTCACCAAGAATGGTGACTTTGTAATTGGACACCCTCATATTAACTGAAGGATTTTTGATATAATGGGTCAGTTTATCCCGGAGTTCATCTTTAAAGGCAACTAGTGTTTTGCCCGCAGTACTTAGTTGACCTAAAACTGGGAAATCAATTTGATTATTAGAATCGATAATATAAGTAGGACCTGAAATAGTACTTTGTCCCTGATTTGGGAAATTTCCGCTAGGTACGGAAGTTTGAGAAATCTCACCGGATGAATAATTTTGATTAAAAGGTCTTACTACATCCATATCTTTCGCAGTAATAAGGATAACTAACTGATCACCAGCCTGCAAGGTAGATTTTGTATTTCTCATTGCTTCTTGTGTCGCAATTTCTTCAATATTCTGCATGTAATTAAGTTCACTTGCTTTCTCTTTTGTCTTACAAGAAGTTACAAAAAAAAGAAAACATATAAACAATATAAATATGTTTTTATTCATTATTAACTGTTAAATATGGTATTTCTGCAAATATACAATTCTAAATTACTTATCCAAAACTTCGTAGACCGAATTATTACTTCTAAATTCGGGAACAATCTCTTTTAGAATCTGTACCACATCCATTTTTTCTCTTCTTAACGCTGCTTTAACAATATTATTGCAATGTTTTTCAATATTTTGGTATTCCATGGTAGGATCTTTAGAAATTAATATTTTCTCATGATGAGTCGGCAATGTTTTGGCATCATCACTTAATAATTCTTCATAGAGTTTTTCACCCGGCCGCAATCCTGTGAAAATAATTTTGATATCAACATGAGGCTCAAATCCAGACAACTTAATCATCCGATGCGCCAAATCCAAAATCTTCACAGGCTCTCCCATATCAAAAACGAAAATCTCCCCTCCTTCACCCATTGCACCGGCTTGCAAAACCAAATCACAAGCTTCTGGAATCGTCATAAAATAGCGGGTAATATCGCAATGGGTAATGGTTACAGGTCCCCCGTTTTCAATTTGTTTCTTGAAGTGTGGAATCACCGAACCATTAGACCCCAAAACATTGCCGAAGCGCGTGGTAATAAACTTAGTCGAATTATTCTCAGTTTTTTGTAATGCCTGTACAAAAAGCTCTGCTGTCCTTTTAGAAGCCCCCATTACATTGGTCGGTTTCACGGCTTTATCGGTGGACACCATTACAAAACGATTCACTTTATAATGGGAAGCCAAAGTAGCCAAATTTTTGGTTCCAAGAATATTAACCAAAATCGCTTCATGTGGATTTTCTTCGATCAAAGGAACATGCTTATAAGCCGCAGCATGATAAACCATTGAAAATTGATATTTTTGAAATAATGGCTCTATACGATGTTTATTAGAAATATCTGCCAATATGAATTTAAAAGAAAGCATCGGAAAAGCATTGCGCATTTCCATTTCTATATCGTAAAGTGGGGTTTCTGCCTGATCCAAAACCACAATTAATGCAGGCTCGAATAAAGCCACCTGTCTTACGATTTCGCTACCTATAGAACCTGCACCTCCGGTAATAAGGATGGTCTTACCAAAATGCCTTTTTCTGACATCTTCGTTTTCTATTTTAATAGGCTTTCGGTTAAGAAGGTCTTCAATTTGAAGCGTTTTAATAGAAACTTCTGAGTCGTTACTTTTTAACTTCTGTAGAGAAGGTGCTTTAAAGATCTGCAAATCTTTCTCCAGAAATAATGTAACCCAGCAATTCATTTCCTCTTTGCTTAATAATTCCTGTAATAAAAGAACGCCGTCAATCATCAAATCTTCTTTGCTGTTACGCTCAATTTTTGCTTTAGTGTAAATAGGCTTTCCAAGCAAACTTGCCCTGGTGGAATCGTGGCGTTGAGTTAAAAAACCAACTATTTGATAAGGCAAATTAGGATTATCGATAATTGCACGGGCCATGGCGACAGACTGCTCATGAATCCCTACCACCAAAATTCTCTTTCGAAGCGTACTGCGGCGAATCCCACGCAAAAAATGAAAGACTCCTTTTACAAATAAGCGGAAAAGAAACATCATCATGAAAGAGGCCGTAAAAAAAACTACCAAAAATGGCACCGACATATAAATCATGCGTTTATCACTGATCAAATAATAAGAAAAGCTAATGATTCCAACCACAATAGTGGTACTAAAAACAGCAAGAAATAATTTAAAAAGATCAATAAAAGTAGAATGCCGAATAATTCCCGCATACGTCCGAAATGCAAACATAAAAACCACACTGATCGAAATAATCAACACGTAAATGATATTCCCATGCGGAAAAACAGGACTCGAACTATAGCTCAGTTTTTCAATCAGATAACAAGAAAAATAAATGGAAAATGTGATAAATAGGACATCAATAATCAAAATAACCCAACGTGGTAAATACCGTAAATCGGAAAGTCCCATTAAATTATCGCCACTATAGATTCCCTTACTAAACCTTTTACTAAAAGCCATTTGTTATACCTTTTATTAAATGAACGTGTACGATTCTAATGCTTAATTTCATCTCTGAGTGATTATAGTTTTCGCAAATTTACAATATATATATCAACCATTAAAGTTTGTTATTATAAAACTAGTCAAACTCATTAAAATAAATTGAATGTGAAAAAATCTTTATCTTACTTTACTTTCAATTTTTCAAACACAAGGATAAAAGACGTAAAATTAGCTGTAAAACCTCAAAATTTTAAGACATACAAAGTCTTTCTACTTATTTTAAGTCCCGATAATTATCGGGATACAAGCTTAAGAATACCTGTCATTTTATCATCTTTACTATATCAAAAACTTTGGCTATTCGATTCCTATCAGCATCAGATAAGTTAGACCCTGAAGGCAAACAAAGACCATTACTAAATAGCTTCTCTGATAAATCAGAACCAAAAAAGACCGTATTTTTGAATATTGGTTGCAGATGCATTGGTTTCCAAATTGGACGGGTTTCTATCTCTTGATTTGTAAACTCCTGAATAAGCTCTGCTCTGGTTATTCCGAGCTCTGGCGAAAGATAAGCAACACTAAGCCAATGGTTAGAAAAATAATCCGCCGTTGGCTCTGTATGCAAAGTCAATAGTGGGTTATCCTGAAATAACTTTTTATAAAACTGGTGATTGGCTCGTCGCTGGTTGATACGCTCCTTCAACATCTCCATTTGTCCTCTGCCGATCCCTGCACATATATTACTCATGCGGTAATTGTATCCGATACTTGTATGTTCATAATGCACCGCATTATCCTTTGCTTGAGTAGCTAAAAAAACAGCTTTATTCTTAAACTCCTCATTCTTAGCTGTCAGGCAACCGCCAACAGAAGTGGTAATTATTTTATTTCCATTAAAGCTTATGACTGAAAGATCTCCGAAGGTTCCACATTTCTGATTTTTATAACGGCTTCCTAAAGCCTCGGCACTGTCTTCTATCACAGGAATATCATAGCGCAGACTAAGCGCCTGGATTTCCTCTACCTTGTATGGCATCCCATATAAACAGACTGCGATAATCGCTTTAGGTTTTTTTCCTTTAGATATCCCGAATTTAATGGCATCTTCTACAGCATTGGGACAAAGATTCCAAGTATCTTTTTCACTATCTACAAAAATAGGATGTGCTCCAAGATAAACAATAGGGTTAGCAGACGCCGAAAAGGTTAAACTCTGGCAAATCACAAAATCACCTCTTTCTACACCCGATAAAATAAGAGCAATATGCAAGGCTGCAGTTCCGGAGCTCAATGCCGCAACATATACCCCTTCGCCCAAATAAGTTTCAAGATCTCTTTCGAGACCGTTGACATTAGACCCCAATGGTGCGATCAAATTCTCATCGAACGCTTCTTGTATATATTTCATTTCACTCCCGCCCATGTGCGGGGACGAAAGCCATATTTTCTTTCTCATTATTTTCTCTTCCATTACTTGTTTCAAATTTCAAACAAAATTAAAAATCTGATTTTACAAAATAAGACAAATCCCCTTTCTATAAGCGTATTTGTTGTGATATTGAAGACAAAGAACCACCTAAGTCTTGTCGTAAAATATTTCGGTGCATAATTATATTTTCATTAGACTAGGGGGGTCATTTGCCTTAACGGCAGTATTCCCAGTAGGAAATCTTTACCTTATTCTGAAATATTGCTAATCTTGTAAATTATGACTGAGGAGTCAACAACAGGAGAATTCATCACATTGCCTAAACAGATGATCTGCGTAACAGCATCTACAGAGAACATTGAAAAAAAACGAAGACTAGTACCGCCAGAGAAGGTAGAAATATTTTCATCACTATACTATAGATTCTGCTCAAAGATAAACTTTTTTTATATCAAAAAAAAACAGGCCAACACACCCCAATACACCCCGCTGCACAAACATTTTCATCACCACACAACTTCAGCTACCAAAAAAAAGCCTCTCGTAAAGAGAAGCTTTTTAGATGATTATTTATTATTTACCGTTTGGATACTGAAGTACATATTTCTTTTTACCGAAATATACTACCATCCCGATTCCTAGTACCGCAAGCAGCGGAAGGTAGTCGTCGATTGGTGCTCCATCTCCTGTATCATCTACACTAGGAGGAGCCGCAGGACCATCATAATCCTCTGCAGACTGACTATCTGACGATTGAAAGAAGGGATTTCTTTTTTGTTCCGCCTGTGCCAAAAGGGTGAAACTCAATAAAAAAAGGATGATTAAATTTTTCATTTCTTATATTTTTAAATACATCGAAATTGTATAAAATCGATATAGGGGATTAATGGTTTGTTATTTGATAATTTTTTTAATACTCACGAAGCCATTGCTGCTCAATTTCAGGATATAAACTCCATTAAGCATTGTACTTCCGTCAATTTTCATTTCGGTTTGATTAGGATTCAGCTTAATCATCAATCTTCCCGAAGCATCATATACTTCAACCTCCTCTATTTTTTTAGTGGTTGATTTAATAACGAAATCGTCACCTTCTCTGTATACTACCATCTGGTTCTTATTCGCATTATTGGCTCCTAAAACGAGCTCACTTTGATATATGATCTCAAATCTACCTTCGGTTATGCCCGCCTTGGCGGTAAAGGCATAATTGCCTTCTGAAAGATTGGTTAAAGTACCAGAATATTTATCTTTCAAATAAACATTCTGTCCATTGTCGAAGATCCCTTCTTTTTTAACGATGGAAAGGGTGTAATCTCCAGCTTCAAATCCTTTCATTCCTAATGGAACATTGTCGGTTTGCACTAATGGAAATTGACGACCCTGAATTTTTAATTTAAAATCATCCAATACAGAGTAAAAAGAATCAGAACTCACCCCAAACTGCTGTGCATCTGCATTGGCATCATAACCATTAGTCGCTCCTTCAGGATAAGCAATAAGGATGGTATTAAAATTTTTCGCTGGAGTGGTTAATTTCAACCAAAAACGATCTATCTGCTGCATACCAGCACCTTTATTGAAAAAAACACTCTCTCCTGCATTTCTCATCGCATTGGTGAAGGTAAGATTGCTCTTACCTGTAATTGCTTTAACAATGAACCCCTGTCCTACTTTAATATTTGGCAGTGGAATAACGTCGCTACTAAATGCTGACACTCCGCCAGATACGGTAGAATAGGTAGCATAATTATCTCCAGTGTAATTCTCTGCATCATAAGCATTTACATTTGTCCAGAAATAAGCTGTCCCCTCAATAGCTCCTGTATTTACCAAAGCATTAAAATCGATATTGGAAGGATATGGATTTCCTATCAAATTAAATCCACGACCCGTTGTCTGTAACACAAAAGGGATATCACCATTATTGGGTACACCTGTAAATGAGGCACCAAAAGACTGAGTGGTTGCTAGAAAATTATTAGGCGCACGAATCACATACCCTTTTCCAGCAGCGAAAGTAGCACTCTCTGGATCATTCACAACATCAAAACTATCTTTTGTCGTATTATAGGTCAAAAACCTTGTAAGAACTGTTTGTGGTGAGAAAGCTAACAAGTTTTGCCCAGATACCGGACTTCCCCAATACGTGTAATCTAAACGTTTCATACTGGCATTTCGTTTTATAGTAGAACTTCCAGAACCAGTATTGTTACTGCCTGTAGTTTGTACAAAATTACCATCGCTTTCTACAACCAAAGTTCCGTTGTTGGCAAAGTCACTTGTGGTAAAGCTGGTACCTGCTGCAACCGTTAAAATATTCCCTGTGTTTATGGTCAATGTTTTTGCAACTACATCCCCATTTCCGACAGTTGTATAATTTCCGTCGATTATAGCTGTTATATCGTTATTGGGAACACCATTATCCCAGGAATTTCCGTTCCAAACAGTCTGGCTATTGACCTGAATGGTAAAATTTGATATGGAGCCTAAATTATCACCACCATACACTCGGACATAATAAGTCCCAGCCGCCAAATTCATAGTCAGTACAGCAGGATTCGTACCGTCCTTCGCTTGTCCAATGTAAGCAATCGTATCCCCTGCCTTTAGGCAAGCTCCCTTTAAAAGATCAAAAAACACTTTGGAGCTAAAACCCGCAACCGTAATGGTATAATTACCCGATTGTTGTACCACAAATTGATACCATACATCACCGAAATTTCCGAAAGGCTGCTCTATCACTGCTCCAGTTAAGTACCCATTGATTGCTGGACTACTAATAGATAATGCAGTTGCGGCCGTACAAAGATCATTAAGAGGCTTCGTATGAACTTCAATGGGAGTACTGTTTCCTGAGGTGAGTCCTGGAGCAGATGCCGTAATAACATAATTGCCTGCAGTTGTAAAATTAACCGATTTAAAGCTAGCTTCGCCAGCAATTGCATTCATACTAAGTGTTCCAGCCAACGTCCCCGAAGAAGTTGTTAAAGTTACCGCACCTGTATATTCTGTATCTATCGTTCCGTCTGCCCTTTTTGCATCAACTATAAAAGCTGTAAGAGTCGTACCTACTGAAACGGGAGTTGGCATCGGTGATCTGAAGACTAATTGAGTAGCCTGCCCTAGGGTTGTAAACAGTCGTTCTGGGCTGTAATAATAGCTGATTCCGTTATATACATAAGCTCTGTACACAAAGGCGGTTTGTGGAGTAAGACCTGTTACCGGCTGAGTAAATGCACCTAGTATCGCCGTTCCCACCACAATTTTTGTCACATTAGCCCCACCGACAGCAGGAGAACCATTCTCTGCTTGTTTCGCATACACAAACCCTTTTTCAATAATAGCAGGACCAGCACCTAGATTTGATACGTTACCACTTAATGTCGCTGTTGTATCACCTATAGGATTTGCTCCTCCAGCGGAAACAGCTGGTGGCGTCCCTGTTAATTGCACATCATCAATTCTGATTATGTGGGTTGTTGTTTTTTGCGTAAATCGTATGGCTAAATTTGCAGAAGTTGGTATCACTCCTGTAGGACTAACTAATCGCCATGTATTTGCATTACCACTTGTAATATTAGTAAATGTTAATGGGGAAAAGGTTCCTGTATTAGTTCCTGCATTATAATCTGTAGCAAATTCTACAGCAAAATCTACAGGCGATAAAATTACTGCTGCGGCTGTATTTTTAGTCAATCCAAAAGTTAACTTTAAAGCAGAATAACCCTGACTGTCAATATTATATATTGTAAAATACTGTCCAACATTAGCGGTAAATAAGACATTTCCGCCACCGCTAGGATTACTGTACGTAAGACTCGGTATATCTTTACTAACGACAGTGTTCCCAGCGTAGGAAAGTTTCCCTATATTCTGAAATGTCGCTGGAGCTGTACCTATATTGTAAGTTGCTATTGAGGTATCACCGATGGGAACCCCCATATTTTCGGAAAAAACAGTCTGCCCAAAGGCTTTTGTCGAAAAAACAGAAAAAAGCACTAAAAAGAGCACTTTCGTAAATCGTAAAAGTTTCATCATTGTATTTTATTTATAATATTTTAATCTTCACAAAAATATACTTTATTTTTAATATCACCAAAAAACTAATAAAATAACAATAAACAATAAGGTACAACGGCACATTTCTATACAAATTCAACATATGGCATCCCATACCAGCACCAACATATAACCAACATATAACCAACAGATAAGCTACTATAAATAAACAACATTAAAAATCTAAAAACGTATTTATTATCACGAAAACAAACATTACGAAATCGATAAAAAAAGCAAAAAAAACTTAAAATAACCTTAAGTAGAGTCTTAAGCCCCCCATTTTATCCCTACAAAGCTAAAAATAGGATTTCTATTAATATATCCTGTTATTTTAAGGGAGACCAATTTAATAAATTATCAAACGTAAATTTTATTTAAAGCCATGCCAGATTGAGGTGCTTACTTAGCGTTTTAAAAGCACAGCTAATTGCAACACCAAAACAACATTGCTCACCACTCAAACACAACACTTATTCCCGAATCCGACCTCAGGAATCCTGACCATCCAAAATAATTCCTAAAAGAAACCGAACAATGTACAGGAATTAGAAAAAAAAAGCATAGCCCCTGTTTTAACTAACTTTATACACAAATCCTAATCAATAGAAAACATTAAATAACCTTGACATTGTTGATGATGTTTATCCAAGCCAACTTTTATTGTTATATAACCTGGCGAGCCTTGCGATTTATAACCAGTCCAACCACCGATACGAGCGATTATCCATGTGATCCACGCGAGGGTTTCTTTATCATATGGATTTTTTTGCTTTTGAGTTTGCCCTTCTATTTTTCTATTTACTTTCTCTAAAAACCTGATTTCATTGCTATTGAATAGATTGTCTTGTTTTGGGTTCACATCATTTAATGAGAGTTTTAGACACATAACTTGAAGAGCAACTTCCAGAGTCATTGCAAGTATTTTTTTAGTTTAAAACCATCTCTAAGTTAATCCAACTGGTGCACAAATTTTAGCTTTTGTAAATCTAACATCTATTAAAGGTGTTCGTTTTTTTTTCTTTTGTCCGATAATCTCAACTTCAATAATTCCTGCAACAATAGTGTTCTCAAGTAAATTGCACAGTTTTTTATATTCTCCAACGATGTTTCTATCACCTCTAGAACGAATCAGCAAATTGTCCTTTCGTCGGGAACCCGATCAAAGTCTTCGTAAATATCATTCTCGCGATCGCCAATAATAGTAACTTTAACATTCTCAGAAAGCAATTCTTTTGTTTCAATTTAGGACTTCATCCATCGATAAGACTTTTTTTCTTCAATGCCTAAGTGTTTTCGTCCTTTTTTACCTGGTTGTCCCCACGTACGATTATAAATCTTAACTGATGAAAAATCAATTAGTGAGTTTGAAACGGGGTTAATAACAAGCATTGGATAACAGAAAAAAAGGCAACCTTAGAGGAGCCCGTCGATCCAATATCGGGGTTATCATATCCTAATTTAGAACTTATACCACTATAATTGAACTCCGTAGTATCCTGATAGCCAAAACATAATCGGTGTTTATATTAGATAAGCAAAGCTTAAATGAACCTTCCAAAAGGTCGTCATGTGAGAATCGTGTATTTGAGAGCATTCTATAAAATCCGATTTTTTCTGTGTGCAAACTCGATAAGCGATAAACTATTGAACTTCCTAAAATTAACATTTTATTCATGGAAACTTCAATCCTTTTTTGAATTCTAATATCGGGCACTTTTTCAGTACAAATGGCTGGAAAATAGCAATTTCACATTCTTAAAGGCGCAAAATCTCAACAAGAAAAACAAGTCTAATTAGTTGATTTTTAACCTTTTAAGTGTTTAATTATTAACGAAAAGAGGTGTGTAAAGATGAGCACCAAAAAAAGAGGAACTTCAAGTGACTATATAACTTAGATGATTTCTAATAAAAAACTCTTGTTTTATCGTTGCAATTTTTCACCATAAGATAAATCTCCTGCATCACCTAAACCTGGCGTGATATAACCTTTTGAAGTTAATTTTTCATCAATGACGCCGACCCAAATTTTTGCTTCTGGATAGGCTTTTTGAATCGTATCAACTCCTTGCTGAGAAGCGATTGCCGCAACGATGTGAAGTTGCGTTGGTTTTCCGTGGTTTAATAGATCTTTGATGGCTTCAATCAAACTTGCACCTGTTGCCAACATTGGATCTGCAACGATTAAAGGTCTTCCATCGATACTCGGACAAGTTAAATAATCTTGTTTAATGGAGAAATAATCATTGGCATCATGTTTACGATAAGCGGCTACGAAACCACAATCTGCTTTATCCAAGTAATTTAAAATTCCCTGAAACAAAGGAACTCCGGCTCTTAAAATCGTTGTAATAACTGGTTGCACTGCAACTTCCTGTGATATAATTTTGTCTAAAGGTGTTGTAATTTCAATTTCCTTTTGATCTAAACCTTTGCTGATTTCAAATGCAGCAATTTCGCCGATACGCTCCATATTTCTACGGAATTTCATTCGGTCCTGTTGAATTTCTACATTTCGAAGTTCATTAATCCAAGTATTTACAAGAGAAAATTGGTCTGAAAGAATTGTTATCATTACTATAAGTTAGGTTGTAAAGGTCGGGAAAAATTAAGATATTAAAAAGCCCTTCAGATAAAATCTAAAAGGCTTTGGTTTTTATTTTTGACGGAAATAAACTTCAATAGGAACTCCGGTAAATCCGAAATGCTTTCGAAGTTGGTTTTCAGCGAATCTTTTATAAGCTTCTTTCACATATTGAGGTAAATTACAGAAAAAGACAAACTGTGGACTCGGCGTTGGCAACTGTACACAATATTTAATTTTCACATATTTTCCTTTCAGTGCTGGTGGTGGAGTCGCTTCAAAAACTGGAAGCATGACTTCATTCAGTTTAGAAGTTTTAATTTTCTTTGCTCTGTTTTCATAAACTTCCATCGCAACTTCTACGGTTTTCAGAATTCTTTGCTTCGTTAAAGCAGACACAAAAAGAATTGGAATATCGGTAAACTGCCCAATTCTTTCTTTAATTTGATTCTCGAAATCGCGGGTAGTATTGGTTTTTTTGTCTTCTACCAAATCCCATTTGTTCACTACGATTACAATTCCTTTTCTGTTTTTCTGAGCCAATCCGAAAATATTCATATCCTGAGATTCCCAACCTAAAGTGGCATCAACCATGATAATCACAACATCAGAATATTCAATAGAACGAACAGAACGCATTACAGAATAAAATTCTAAATCTTCTTTTACTTTGGCTTTACGACGCATTCCGGCGGTATCAACCAAAACAAACTCATGTCCGAATTTATTATATAAAGTCTGAATAGAATCCCGGGTTGTACCCGCAACATCCGTTACAATATTTTGTTCCTTATCTAAAAGTGCGTTGGTTAAAGTAGACTTCCCCACGTTTGGTCTTCCAGCAATCGTAATCTTTGGCAAACCTTCAAAAGGATCTTTGTAATCGGTAGTAGGGAAATCTTTTACGATATCATCCAGCAATTCTCCTGTTCCTGAACCCGTTGCAGAAGACATGGTGTAATATTTTGAAATACCAAGTTGATAGAATTCTGTGGCAGCCACTTCTTCTTTTGCAGAATCTGCTTTATTAACAACAATATAAACCGGTTTATTAGAGCGGCGTAACATTTCGTAAATCTCCTGATCTGTATCTGTTAAACCTTCCTGAACATTTAGCATGAAGATAATTGATGTAGCTTCATCAACGGCTAATTCAACTTGTTTGATAATTTCTCCTTGAAATGCATCTTCAGTATCCACTTCATAACCTCCGGTATCGATGACGGTAAATTCAACTCCATTCCAGTCAGATTTCCCGTAGTGACGGTCTCTGGTTACTCCGGCGGTGGAATCTACGATAGCTTCTCTTCTTTCAAGAAAACGGTTGAAAAGGGTGGATTTCCCCACATTGGGACGTCCTACGATGGCGACGATATTCGACATAAAATTTTGTTTAATAATGATATTATTAATGGGTTACTCGAACTTTTCGAGCCCAAAAATTTTTGCAAATATAGCATTTTTTTTAGGTAAAATTTATCGGTACTGCAATTTGTAAGTTTTCACTTCAAAAACAATATCCCTTTCGGAGCTATTTTTCCACACCATTTTTTTGATGACGCCACAAAAAAAAGCAGTCTTTCTAAAAAACTGCTTTCATGATCTCTATTCTAAAAATGACAACTCTATAAGATTACCAACTGCTGGCAAAAAGCCACCGAAAGTGAGCCTGTTCAGAGCGAAGTCGAAGGATTCAACGGTCTTTCATTTCTTGTCTTGCAGACAAAACGAAAGCTTAGTTATTGGAAGAAGTGCTTACTACCATTCTCTCCAATTTCCGGTAATATCTTCGTCCATTGAATTATATCCTTTTTTATGAGTTGCGGAAATAATTATGTCAGCAATTCGTTCTCTTTCTTCAGTTTCAATTAATTCAGATTTCGCATTGTTGTTAAGATAGTTAAGTTTCAAAACTGTAGATTTAACCATATTCATAGCTTCCTCTTTGGATTTAGATTTCGAAATTTCAGCAATATAACTTTCAAGAATTTCAGAACATTTGTCAACATCAGATTTTGAATACAAAGGTTGACCTGTCTTCATATATTCCAACATTGACTTATTAAGTTCAACAATTTTTTGGTGTAAAGTCAAGTTTTCAGCAATATGTTTCGCTTCAATTTCAGGTGCTACATTATTTTCAAGTTTTGGTTGAATTTTATTCGTGCAAGACAACTGAAAGATAAAAAAAATTGATAGTAAATATTTCATTTTCTATATATTGATACGGTTTTATAACATTATTACTAACGTTTAGCAGGTTTGAGAAATTGCGAAATTACTTGCAGAACCAATGTCGCACCCCACAAAACTAAATAAAAAGAACTGAAAGAAGTGAGAGCACTTCGCCCGCAATTTTGCAAACCTGTGGTTATTATGGGTAGATGTGTTTTTTGCATTTTATATTCAAGTTTTAGTTCGGTCAACATTTAGGAATAATTCAGTTGAGCGTGTCGGTCGGTCTGAAATTTGATTTCTAGAAGCGGAAATTCCTATTTGATTTATTCGGTTTGGTCGGCTTGATTTTATTTTAGTTCGATTTATTTATTCAATTTCTTAAATGCTTTTCTTCAGTTCAAATTTGTCCGTTTTTATTTTTCAAATCTTCAGTAATCTTAACGTTTTTTCGGTCCTTTTTAACTTCGCTTTTAATAAATGATTTGTGTCCCAATATTGCCAAATCAGATTTTGGGTCTTTAGATTGCTCCTCAAGTTCTCTTTTCGTAAGACCTTTAACTGCTTTATACGTTGTGTGGATACTTCTGGACATATCTAATCTTTTATAATTTTAAAACTCGTTTAATTTAAAACTTAATTTAGTGTTTTCGGTTGATAAAATTTTAATATTAAGTTTTCGTCAGTTCAGATTTGTCCGTTTGCATTGCGAATACTTTCATTTACTGACGCGTTTCGTTCGGGGAACATTTACCCATAACTTGTATATATGTATAACAAAATCATACATATTCACCCAAAATCTGAGAGATAGTATCACAAATGCCATCCTTTATTTCTAAAATCAAATATAACAATAAACATCCTATTTTCATTCATTAAAATAAGTTGCGGCTAAAAGTACCGCCGTTAATATGCGTATTCAATTATGTATCAATGAAAGGGGATCAACAAATGTCGAAATGCAATCTTTGATCAACAAATTGCCAAAATGAATGGTGAGAACTCCATATTGAATAATCAATATGCGAAAATTATTAATTAATATGGCAAAATGAATAACCAAAATCAATAACCATTATGCCGAAATCATTAATCAATATACCATAATGTTGATTCATTTCGCCATCGCATTCAAACTTTGTGGGCAAAGTTTATTCATTATGAGGTGAATTTTTTGAGTATTACGTAATATTGGTAAAAAATGGGTGTTTTTTTTATTGATCATTCAAAATAAATATCTTTTAAGAGCAATAAAAGATAACAAAATCTCCCACTTTCATTTACAAATAATGAATGTTGTCTTGCAATAGTTGATCAGTAAACGGGTTTTTGAAAAAGAAACCAGTCTTGCCGCGCCTCATGACAAAAGCCACTTCAAAGATTGAAATGGCTTTTTGTTTTTTTTTAAATTGTGAAGTTAAATTCTTTCAATATCTGCTCCCAAAGCTTTTAATCTTCCGTCGATATTTTCGTAACCACGGTCGATTTGTTCGATATTGTGAATGGTAGAAGTTCCTTCCGCAGAAAGTGCTGCAATTAAAAGCGCATTTCCTGCCCGAATATCTGGTGAAATCATCGTGGTTCCGCGCAATGGATATTCGTGATTTAAACCTACAACAGTGGCTCTGTGCGGATCACACAAAATAATCTGCGCTCCCATATCGATCAGTTTATCCACGAAAAATAAGCGGGATTCAAACATTTTTTGGTGAACGAGAACAGTCCCTTTAGCTTGAGTGGCAACCACTAAAATAATGGAAAGCAAATCTGGCGTAAATCCTGGCCAAGGCGCATCGGAAACCGTTAAAATAGAACCATCGATAAATTTCTGAATTTTGTAATTTTCTTGAGCTGGAATGAAAATATCATCACCTCTCTTTTCTAAATCAATTCCCAATTTCTTGAAGGTATTTGGAATAACTCCAAGTTCTTTCCAGTTCACATTCTTGATGGTAATCTCAGATTTCGTCATCGCAGCAAGACCAATCCAAGAACCAATTTCTACCATATCAGGAAGCATTGTATGTTCAGTTCCGTGCAAACAATCGACTCCTTCAATGGTTAATAAATTAGAACCAATCCCCGAAATATTGGCGCCCATTCTATTGAGCATTTTGCACAATTGCTGCAAATAAGGTTCACAAGCAGCGTTGTAAATTCTGGTTTTTCCTTTTGCTAAAACAGCAGCCATTACAACATTTGCTGTTCCTGTTACCGAAGCTTCTTCCAACAAAATAAATTTGCCATGAAGCTCTTTCGCCTTTAACGTATAAAAATATTCTTTTTCGTCATAATGAAACTCTGCTCCTAATTCTACCAATCCTTGAAAGTGAGTATCCAATCGGCGTCTTCCTATTTTATCGCCACCCGGAGTTGGCATATAAGCTTCACCATATCTTGCGAGCATCGGACCGAGCAACATTATCGAACCACGCAGTCTCGCACCATCTTGCTTGAAATCATCTGATTTTATATAATCAAAGTTGACTGCATCTGCCTGAAAAGAATAGTCACCATGAGCATTCTTGGTAATTTTCACTCCGAAATCACCTAAAATCTCAATCAATCGGTTAACATCATGGATATCCGGAATATTCTTGATTCGCACTTCTTTATCCGTCAACAATACTGCACACAAAATTTGAAGCGCCTCATTTTTAGCACCTTGTGGCGTAATTTCGCCGTGTAATTTTTTCCCTCCTCTAATTTGAAAACTTCCGCTCATTCTTATTTCCGATTTTTATTATTCTGAAAATTCTTTCTATTATTTTGGTTCTTAGAGTTTTGTCTTGGATTTGATTTATTACTTCGATTCGTGGCATAATAAATTTTACTTTTCTCTAATGAATCCAAACTTGTAAGATCCAACCGATTTTTTGAAAGATCCTTTAAATGGCGAAAAATAACCTCATCTTGCACATGTTCCTTATTATATACATTATAAGATTTTTTCATATTATTGGCAATCACCTGAATCAAAGCGTCTTTTTCGTCGCCAGCTTCCAACTCAATTGCTTTATCGATCAATTGCAAAATACTTTTCCCATAAAATTTAAAATCACCCTGAAGTTTTGGATACTCCATTCTCTTTGGTTTCACTTGCATTTCTTCGGGGGTTGGGATATGGTAAGGCGAATCAACATCTAAATCATATTTCGCCAAAATAAAAAGATGATCCCACAATTTATGTTTATAATTTTCTTCATCACGAAGTTGAGGATTTCTTTGACCCATAAGATCTACAATCGCCACCGCCATTTCATTACGTTCGTCTCTATTTTCAAGTTCCTTACAACGCTCTACAAGTTGCTGTATAATTCGTCCGTATTCGGGCATTTGGAGATGCGTTTTGCTTGTATTATATTCCATAACTGCAAATATAAGAATTTGTTGAGGTTAATAGTTTTAGTTGGTTGAATATTTTCTTGGGCGTGCCCCTAGCCAGCCACATAACCCTCCGCTCGGATTGGTCTTCAGCTCCCAAAATGAGGAACGAGTTTCGATGATTCAAATAAAAATAAATAAAATATTGAATCCTTCTTTTTTTAGAAAAAGTTTGTTCAAAAAGAAGAGATCGCAAAAAAAAAGGATTTCCGCCTCCCCCTTCACACAGACTCGTTCTAATTCTCGAATTCCAATTATTAATTAAATATCAGGATTTATAAATACGGATTAAAGCGATATATGAATTACCAAAATAAGTTTTGCTTCTAAAATATTTTTTAGTAAACAAACTAAAATCCACTCCTATTGACACTAATATCTAAAAAGCAAAGTTACCACCATTGGGTCTTTCATCTATTATCTATCAGTAAAGCTGATCTATCGTCTAAGATAAAAATTTCTTTCGTTCTTCTGATGTCGGGACTTCACAAGCTTTTGAACTGATTTTTTTTCGATTTGCTGCTACCATATTGTAGAAAAAATCAGTTAATCCGGCTGGCAAATAACGAAAATAAGACAGCAATTTATATTTCCCGCCAATGATTTCGGAGATTTTGAAAATTGCTTGCGATTTTTGTAAATAATATTTTTCTGGTTTCCATAAATAAATGGTATCCAGATCTTTTAATTCAAGATTTCTATCATTTAAAAATTGCTGACCAAAATCAGATTGCAAAGCAGCAAACAAAAAATTATTTTTTGAATCTTTTTTTAATATCCCGTGAACCCAGAAATTACAAAAGCCACATTCTCCATCATAGAAAACGTAATATTTAGTTACATCGACGTTGGTCATTATTTAGTTTTAAAATCAGATTTTTCAACCACTGTTGGTAAATCATTTAAAATACGAATATCATTCTCCATCAGTTTGAAATAATCAATCAATTCTTTCTTATCTGCAGCATTCAATTTTGCTTCAGGATGAAGGATTACATAAGAATCCAAAGGCATTTCATTTTTTTCAATCATTTCAGCCGCTTCTTTCAATTTTTTGGCTTGCCTTTTCTTTTCGTACGTTGCAAAAGTAGAAAAATTTAATTCCTTTTTCCCTTCTTTGATATGATTTTCTAAAAACCACCCGAATGGTTGTACGTTCGCATACCAAGGATATTTTGTTTCATTGCTGTGACAATCATAACATGCATTTCGAATGGTGGCGGCTGTTTTTCCGGGAGTATTCTTAATTTTCAGAAAATCCATCTGCGGTGTTGCAACGGGATTATTTTTATCAATCTGGAAAAACTGAATCAATACAAAAGCCACAATGATAATTATCAGTACTTTTTTCATGGGGGAATATTTTGTTTTGTGAATTTATAACTTTAATTTTAATTATGAAAAACCTGTAGCTGTTATAGATTTTATAAATCGAAAAAGTTTTTGTGATTGATGAAAACTTTTGTACTTTTGCAATAGAAAATTTTAAAACAACAATATTATGTCATTAGTAGGAAAAAAATTCCCAAACATCTCAATTGATGCAATGTCTGAAATGGGTGATGATTTAAAAATCAACATCTTCGAAGAAGCAACAAAAAACCAACAGAAAGTTCTTTTATTTTGGTATCCAAAAGATTTTACTTTTGTTTGCCCGACAGAACTTCATGCTTTTCAAGAAGCTTTAGGTGAATTCGAAAAAAGAAATACCAAAGTAATTGGTGCATCTTGCGATACCAACGAAGTACACTTTGCTTGGTTAAACACCGCAAAAGACAACGGAGGAATTGAAGGAGTTACTTACCCAATCTTGGCAGATACGCACAGACAATTAGCAAATATCTTAGGAATTGTAGATCAGGATTTCGACTATGATGAAGAAGGAAATGAATCTTTCACAGGATCAAACGTAACGTATAGAGCAACTTATTTGGTAGATGAAACTGGAAAAATCTTCCACGAAGCAGTAAATGATATGCCATTAGGAAGAAACGTGAAAGAATTCTTAAGATTAATCGACGCTTACACTCACGTACAAAAACACGGTGAAGTTTGTCCAGCAAACTGGGAAGAAGGAAAAGATGCAATGAAAGCAAACAGAACTTCTACCGCAGAATATCTAGCGAATCAAAACTAATGAGATAATTTGATAATGCAGTCATTTGAAAATCAATTCCGATTGATTAAAAACCACTTCATTATCAACATATTAAAACGCTCAAATTAACTAATTTTTAAATTCTAAAATTAAAATTATGTACACAGAATTAGCAGAAGATACGTTGCAACAAATTGTTGCAGACAATGATAAAGTTGTTGTACAATATGGTGCAACATGGTGTGGAAACTGCCGAATCATGAAACCAAAATTCAAAAAACTGGCGGCAGAAAATGAAGATATTCCTTTTCTATACGTTGATGCTGAGAAATTACCTGAAAGCAGAAAATTAGCAAAAGTAGATAATTTACCTACATTCGCCATTTTCAGCAAAGGAGAATTGATGAATCAGGTTCAATCGAATCAGACAGAAAGTCTTATTAATCTTTTTAATGAATTGAAATAATGAAATTACCTGTAATCAGACAGTTTTATCAAACTCAGACTGTAGAAAATTTAGAAAAAACCTTGGAGGTTTTAGAAGCATTTTCAGAATTCCGAGGAACAACCGAAGAAGATTTGAATGTGACCGGAGAATTGATTACCAATATCTGCGGCGCACTAGAAGTTCATGCCAATGTTGCAACTGGAATGGCAGAAAGAGATGCCCTAAATTCATTTGCTCAAAAGGTTTTAGGATCAATCGATAAGTAGTAGCTAGTAAAAATGAAGAAGAAAGGTGGGAAAATTATTTCCCACCTTTTTTATTTTAATCGTCTTTACGATCTTTATTGTATTTCTTATTGTTTTTATCTTTTTTGTAATCCCTGTCTCTATG
>NZ_JBAVFG010000075.1:0-5484 GCF_049588135.1 Kaistella sp. | reverse complement strand
GCCTAAACTGTTAACATCAGTTTTTACCAGCCTAAAGTCTTTGCGGGGAGCTTTCCCAAAATAATGTTCGTATTCGGCTAAGGAACTGATTCTGAAGGGCAGGTTAATTAAAGACTTAGACCCATTTTTCGCCTTTTCCGTATAGCCTATAAAAGCGGGTACTGCGGTTGCCACTTCTACAACGGAGTTTGGGAATGCATTTTTTTCAATGATATAGACGCCCGGAGTTTTAAGGGTATTCATTTAATTGATATTTTGGTTTTAGATTTTTGTAAATGCTACATTTTCGTATGATTCTTCATCGCTGTTTATAATTGTTTACCGACTAAAGTACAATCAAATATAATATTTCTACCAGCAGTATGAAGTTTTCATCGAATAATTTTTCGATGAATTAAGTTTCATAACACAGTGGGTATTTCTTCAGGCTTGATAAAAATACGAAGACTTTCCCGCTCTCCGAAGTG
Organism: Kaistella sp.; assembly: GCF_049588135.1. Lineage (GTDB taxonomy): Bacteria > Bacteroidota > Bacteroidia > Flavobacteriales > Weeksellaceae > Kaistella. The sequence goes on along the minus strand of NZ_JBAVFG010000075.1, from coordinate 5,017 downwards.
TCCTCACTTCGGAGTCACAACAAGCAATCTTACCCTTCCACCCCTTCAATAAAAACCTCCACAAAATCCTGAACCTTTTGGATGATTCTCTTTCCGATATTATTTCTTTCCTTGAGTTTGGGTTTAATTTCGAGAAGTTGCAGTGCCTCGCTTAGCTTTGGGGTTTTAGACGTAAACAAAAACTGATTAATTGTTTCCTGAAATTTGTCTTTATTAAGCGATTCTTCTGTGGCAATTTTTTCAAAAGCTGCCACTTTTTCTTTATTCCAGTAAGTTTCAAATTCGTCCGTTACAGAATCTCCATCAGCAACCAAAGGCAGATTTTCTTCAATGAATTTTTCAATCAAAACTTTCTTGCTTCGCAGCTGTGCGTCACCAGAGAGGATTTCCCGGATTTCTTTCATCTTCTGTTCCCGCTTAGCCCCTTTAAGATCAGAATCTTTTAAGTTCGCTAATAAGGTAAGTATATAACTGACATTAATTTCATCTCGGTGGATCAGTTCCAGTTCAAAATCGACATCATCCAGAATGCTTTCCTTTCCTTCTCCGCCGGTCTTTGGATGGGTAGAGGTCCAAATATCAAGATATTTGCTTTTGTATCCATCGAATTCAAACTCCTTCATATCCAGGGTGTCAAAACTGAAATCTGCAAAAGATTTTAAGATATTAAGAATCCGCATCACTTCCCTGAAAGCATGTACAAACTCAAATTTCTCCTGTTCTGTTTGATAACGGTCAACACTCTCAATTTCCGGAGCTATTACTTTAAGCTTCAACAAAGCAGAATTAAACAGTTCAATATAGTCTTCAATGGGCTGAAGGATCACTTCATGAATGCTTTCTTTATTCGAAAATAAGGTCACCGCTTCATCGGTAGCAGATTTCAGGTTTCTGAAACACATAATATTTCCTTGGGACTTTTTCTCCCCCAAAATCCGGTTGGTTCGCGAGAATGCCTGAATTAAGCCGTGGTATTTAAGATTTTTATCAACAAATAAAGTATTGAGCTGCGGACTGTCAAAACCCGTCAAAAACATATTCACGACAATGATTAAATCCGCTTCTTTATTCCGAACTCTTTTTGCAATATCATTATAATAATTATAAAAACTCTGCGAATCCTTGGTGGTGAAATTCGTTCCGAACATCTCATTGTAATGTCCTATATATTTTTCGAGTACATTTCTGCTGTGCGAATCTCCATATTGTGCTGCTGCTTCTGCAACCATACCCAAATCATCCGCTTCTTCTTCATGAATACCATCCGCTTCTTTGGCTTCTTCATTACTTCCATAACTGAAAATGGTGACCACTTTTAAATGGTGTTTTCCTTCTTCTTTTTTCTTCTGAAAAAGATCATAGTATTTCTGCAGAACCTCGATACTGCTTACACAAAACATAGCATTAAAGGTCTTTTGATGCGTTTTTCTCCCGTATTCCGAAATAATATAATCGGTTATTTTTTCAATCCGTTTCGGGCTTTCCAATAATTCCTGCGTATTGATTCCTTCAACTTCCGTATCAATATAGGTATTGCTTCCCTCCTTTTCTTTATACCGTCCAACGTATTCAACAGAAAATTTCAAAACATTATCATCTCGGATGGCGTCAGTAATCACATATTTGTGCAGACATTCGCCGAAAAGCATATTCGTTGTTGCAGCCTGTCCCTCAAGTTTTCCTACTGAATTTTTTTCAGAAATCGGAGTTCCCGTAAAACCGATCATCTGCGCATTTTCAAAATATTTTTTAATGTTCTGATGCGTTTCTCCAAACTGGCTTCTATGGCATTCATCAAAAATAAAAACCACCTTTTGATCTTTCAGATGTTCGATTTTTCTGCCGTGTTTTTCTTTCGTAATGGCGGTGTTCAGCTTTTGTAAAGTCGTAACAATCAATTTGGTACCGTCGGAAAGTTGCTTCACAAGATGTCGGGTATTTTCTGTGGCATCCACACTTCCCTTTTCAAAAGCATCAAATTCTTTTTGGGTTTGGTAATCCAGATCTTTTCGATCCACCACAAAAACCACTTTTTCAACTTTAGGAATTTCTTTCAGAATCTGGCTTGCCTTAAAGGCAGTCAGCGTTTTTCCCGAACCGGTGGTGTGCCAGATAAACCCGTTATTATCGGTATTTCTTACGCGTTCTACGATTTTCTCAACCGCATAATATTGGTAAGGACGAAGCACCATCAATATTTTATAGGTCTGATTCAGTACAATGTACTTCGTAATCATTTTAGCAATATGGCAGGGCTCCAAAAACGCCTGCGCAAATTCTTCCAGCTGCGTAATATTATTGTTATGCTCATCAGACCAGAAAAAAGTCTGCTTAAAGCTTTGCTTGGCGTTGTTTGAATAATATTTGGTATTTACTCCATTGCTGATGATGAAAAGCTGCACGTAATTGAATAATCCGCTGCCGGAAGTAAAAGATTGATGATGATAACGGTTGATTTGGTGGAATGCTTCTTTCATTTCCAGTCCCCGCCGTTTCAGCTCAATCTGCACGAGCGGCAATCCATTGATGAGAATGGTCACATCATAACGGTTTTTATATTCACCTGACTGTGAAACCTGATTCGTAACCTGAAACTGGTTTTGGCACCAGTGATCCTGATTGATGAATTCAATCCATTCCGAGGAGCCGTCATCTTTAGTAAATTGAAAACGGTCGCGAAGGATTTTAGCTTTTTCGAAAACATTGCCTTTCGAAAGGTGATTCAGAATTTTTTCAAATTCTTTGTCCGAAAATATTTTCTTATTATGAATTTCGAGCTGCGTTTTTAGGTTTTTAATAAGTTCAGCTTCATTACAGATCTTGACTTTCTTATGTCCTAATGCTAATAACTGTTCAATAAGTTTCTGTTCTAAAATATATTCGGGTTGGCTTGACATGGGCTATTTTTAAGTTTTCGTTTTATTTGGTCCAAAGTTTTTCGTTTTCCCATTCGGGTTTCATTCCTAGGGCATTAGGATCTACTGATGGATATTTTTGAAGGAGGGCAGATAAGCGTGGTGTAAAGTCATTAGCAGGATAAATGATATTGATGAGGTATTTCATCAGACACAGATGAATATATAAATGTTGGAATTCGTGTTGTTTGGGAACATCTTCTACCCACTCAAAAGGAGGTTTTGGTAAAAGCTTCGGACTGCCCGGTAAATTTTTATTCCACAGTCTGGAATGGTGCGCGCAATAGTTTCTGATTTGGGCAATTGATTGTAGCCAACTTGGCAAATAAGTGTGATTTACAGCTCCCAGTTCTACGGCTATTAAATCTTTGGATTTAATCGTGTTTTTTAAATTTCCGTACAGCTTAGACAATGAGCCGAAACTGGTTTGTTCCAGCGTTTTCCAAGAAGGCGGAAACCGTTGGTCATCTTTATGTTTTTTAAAATGGTCTTTAATATACTTTTCTTTGCTTCTGGAAATTTCTTCTTCAATGTTTGCTAGTGTTTTAACCAAAGCCAAATTATCAGTAAACAACTCAAAGTTTTGAAACCACCAGGGACCAAACTCATGGGATAAATGATAAATTAATTTGGTTCTTAAGCTTATTTCAATTCTTTCAATGACATCAAACAGAAGCATCCGTAATTCACGGTCAAATTCATATAAAAAGATGACATCTGAAAATACAGATTGGGGTTTGAAAATATGATTTTCTTTATCAGACTGCAGGGAATACCAGTATTCGCCTAACCGGTAGTAACTGACATGGGATAAGTACTGAACTGCCAGATTCTCATCATCAATGGTGAGTCCTCTTGATTTTAAGAGTTGTATTTGTTCGGGTACTGTAGTGGGGCCTTTTAGGAACATTGGTAGGGTTAGCAATATTGTAAAAGTAAGAAAAATATTGCGAAGATGAACCCTATAAAAAGCAAAAGACACACCCTGGGACGCTGATCTAACGGGTAGCGCGGTGTGTACTGTTGCTGCAAATGTACAACTAATTGTTATATTACACAAATATTGTATTACAAAACGATATACATTTGTTTATTTCAAGGCCCGAAACATCTGATCAATTGCTTTCTTTTTCTGTTCCATATTAGGATGCACATATAAATTCAAAGTCGTACTGATATTGGAATGACCCAATAAAACACTCACCGTTTTATAATCGCAGTTGCTTTCAATGCATCTCGTGGCGAAACTGTGACGCAACCCGTGGAATTTCAGTTCAGGTATCTCTAATTGTTTCATCAGGATTTTATAATAACTGCGGTACGTTCGGGGTTCAGTAGGTTTGGCATCATTGGTCAAAACAAAAAAGGCAGGATTGACAATCTTTTTAAACGGTTTCAGCATTCGAAGCAATTCACGGCTCATCGGGATTTCGCGGATGGAATTTTTGGTCTTCGGCGTGTCGAGCAGCAATTCTGTTCTGCGGTTTCCGTCTTCGATCATATAGATTCTCTGAATGGTTTTCCGGATATGGATCGTTCCGTTATCAGTATCGACATCTTCCCAAGTCAAGGCGCAGATTTCCCCAATCCGGATTCCGGAAGAAAGACAGATATAAACGCCAAGATTCCTGAAAGTAAAGTGTTCCTGAATATAACCCATAATTTTTTTCTGATGCGTTCTGCTCAGCACTTCGATGCTTGGATTCTCCCGAACCGTTGGATACTGAATATCAAAAGGAGTATAAGTTAATAGTTTGTGTTTTGCTCCGAATTTAAGCACCATTTTCATGACGATCAGAACATCTTTAATGCTTTTCTGACTTAAACCTTGTTCGAGTTTTTGAAAGACAAATCTCTGCACAGCAGCTTCCTCAATTTCATCGGTACATTCACCAAAAACGGGCAACAAATGATTTTCCAGCAGCAGCACATAAGCCGAGAAACTTGATTTTTTCACATACATTTTTTTGTCTGTTTTCCATAGTGTTACGATTTGGGCGAATGTTTTTTTTGAATTCATAAATTTTATTTTTAAGATTATTCTCAAAAGTTATGAATAAAGGATTTGAGAGTTTAAATCCTTTACATTATTAGGACTATAG
>NZ_JBAVFG010000074.1:0-17420 GCF_049588135.1 Kaistella sp. | reverse complement strand
CTTATTTATCTTTGATTATAAATTATCTTTGATTAATAAATTGATAAAAGATGTCGGATAAATCAAGACAGGTATTTCAAACCAATGATGGCAAACGGTATAAAGCCACCCAATGGACTTTACGCATCGTGTTGATCATACTTTCATTCATTATAATTGTTGTCGCGATTGCCGTATTAAGGGGGAAAAACCCAACGATGCCTCAACTAAATTCGATTGGAAAATCGTTTGAATCGAAAATAAATCCCGACAATAAATTTACTTTAGCAACACCTTTGAATAAAAAATTCAAGGGATTTAAAGATTTTCTTCAAAAAAAAATTATTGATGAAAAAACGGCCAACAGAGCGATCAATACCAAATTGATCCGTGCTGCATTCTACGTTCCTTGGTCACCAACTTCTCTCTCGGATTTAAGAGCCAACGGAAGCAGGCTGAACACCATTTACCCAGAATGGTTTTTCATTAATCCCAAAACATTTCAGCTAGATTCCCGTATTGATAAAGAAGCGCTTTCGGTGATGAAGCATTATGGATTAAGCATACAACCTGTTTTCAATAATTTTATTTCTGTCCCTGGAAAACAAGGAAATTTCAGTGGCGAATTATTACATACCGTTTTGCATGACCAAAAAATTCAGAATCGGTTAATTTCCCAGATTATAGCGACTTTAAAAGCCAATCAACTTCATGGCATCAATGTCGATTTCGAGGAATTGAAGGAAAACTCTGATGAGTATCTGAATGCATTCATGAAAAATCTATACACGCAATTCAAGAAAAACAACTTGATTGTTTCCATCGATATTATGCCGGATAATACCGATTATGATAATAAATATTTAAAAGATTATACCGATTATTTTGTAGTAATGGCTTACGATCAATTTAATGATAATTCACAAGCTGGCCCCATTAGCGATCAAAAATGGATTGAAAAACAACTCGATCAAATCGCAAAAGATGTTCCTTCGGAAAAATTGATTCTTGGTATCGGAGCTTACGGAAGACAGTGGATTACCGATGAAAATGGCACCCGAACAGAAGATATTACTTATGGGCAGGCGATTGATCGTGCAAAGATTTCTAAATCGACTATTGCTTTTGATAATAATTCTTACAACCTTCATTATGCCTATAATTTTTCAGGGAGCAGAGACGAACCTGCCTCTAAAAACAGTGTGTGGTTTACCGATGCAGCCACTACTTATAATATCCTAAGATTTTCTGATGATTACAGAAATGCCGGAACAGCAATCTGGAGATTAGGCAGTGAGGATCCTAGAATTTGGTCTTTTTACCCGAGAGATTTAAGTTCTGCGAGTCTGAAAAAAAACCCTTTTAATTATTCAATTTTAGAATTGATGCCACCGAATTTCAATTCAAAACCGACTTCGATTGGAAGTGGTGAAATCATTAATATTCTGTATTCTCCTCAACAAGGGCGAACAAAAATAGACATCGATAAAAATGAAAATCTGATTTCCGAAGAGCGATATTCACAACTCCCCTCTGGATTTTTATATGAAAAATTTGCTGAAGACAGTACCAAAATCGGCCCGGGTCATAAAATTATTTTAACTTTTGACGATGGTCCAAGTGCTGAATTTACCCCGAAAATATTGGATATTCTGGAAAGAGAAAAAGTTCCGGCAACTTTTTTTTTGATTGGTGAAAATGCAGAAGCCAATATTCCTTTGGTTCAAAGAATCAATCGCAATGGTTTTGAAATAGGAAACCATACTTTCACCCACGGTAATTTAGCAAAAATGTCTCCCCAAAGGGCTTCACTTGAACTGAAAACGACCCGTGCACTGATCGAATGTATTACCGGGAAATCTACAGTTTTGTTTCGTGCACCTTATAATGCCGATTCTGAACCACAAACGTATGAGGAACTAGAACCATTAGCACAAAGTAAAAAAGACAATTATATCGCTATTGGAGAAAGCATTGATCCGAACGATTGGGATCCGAAAATGAATGCCGATTCTATTGTGAACAGAACCATTCGTTTTGCTAATGAAAATAATGCAAGTATTATTCTATTGCATGATGCAGGCGGCGATACGCGACAACCAACCGTAGATGCACTTCCTAGAATTATTAAATATTTTAAAGACAAAGGCTGCAAATTTACTACCGTTGCAGATTTGATGAACGTTCCCGAATCTGAATTAATGCCGCCCATAAAAAGAAGCTGGAAAAACGATCTTAATTTCTTTTTTGCATCAGCCAGTTACTGGGTTGGTCAAGTTATTTACGCTTTGTTTTTAATCGGCATTATTTTATCGATTTCAAGAATGATTTTAATGGCGATTTTAGCTTATTTGCAAACTCGGAAAGAGAAAAAATTATTATCGCAATTCACGGGAATGCCAGACTATCCGAAAGTCAGTATCATTGTGCCCGCCTATAACGAAGAGGTAAATGCCATACGAACCGTAGAGTCATTACTCAACCAAGATTACCCTAATATTGATATCGTTTTTGTGGATGACGGTAGCAAAGATCAAACTTTTGAAAATGTGCAAAAGGCTTTCGATGGAAATCCAAAGGTTAAAGTTTTCACCAAACAAAATGGAGGAAAAGCATCTGCATTAAATTTCGGAATCGCAGAAACCGATGCCGAATTCGTAGTATGCATCGATGCTGACACCCAACTGAAAACCGATGCCGTTTCTCAATTGTTGAAGAGTTTTTATCTTGAAGGAAATCCTGAACAAATAGGCGCAGTCGCAGGAAATGTAAAAGTGGGAAATGAAATTAATATGATCACCAAATGGCAAAGTATTGAGTACATTACTTCCCAAAATTTCGACCGACGTGCATTTTCATTATTAAATTGTATTACCGTAGTTCCAGGAGCACTGGGTGGATTCCGTAGAAAAGCAGTCTTAGAAGCTGGCGGATTTACCACCGATACTCTAGCTGAAGATTGCGATTTGACGATGAGACTCCACAAATTGGGCTATATTGTAGAAAACTGTAACAATGCCATTTCCTACACAGAAGCGCCAGAAACCATGAGTCAGTTTCTGAAACAGCGTTTCCGATGGAGTTTCGGTATTCTGCAAAGTTTCTGGAAACACCGCGATGCGATTTTCAGAAAGCAGTACAAAAATTTCGGGAAAGTGGCTTTGCCCAATATTTTGCTTTATCAAATTTTATTGCCATTTCTCGCTCCACTAGCAGATTTGCTATTGGTTGTAAGCTTGGTATTATCGGGGTTTGGATTAATTGTAGCAGATCCTACCCACATTATTTTGTACTATCTCGTTTTCTCTTTGGTTGATATCGCTGGAGCAGCCTTGGCTTTCGCTTTTGAAAAAGAAAAATTCAGCAAGCTGATTTGGATGATTCCGCAACGGTTAATCTATCGCCAATTGATGTATTATATTTTGTTCAAATCTTTCCGAAAAGCAGTAAAAGGAGAAATTCAAAACTGGGGCGTTCTAAAAAGAACAGGAAATGTGAAGACAACATAATTTCTTAGCTTTTACAAAAGAAAACAGATTGAAATCAGTAACTTTGATTTTAATATTTCTTTAAAGGAGGTTAATTTTTAGTTAAAGTGGAAATCAATCATTCTATTGGTTTGGTATTTTCAGTGAAAAAATTTTAAATGTAAGACTATGAAAGCAAGAATTATTTTTTTGGTATTTCTCAATATCCTCTATCTTCATCTTGATGGTCAAAATTTAAAATATCCCGAGGTATGGACTTTAGAAAACTGTATTGACTATGCAAAAAGCAATAATATATCAATCTCCTCTTTACGTCTTTCAAAAAATTCTGCAAGTCAGGATTTATTACAAGCAAAAGCAGCAAAATACCCCAATCTGAACGGCACCATTTCTCAGGGTCTTTTTGCATTAAATGCAAATAGCGGTCTCCACGTACAAGGATTAAACACTCAAAGTGTAGGAGCCAATTCCTCGATTACGCTGTACCACGACAGTTATATTAAAAACAATGTTATTTCAAAAGATTTATCGGTACAGTTGGCTGATTTATCGGTACAGGAAAGTGAAAACAATATTACGTTGAGCGTGACTCAGGCTTTTTTAAATATAGTAATGTCACAGGAGAATATAGTGGCTCTTCAAAGCTTATTAACGACCACTGAAACCCAATTAAAACAGGGAACACAACTTTATAATGCAGGGAGTATTTCTAAATTAAATTTCCTGCTTCTTCAATCACAACAAGCGCAGGACGAATATAATCTAATCTCCGCTCAAAATAATCTAAAGACCGATTTGGTGAATTTAAAGCAAATCTTGCAATTACCTACTTCTTATCATTTCCAAATTACTGCTCCCGTAGAAATCATCGTAAGCAATGATATTAAACCTCTGGAAGATGTTCAACAAATTGCACAAAACCAAAGACCAGAAATGAAGTACGGCGAATTGAATATCGAGAATTCTGAACTTTTATTGAAAATGACAAAATCATCAATAAAACCAACTTTAAGTTTATCTGGAAATATTTCTACCAGTTATTCTCTTGGAAACGGCAATTATATTAACCAGTTGGGAAATCAATTTTACATGCCCGTAGGTTTAAGTTTGGGAATTCCGATTTATAATAACCGCATTTATAAAACGGCTATAGAAAAATCCAAAATAAATATAGAACAAGCTCAATTGGATTTAGAAAATACCAAAACTGTCCTCAATCAGCAAATTGAACAAGCGTATATCAGCCTTCAAAATTCACTATCACAATATGAATCTGCGGAAAAACAGATGAATATCAATGAGCAAACCTATGCAATAGTAAATGCACAAATGAAATTGGGAGCTATTGATTATGTTCAGCTACAGCAGCAAAAACTAATTTATATACAAGCACTTCAAAATTATTTACAGGCAAAATATACTGCGGTACTCAACAAACAGATTTATGAATTTTATACGGGGCAGAAAATTAATTTATAAAATACTTGAAAATGAAAAATAAAAAATGGCTGATTTGGGGAATCCTTATTTTCGTATTAGGAATTGGTCTTTGGTACTATTTCAAAAAAAGCGATGCCGTAAAAATCCAACTCAACACCGTAAAACCTGAAATCGGTGATATCACACAATCGATTACCGCCACCGGAACGATTCAGCCGGTAGATACGGTTGCCGTGGGAACTCAAGTTTCGGGAACCCTTAATAAAATTTATGTTGATTTTAATTCTCAAGTTAAAAAAGGACAGCTTTTAGCCACCTTAGATCCTTCTTTATTAAGAGATCAATCTTTGCAAATTGCAGGAACTCTTGCCAGTACCAAAAGTAGTTTAGCTTACAACGAAACCAATTATATCCGCCAACAAGAACTGTATAAAGTAGGAGCCATCAGCAAAGCCGATTACCAATCTGCACTCAACCAATATAGTGCGGCAAAAGCGCTGGTTAACTCTACTAATGCTCAGCTCGCCGCTGCCAATACCAATTTGTCTTATACCAAAATCTACTCACCAATTGATGGAACTATTTTATCTAGAAATGTAAGCGAAGGTCAAACTGTAGCTGCGAGTTTCAGTACGCCAACATTATTTAGTATTGCTAAAGATTTAACAAAAATGCAGGTTCGCGCTTCGATTGATGAAGCAGATATTGGAAACGTAAAACAAGGTCAACAAGTAACTTTCACCGTAGATGCTTTTCCGGATCTTAATTTTAAAGGAGAAGTTACCGAAATCCGTTTACATCCTACCGTGTCAGCAAATGTGGTTAATTATATCACCATCATTAATACCGATAATTCTGAACTAAAATTAAAACCAGGAATGACGGCTAATATCTCTGTAATTACAAGTGATATTCAGAAAATCATGAAGATCCCAGCGCAAGCAATTACCTTTAAACCAGATTCAATAGTAGCTACAAATTACAAAATTAATTCACCACTTCCCATTCCGCAAAAAAAACAATCGAATACTTCTTTAAACAAAAATGAAGCGAGCGTTTGGGTTTTAGCTGCCGACCAATCCATTTCTATAAAAAAAATAAAAACAGGTACCTCTAATGACACAGATTTACAGGTAATCTCAGGTTTAGGTTTAAATGACAATGTAATTACAGGTTATAAAACTTTGACCAAAAAATCAAGCAACACTGCCAAAAGTCCATTTTTACCACAAAGATCTGGTGGCAAAAAACCTAGTGGCGGCGGACCAAGATAAACTAAAGAAAATGGCAAAAATATTAGAAATCATCGATCTTAAAAAAGAATTTAAAATGGGCGGACAAACCGTTCATGCGTTGCAGGGCATTAATTTCACGGTAGAAACAGGAGAATTTGTAACCATTATGGGACACAGTGGATCGGGAAAATCTACTTTACTTAATATTTTGGGTTGCCTTGATATACCAAGCGATGGAGACTATTTTCTAGATGGCGTAAATGTGAAAAATTTAGACAAAGACCAACTCGCTCAGTTAAGAAATCAAAAAATAGGTTTTGTTTTTCAAGCGTATAATTTACTTGCCAGAACCACTGCATTAGAAAATGTAGAACTTCCACTTTTGTACGATTCCAAAATTTCTACGAAGGAAAGAAATGAGCGCTCATTGAAAGCGTTAGAAGCTGTGAAATTGGGAGACCGCATCGATCACCTTCCGAACCAAATGTCAGGCGGTCAACAACAACGGGTTGCTATTGCAAGAGCTTTGGTAAATGAACCTGTCATGATTTTGGCAGATGAAGCCACCGGAAATTTAGATACCAGAACCTCCTACGAAATTATGGCATTAATGCAGGATTTAAATCTTCAAGGAAAAACAATTGTTTTCGTTACACACGAACCAGATATCGCAGCTTTCAGCAGCAGAACCATTACGTTAAAAGATGGAAAAATCATTAAAGACTTGAAGAATGACCAAATTAAAAATGCCAAACAAATGTTGGACAGTTTAGCTATAAGTGATGATCATAAAACCTAAAAAATGAAACTCTCAAATTTATTCAAAATAGCATGGAAAGCCATTTTCAGAAATAAACTGCGCGCTTTCCTTACCATGCTGGGAATTATCATCGGCGTAGCATCTGTTATTGCGATGACCGCTATTGGTGAGGGTTCAAAAAAAAGCATTAGCGATCAACTTTCTTCCATGGGTTCCAATATGATCAACATTCGCCCAACGAGCAATGTGAATGTTTCTGGCGGTGCGAGAATCGGTGCATCAGGATTGCAAAGTTTAAAAACAACAGATGTAGAAGCAATTTTAAAAGGAGCTCCAGATGTATCCTACGTTTCTCCGGCAGTACAAACAAACGGACAGTCAATTAATGGGCCCAATAACTGGCCTACTCAACTTCAAGGCGTAAATGCAAATTATTTTAAAATCCGCGATTGGAATGTTTCGGACGGTGCTCTTTTTACTGCAAAGGATGTAATATCTTCCAATAAAGTTTGCTTAATTGGACAAACTGTTTTAGCCAATTTGTTTCCAAACGGTGACGATCCTATTGGAAAAGTAATTAGATTTAATAAAATCCCGATGATCATTATCGGAGTTTTAGAAACAAAAGGCGCCAATACTTTTGGGCAGGATCAAGATGACATCATTATAGCACCTTTCTATACGGTGCAGCGGAGATTTCTAGGTATTAATTATGTTCAAACCATTTACGCCTCCTCCACTAGCGAAAACACTTCCTCCCAAGCATCTGATGAAATTTCACAGATTCTGAGAAAACAACATCATCTTTCCGCTGATGGCAATAACGATGATTTTTCGGTGAGAACTCAGGCAGAATTAATTTCAACCATGAGCTCTACAAGTCAACTCTTAACCGTTCTCTTATCTGCAATTGCGGGGATTTCTCTTTTGGTGGGCGGCATTGGAATTATGAATATTATGTACGTTTCCGTAACAGAAAGAACCAAAGAAATCGGTCTGCGAATGTCCATCGGTGCACGTGGAAAAGACATTCTGTATCAGTTTTTAATTGAAGCCATTATGATTAGTGTTACTGGTGGTTTAATTGGTGTAATATTGGGAATTTCTGTTACGAAAATAGTAACCAAATTTCTGGGTTGGCCAACTTTTATCACCGAATCATCTATTATTCTTTCTTTTTTTGTTTGTGCGCTAACTGGTGTGTTTTTTGGTTATTATCCCGCGCTGAAAGCATCTAAATTGGATCCTATTGACGCCCTGAGATATGAATAATAAATCCTAGAATCGCACAGAACATTTTCTCTGACATTCCAAATATCTTTTTTTTTTCAGTAGGACTAATTTTTATTTTTTTAATGAAAAAATATTTTCACAGCGAGATGATAAACACTATTTTTACGAATAGAATATAGCTATTGTTTGCCGCTGTAATTTCGGTAATCAGCTATATCAGTGAAACAAAAGTCCCAACCGAAAATCTAACCGATGAGTAAACTTAAGAAAATTTCTTTCCGTAAAATAATTTCAAAAATTCGGTGGCAGGAAATCCTGGCTGTTCTGATTCTTTTTCTCGCTTTCGTTTTTTTTAGAAGTGAAAGAACAGAAATGGCAGCTATTATTCCCCAAATCAAACAAGCGCAACCGCTGTGGATTGCGGCAGGAATTTTACTCACTTTCATATACGTTCTTCTGCAATCATTGATGTATGTTACCAGTTTTCGTGCTGTTGGTGTACACTTAAAACTTTCTGGTGCGATAGAATTATTTCTAAAAAGAAATTTCCTGAGTATTTTTCTACCTGCTGGCGGTATCAGTTCCCTAGCCTACACGCCGCGTCAGATGAAACGGCAAAACTTTGATAAAAACAGTATTCATAAGGCCAGTGCTATTTACGGATTTATTGGGATCCTCACCGTTTTTCTGGTAGGCATTCCGGTCGTAGGCTATGCTGCAGTAATGAATAAAGATTTCGGGAAATCTGGATTCTGGTTAATTGCAGTTGGAGTTTTTATCACTTTAGTTTTTTGGATGGCAAATTCTCTGCATACAAAAGGGATATTGTATCAATTCCTAAAAAGACATTTCCCCAAAAAAGCCAGTAGTATTGATGAGATTTTCGGTGGCAAAATCTCTACAAAATATTTCATGTTAACGATCTTCATTTCCATTTTAATTGAATTTTGTGGGATTTTTCACTTATTGATTGCCATGTTTGCATTTGGTGCAACTGGTTCGTTTTCGGCAGCGGCAGTTGGTTATACCATTTCAGTTTTGCTGATGTTGGTTTCGCCTTTTCTAAGAGGTTTGGGTGCGGTAGAATTTACCTTGATTTTTATATTGGCAAATTTCGGTTTTTCGCACAGTGAGGGTTTAGGAATTACTTTATTGTATAGGGTATTTGAATTTTGGCTTCCTTTGTTATTGGGACTTTTTGCTTTTGTGTGGAAAGGCAGAAAAATCGTTGCCCGAATCTTTCCTGCACTTTCGATCTTTATTCTAGGACTCGTCAACATTATTTCGGTGATTACTCCTCCACTTGCAGATCGACTGAAAATCGGAAAAATTTATCTTTCGGAAGATACGATGCATATTTCAAAAATCCTGACCTTAATTGCGGGAATTCTTTTGGTGGTAACCTCTGCTTATCTTTTTCGTGGTTTAAAACGAGGATGGTATTTTGCACTCTTCCTTGCCATTATCTCTTTTTTTGGAAACCTATTCAAAGCGCTTGATTATGAAGAATCAATTGTTGCTTTGATTATTATTTTCATGTTAATTGTAAGCAGAAAGGAGTATGTTTTAAAGACGAACAAAAAATATCTAAAACTCGGCTTTTCTTGGTTTCTAGGACTTTTTGCTGCTGTAATTCTATTTAATTTTCTAAGTTTTTACTTTATTGATAAGCGCCACTTCGGGGTCGACTTTACGTGGGAAGAATCTCTATATTACACGCTTAATAGTTTTCTGCTTTTTCAAAATAATGGGCTTATTCCAAGAACTGGATTTGCCAAAGATTTTGAATTCATCAATTATTTTTTCGGAATTATTTCCTGGTTGTTGCTCATTTTTTCCGTCTTTAATGTTCGGAGATTAATCAATGATGAAGAAAGTTTCAGCGATTTTGAAGAGGCACAAAATTTAGTAAAAATGTACGGAACTTCGTCGCTGGATTTCTTTAAAATAGGAAAAGAAAAACAATTGTATTTTTCTGATGAGGTTGAAGGTTTTGTTTCTTATAGGATTGCAAATCAATTTGCCTTCGTACTCGAAGAACCAGTTTGTGGAGAAGAACATAAAGAAAAAATGATTGAAGAGTTCGAAGATTTTTGTAGAGAAAATGGTTTAAAATCGGTGTATTACAGAATTGACGAACAAAGTTTATTTCTATTTAAACCCTTAAAAAAACAGCAATTATTTATCGGCCAAGAAGCGATCATGAATACTGAAACCTTTAAACTAGAGGGAAAAGATAGAAAATCATTGAGAAACGGTTTGAATACTTTAGTCAAAAAAGGTTATACTTCAGAAATTATTCTTCAGCCTCAAAATGAAGAAATACTCAATGAAATTCAAAGCATTTCAGATGAATGGCTGAAGGAATTCAATAAGGAAGAAATGGTCTTTTCGCAAGGAATGTTTGACCGGTCTGAAATAAAAAAGCAGGATTTAATCGTCATTAAAAATGAAATAGGAAAGATTGAAGCTTTTCTTAATATCATCCCAGATTTTGCACCAGAAGAATGCACTTATGATTTGATCCGAAAAACTGTGAATGCGCCGAATGGAAGTATGGATGCGATGATTGTAAAACTAGTGGAATATGCGAAAGCAAAAAAAATATTGTATATCAATCTTGGCTTAACACCTTTGGCGGGAATTAAACAACCCGACAATACGGCGGAGGAGATACTCAAATTTGTTTACAACCGAATCGGGAGTTTTAAACAATATCAAAGTTTGCGAGATTTTAAAGAAAAATATGCCGATCAATGGGAAAACAAATATTTGATTTATGGCAATGATTTTGATTTATTGCAAATTCCTGCAGCTTTAAATAAAATCACCAAACCAAAATGAAAAAGTTGGCAAAAGTTTTAAGTCTATTTTCATTGCTCTTGCTCTTTTCTTGCCTGAATAGTGATTCTTTTCCTGTAGTTGAATGGAATGGCAATAGTGACAAACCTATTGTCTTTTATATCAGTGGTGATGGTGGTTTCAATACTTTTTCAAAAACATTTGCACAAGAAATTCATCGGTATGGTTATGATGTTTTTGCCCTTAATACCAAAAAATATTTCTGGAAAAAAAAGACGCCTTTACAAGCTTCGCAAGACACCGAAAATTATCTTAAACAAATTATTCAAAATCGTATTAATAAAAAAATAATCATCATTGGATATTCTTACGGAGCAGATGTTGCACCATTTATTTATAACCGTTTTGATCGTGATTTTCAGAAAAACATTCAGAAGTTAATTATCATCGGACCGTCTAGGGTAAATGATTTCGAGATTCATCTTGAAGAATATGTCACTGGACACATGGAATACGGTTATAGTGTTGTGAATGAAATTAATCATCTAAAAAATGTACCTTTCACTTTAGTGGTAAGTGATCTTGAAAAAGAATATTTCCCCAAAAATGAAATCACTTTGAAAGATTATCAATTTCTTCATCTTCAAGGCGATCATCATTTCGGAGGCAAAACCAAAATGCTTGCAGATTCTCTTATCAAATATTTTTAATAATTATCGGAATGGCCAACAAAACCTCACAACACATTCTCCCAACTGCATCTAATCTACTGGGATTTTGCCTGATTGTAATTACTTCACTCCACATCAGTTCGGCAACGGTAAATTCTATTTTAGATGAATTCACAAGCATTGTCGCAGCATTGCTCTGTGTTTCGGTTATGCTCTCTTTTTTTTCTATTAAAAGTAAAAGCGAAACTTGGACTCGTCGTTTGGAATTAGCCGCAGAAATTCTTTTCGGTATTTCAATTACAGGAATCGGAATTATTGTAGTGGTTCTTTTGCACAAATTCTGGCTTCAATAAATTTTATTAAAAAATAACGCTTACTTTTATTCTATAGAATTTTAAATATGAAAAATAAAAAATATGTTCTTGACTTGCTGAAAAATGAAGACGAACAACTTCAGAAAATGCATGAAATCATTCATAAAGCCTTAGATGAAGAAACCCTTATTACTTCAATTATTGAAGACAAAGAGGAAGAAAGAACCCAAGGCGAAAAACTTTCAGATCAAGTTGCAAAATTTGGAGGAAGCTGGAAATTTATTATCATTTTCGCAGTAATTCTAATCGTTTGGATTTTTTACAATACACAAGTAATGCATAACAAAAGCTTTGATCCTTATCCTTATATCCTTCTAAATCTTATTCTTTCGTGTATTGCTGCAATTCAGGCGCCGATTATTATGATGAGCCAAAACCGCCAGGAAGCAAAAGATCGTACAAGAGCTACGAGTGATTATATGATTAATCTGAAATCAGAAATTGAAATCAGAAATCTTCATGAGAAAGTGGATCTTTCGATTATCGATCAGTATAAACATCTTTGTGAAATTCAGCAAAAGCAATTACAACTTTTAGAGGAGCTGAATAAGAAAGTAAAAATGCTTTCGAAACCCACCAATATTTCTTAAAGTTTCGCTGGGTTATATTGAACGTATTTCAAAAAATCAACTTATATTTAAAATCGAATTTCACCCTTTAATTAAAACAAAATGACGAAAGAAGAACTGCTCAACAAAGCCATTAAACTAGCTCAAAAAGCACATAAAGGACAAACTGATAAATTCGGAACTCCATACATCGGTCACGTGATGCGCGTGATGAATGCAGGAAGAACATACGATGAAAAAATCGTTGGTGCATTGCACGATGTGATTGAAGACTGCCCCGAAATCACCTATGAAATTTTAATAGAAGAAGGATTTTCGGAAGAGGTAATTTTCGCCATAAAATGCATTACGAAAAACCCAACTGATATCGATTATATGGAATTTATAAAAAAGACTGAACAATCAAAACTGGCGGTTTCGGTAAAACTAAATGATTTGCAGGATAATATGAGTTTAACCAGATTTAATCATCCCATCACCGAACGGGACATGAAACGACTGAACAAATATTTAACGGCTTATCTTTATTTAAAAGAAAAATATTAATCAACCGTTTTATCAGAATCCGACACAAGTGCTTTTAACTCGTTGACTTCCGCGTCGGTTAAATCCCTCCACTTGCCGATCGGAAGGTCGAGCTTAATATTCAGAACACGGATTCTTTTCAGCTTTTTAACTTCATAACCGCAAAATTCACACATCCGGCGAATCTGCCGGTTTAAACCTTGGGTAAGAACGATTCTGAAAGATAAATTATCGATTTGTTCTACTTCACATTTATTGGTCACGGTATCTAAAATTGGAATTCCGCCACGCATCTGCATCAAGAATTTCGGTGTGATGGGTTTGTCAACTCTTACAATATATTCTTTACCGTGGTTATTTCTTGAGCGGAGGATTTTGTTGACGATATCTCCATCGTTGGTCAAAAGAATTAAACCTTCACTCGGTTTATCTAATCTGCCGATCGGGAAAATCCTTTTCGGATGATTAACGAATTCAATAATATTGTCTCGTTCTCTTTTGGTATCGGTGGTACAGACAATGCCAACCGGTTTATTCAAAGCGATATAAATGGGTTTTTCTTCTGTTTTTTTAATATTAATTCCGTCAACCAAAATTTCATCGTCGTCAGAAACCTTGGTTCCCATTTCCGGAACTGCTCCATTAATGGTTATTCTTCCCTGTTCTAAAAGTCGGTCAGCTTCTCTGCGCGAGCAAAAACCAACTTCTGAAAGGTATTTATTGATTCTAGTCTTTTCCATACTCATTATAATTTTTGTTACTGAAGATCGTCAATCCGTAAAATACGCCCACAAAGGTAACTCCTGTATTTCCTAATTGTTGACCTTCCAAATAAAAGCCGCCTTGCTGACTTAATCGCTTAGTGTGAGAAACCAATTTTCCCACTTTAATTCCATATAAATCCGAATGGTCAACCACCGATTTATTCAACTGAAATCCGTAAGTTAAATCTATAAAAACAGGTTCACCATCATCGACATTCAAGAGAATTTTAGGTTGAATAATTCCATACAAAATATGAAAATTATCTACGGTATAAGTATATTTTAATCCGCCACCTAAAGACAAATTCGGGATAAAGTTAAATCCTGCCACTGCTGAAATTCCGTAAGAAAAATCATTGGGATAATTCACAGGAGGATTGTTCGGATTGTTGTCTCTATCTCGATTTTCTTTAATCATATTCGACAAATTAAATCCTGCACTTACTTCTGGAGAAAAGTAAAAACCCTGAATAGGTCTTTTTTCTTTTTTTTCCTGACTAAAAACAAAAATTGAAAACAGTAAAAATAGGAGAACTATTTTTTTCATATTTGAATTATTCTAATTTTTTTATACTTTACACCAACGATTTCAGGAATAACCTTATTTACCATTCTTAAAAAATTCACCGTTCACCATTCACCATTTAATTCACTCCATCTATTTTGCCGAAATTTTCAAAACGAAACTCATTTTCCAAAAATTTAGATGAAGCATTTTCGATGGAATAATCACCGATTTTTGTTCTTCTTAAATTGGTTAAATATGCGCCGACTTTTAAATCCTGACCAATATCGTGCGCCAAACTTCGAATATAAGTTCCTTTTGAACAGCCAACAGTAAATCGAACAAACGGCAATTCTATTTCAATATCTTTGATATAATTAATGGTCGTTTTTCTTGATTTCATTTCGACTTCTTTTCCGGCTCTTGCTAAATCATAAGCGCGATTTCCTTCAATTTTAATAGCGGAAAAAATGGGAGGTTTCTGATCGATCTCACCGAGAAATTTATTTAAAGTTTCCTTGATCTTAACTTCTGTAATATTTGAAATATCCTGTTGAAGAATTTCTGGTTTTTCGGTGTCGTAAGATTCTGTCTGCACGCCAATTTTGAGTTCGGTGAAATATTCTTTCGGCGCATCCTGGATTTCAGGAATAATCTTGGTGAACTTTCCGGTGCAAATAATTAAAAGCCCTGTTGCCCGCGGATCCAAAGTTCCGGCGTGACCAATCTTAAATTTTTTCGGAAGATTAAATTCACTTTTAAGTTTATATTTCAGTTTATTTACGGCTTGAAAGCTCGTCCAATCCAAAGGTTTGTCGAGAAGTATTATTTGTCCTTCTAAGAAATCGGTATCAGTCATTTTTTAAACTAAATTGGTGAGTAGTTCTGCTTTGCAGCCCGACCTGAGTGGAGCTCTTTTTGCTGCAACAAAGTGGAGGCAAAAAAGCGGGAACGGAGGGCGGAAATGTCTGCCCAGATCAATTATTGAAACTGCGTAAAATAAATCAATAAAAAGATTCCCACAATAATCCGGTACCAACCCCAAGGTTTGAAACCGTATTTATTGAGTAACCCGATGAACGATTTTATCGCGATTAACGCTACTATAAACGCTACTACATTCCCAACAACAAAGGCAATAATGTTATCGGAAGAAGATAGAATCATCTCATATCCTTTCATCGGTGATGCAGTTTCTTTGCCCCAAGTTTTTACAAAAATAGAGTAAACGGTAACGGCCAACATCGTCGGAACCGCTAAGAAAAATGAAAATTCTGCTGCCGCTTTTCGAGTCAAACCTTGTGACATTCCACCGATAATTGAAGCTGCACTCCTACTCGTCCCAGGCATCATTGCCAGACATTGCCAGAAACCAACGATAACTGCTTTCTTAATCGACATGTCTTTTTCATCATCAATTGTTGGATTTTTAAACCAAGAATCTGAGAAGAGTAAAACGACTCCACCAAGTACTAATACGGCAGATATTGCTATTTGATTACCCAAAATTGCCTCAATTTTATCATCGAAAAGATAGCCTAAAACCAAAGCTGGAATTACGGCAAAAGCCAGTTTATAATAAAATTTTAAATTTTGGAAATTCAAGAACTTTCTCCAATAGGCAAAAACAACGGCTAAGATGGCACCGAACTGAATGGAAACCTGAAACATTTTTAGGAATTCTGTTTCTTCCATGCCCATCAAGGCTGCGGTAAAACCCATGTGTGCGGTTGATGAAACTGGAAGAAATTCGGTTAGTCCTTCGATAATTGCAATGATGATTGCTTTGAATAAATCCATATAAATTGATATTAAAAAAAAACTTTGTCAAAGATTAAAACCTTGACAAAGTGATGTATTGTGAAAAATTAATTATTTTTTCTTTCTTTTCAGAATTGCATAAACTTCAACGACGAATCCAGCAATGACGAACATTGGTGCTATTCGAATACGGCGAATCGAGAAAATACCTTCGTTCCACACATTTGGATCGTATTTACCGTCCACGGTATTGGCATCTGCACCCATCATTAAAATAAATCCAACGAGGATTAATGCCAAACCAATTAACATTAATTTGTAATTTTCTTTTCCGAAATAGAAAGGATTACTTTCTGAAACTTCTACGGATTTACCAATCGAATCAGCCGAGAATTGTTTATTTTTTTTGCTCATTTTTAAGAATAATATAAATCATCAACATTGGATCTTAGGAATCGCCATGTTGCAAAAATAGTACTGACAACGGTAATGAAAATGCCAAGCAAGAAAATACCTATAACGAGCATAATCAATTGATTATTGTCTTGTGCGAATGGCGTTCCGATTTGGGTAATGAAATAATACCATGCGCCAAATAATACAACTAAACCGATTACTGCGCCAATCATTCCAAGGATAATTGCTTCTTTGATAAAAGGTTTTAAAATGAAACGGCGTTTAGCACCAACCAATTGCATTGTTTTGATAATGAATCTTTTAGAGAATATTTTCAAACGAATCGAGTTATTAATCAATACAATCGCTAAGATTAAAAACAAGATTGAAAATCCTAAAATCCACTTCATAATATTGGTGAGGTTATTATAAACTTCCACCATCAAAGTACTATTATTTTTCACGTCGATAATTCCAGGAGTCGATTTAATTTGTTTAATCGCTTCATCTATTTTTGAAGGATCTACAAATTCTGGTTTCAAAGCAACTTCGATTGAAGATGGGAAAATATTTGCATCAAACAATGCGCTGCTTTCAATACCCATACTTTTTTTAGCTTCTTGGGCTGCCATTTCTCTGGAAATATAAGTTGCTTTTTTTACAGGACCTAATGCCTGAATTTTCTTAAAAGTTTCTGCCTCCAATTTTGCGATTTTCACAGAATCTTTTGCATCATAGTTTTCGTCAAAATAAGCATTCACTACCAACTGTTCCTTGATATAATCAGAATATTTTTGAGCATTAATGAGGATTAATCCCATTAATCCCAATAAAAACAACACCAATGCAATACTTATCACCACGGTAATATTACTGGATCGAAGTCTTCGTTTGTTAAAATCTTCAACTGTCTTAGCC
>NZ_JBAVFG010000073.1:0-42315 GCF_049588135.1 Kaistella sp. | reverse complement strand
GTTCAGATTTAAAAGGTGACCGACTCGGTAGCTCAGCTGGTAGAGCAATACACTTTTAATGTATGGGTCCTGGGTTCGAATCCCAGCCGGGTCACAAGCGAAAAAACTCCGTATGTTTTTACGGATTTTTTTTGCCTGCGTGGTGAAATTGGTAGACACGCCATCTTGAGGGGGTGGTTTCCTAAGGATGTGCTGGTTCGAGTCCAGTCGCAGGCACACAACATCAGCAATGGGTAATCAATAAATGAGTAATGTTAAATTGCTTATTGCCAATTACTCATTACTCATAAAAAAGACCGACTCGGTAGCTCAGCTGGTAGAGCAATACACTTTTAATGTATGGGTCCTGGGTTCGAATCCCAGCCGGGTCACAAAATTACTTTTTCGGAAGTAATTTTTTTTTCATATTAATATTTTGTGATTTGGTGTTCAAAAGTCTTCTTATTAGGAAGACTTTTGTTGTTTGCATACTTTTTAGTCCAAATGCAAATTATCAATTAATCGCACTACGCCCACATTTACGACAATAAAGGCGCGGTATTTTTTATCTTTGTAAAAGAAATCGGTTTCTTTTAAAGTTTTTTCGTCGGCGATTTCAAAATATTCTAAAGTCATTCCGCGTTTGTCATCAAAAATGTCTTTTACACGTTTGTTTATTTCTGAAACGGTAATGAGGTGAAACCAATCATTTACTTTGAGTAAAGTTTCGTAAATCACTTTGGCTGCATCTCTTTGGATATGATTCAATCTTTCGTTTCGGGAACTCATGGCGAGTCCATTTTCTTCACGATAGATTGCAACGCCATGAATTTTCACGGGGAGTTGTAATTTATCTACCAACTTTTGGATGATTGCCAGTTGTTGATAATCTTTTTCACCGAAGTAGGCATTATCGGGTTTTACTTGGCGCAACAATTCTTCAACTACGGTTCCTACTCCATCGAAATGTCCGGGACGAAACTTTCCTTCCATTTCATTTTCCAGGCCATCAAAATCGTAAGATTTGCTTTTTAATCCGTCGGGATATAAATCGACAACTTCTGGGAGATATACGGCATCAATAATTCCTGTGTTCTTCAATAACATAATATCTCGTTCGATATCTCTGGGGTATTTTTTTAAATCATCAGGGTTATTGAATTGGGTAGGGTTTACGAAAATAGAGGAGATAACTAGATCGTTTTCTGTATTGGCTATTTTGTATAAGGAAAGATGACCTTGGTGTAATGCGCCCATCGTAGGAGCAAACCCGATTCTTTTGCCCATTTCTTTCTGTCTTTCAACATAGTCTATAAGAGTTTTTTTGTCTCTGAAGATTTTCATAATTAATTAGATTGTCCTTGTAAAAATAACAAATTCTTGTAAACAGTGATAATAGATTTTAATTTTTTTTTCGAATAATGTCGATTTTCTTAGGTATTAATCTTAAATAATGTTAATTAAAAATTATTACATTAAAATTTCGTAAATTTGCCTTGTAGAATATTCTGCCCAAAAATTTAGAAGAAAGTTAGAATTTATGCCGAACCAAAAGATTTTATATGTAACCACGGAGATGTCTCCTTATCAGGAAGATAACAATATGGCGACAATGGTGAGTAAGATGGCTCTCAAAATGCACCAAGACGGAAATGATGTGAGAGTGTTTATGCCAAAATTTGGCCAAATCAGCGAAAGAAAATTTCAATTGCATGAGGTAATTCGTCTATCCGGAATGAATATTATTATTAATGATTTGGATCAACCTTTAATTATTAAGGTAGCTTCATTACCTGGAGAGAGATTACAAGTTTACTTTATCGACAATGAAGAATATTTCAAAAGAAAACAATTCTATATTGATGATGAAGGGCAGCCTTTCACCGATAATGATGAACGTGCTATTTTCTTTGCCAGAGGAGTGATCGAAACCATCAAGAAACTTAATTGGGTTCCAGATGTGATTCACCTTAATGGATGGATGGCCTCATTTATCCCTGTGTATTTAAAGACTTTCTATAAAAATGATTCTTATTTTAATGATTCCAAAATAGTTCTTTCTGTTTATAATGAAGAGGATATGGCATTATCTGGGTCTATAGAAGAAAAAATGAAGTTCGATAATATTACCGACTTAAAAGCGTTTAAAAAACCAAGTTTTCAGAGTTTCGTAATCGAAAGTATTGATATGGTTGATTTAGTAATCAAAGGTGACGAGTTCCTAGAAGAGGATCTTAATAAAGCTTTTGCTGAAACCAAAACTGCCAAATCCGAATATATAGACGCGGAATCAATCAACAAGTTATACTAAATCAATTTATATTTAATGATAAGAAATATTCAAGAATTATTCAAAATTACTGCAACATTAGTAATTGGGAGTTTAATTTTAGTAAATTGTGAACCGGATGCAGATCAATTGGGTTCACAATTTTTTCAAAACGGAGCACAAGGTACAGAAGCATCTTACCCGATTATCGCTTATAATTCCAATAATCACGATTCAATAAGAACCGATGCAGCACGACTGCAGACAGCAACTTTGGGAGCCTTTTCGGAATCGCAATTTGGATTGCAGAAATCATCCTACGTTACACAAGTTCGACTGGTTGGCTCAAATCCAGATTTTGGGACTAATGCAAAACTTGATTCAGCAGTGTTGGTGATAAAGCCACAATACGCCGCAGATTCTGTTACCACAGTAACCAACGAAGATTATATTTTTCCTCAAGGTGCGGTGCCTGCAAAAAAAGTTGTTAGCACATATCCAGTAATTAAATATGGGAATACCAAAATTTCGGGTAAAACACTTTTGAACTTTAAAGTTTATGAAGTGACCGATTTCTTAGGTTCAAATGCTGATATCGTGTATTCTAATAAAGTGGTGAATACAGGAGCGCAGATTGGTTCAAAAACTTTTGACGGAAATGTTCATTTGGTAAAAGTTACGAAAGATGGTGATGATACAGTATTGTTTGAAAGAAGTGCAGCACTTAGAATTCCATTAGACAGTACGTTTTTCGCAAATAAGATTATTAATAAGGCATCTTCTCCAGATCTTTCTGATGCAGCTTCGTTTATCAGATATTTTAAAGGGATTAAGGTTGCTGTTGATGAAAACGATGGGTATCTACTTAATTTCGATCCAACCACAGTAGAGCTTAATCTTTATTACAAAAATGATCAGGTTAATAATGGGGTAACGACCAGAGAGCAATCTGTTTACATGATGAATATGGGTGCTTCTAATGCTTACTTTAATCAAATAGTTTTTAATCGAGCTGGGACATCTTCTGCAACTGCTATTGATACCTCAAACCAATTAACAGGAGATGATAAACTTTTTGCGCAAGGTATGGGTGGCCCTGGGATAGGGCTTAGAGTTCCAGAAGAAACTGTAGCGAATATCAGAACTTTATTTAACAATAATAAGATTGGTATTATTTCAGCTAAAATTCGTATTTATACTGATGTAGCTAACTGGTCGAATACCTATAAAAAGCCTAATTATTTTGTTGTAAGACAAAGAAATTTAACTCCTGAACCCGGTAAACCAGAATATCTGAATGATTTTCTTACGGATATGAGTGCTTTATATGGTACTGGAATTTATAATTTGGTGAAAGCATACGATTTAGAAAAAAATCCAGCGTATTATGATATTGGAATTACGCAGACTTTCAAAAATGTTATTGAAAAAGAAGCTCCAAATTATGATTTAGTATTAAATGTAGGTGCTTATACCACAGATGCAGGTGGCAATTTACTAGGATCTTTATATTCAGCTTTAGGGGCTCAGAATTTTAATACGAGAAGCTATACTCCTGACAGAGCAGTATTTGTAGGTACAGATCTTACTAATCTGGCAAATGATAAAAGTGTAAAATTAATTCTGACTTACGGACAAAAACAATAATTAGAAAAACGGTAACTAAAAAAATAAGATATTAATATGTGTGGAATTGTAGGATATACTGGTTTTCAAGATGCGTATGAAGTTGTGATCAACGGACTTCGCAGATTAGAGTATAGAGGATATGATAGTGCGGGAATTGTGCTCGAAAATAATAATTCAGTTTTTAGTGTTTCAAAAACGAAAGGGAAAGTTGACGATTTGGTTGCGATTTCAAAAGATTTAGCAGGTACCTCTCATGTCGGAATGGGGCATACCCGTTGGGCAACTCATGGCGTTCCTAGTGATAAAAACTCACATCCTCATCTTTCAAATGACGGAAAAATAGCATTGGTTCATAATGGCATTATCGAAAATTATGATACGCTGAAAATTATGTTGACTGAAAAAGGATTCGTCTTTCATTCAGAAACAGATACAGAAGTTCTGGTAAATCTCATCCAATATATAATGGATGTTAATAAGGAAATGGATTTCCCAACCGCAGTTCGTTATGCTTTAAATGAAGTTTTTGGTGCGTATGCAATTACCGTGATGCATGAAGATTTCCCAGGATTATTAGTTGTTGCGAGATTAGGATCACCTTTAGCAATTGGCCTAGGAAACAATGAATATTTTATTGCTTCCGATGCTTCTCCTTTTGTTGAATTTACAAAAGAAGCAGTTTATTTAGAAGAAGGACACATGGCAACCATTTCTTTAGAAAATGGTGTTGATATTAGAAATATTAAAGATAATGTAAAAATTACTCCAGAAGTTCAACAATTAAAAATGAGTTTGGAGCAGATTGAAAAAGGAGGTTATGAACATTTCATGTTAAAAGAAATTTTTGAACAGCCAAAATCTATTCATGATACTTTAAGAGGACGATTGTTGGTAGAGGAAGGGATCATCAAAATGGCTGGAATCTGGGATAACTTG
The DNA here is from genome assembly GCF_049588135.1 of Kaistella sp. GTDB lineage: Bacteria > Bacteroidota > Bacteroidia > Flavobacteriales > Weeksellaceae > Kaistella. The sequence goes on along the minus strand of NZ_JBAVFG010000073.1, from coordinate 37,502 downwards.
GAAAGATTAAACCAAGCGCAGAAAATCACCATTATCGCTTGTGGTACTTCTTGGCATGCTGGTCTCATCGGAGAGTATTTGATTGAGGAATTTGCAAGAATTCCTGTAGAAGTAGAATATGCTTCTGAATTTAGATATAGAAATCCAATCATTTCTGAAAAAGATATCGTAATTGCGATTTCTCAATCAGGTGAAACTGCCGATACAATGGCTGCTATTAAAATGGCGAAAGAGAAAGGGGCTTTCGTTTATGGGATTTGTAATGTTGTAGATTCATCTATTTCTAGAGTTACTGACGCAGGTTCTTACACCCATGCAGGTCCGGAAATTGGCGTGGCTTCCACCAAAGCATTTACTGCACAATTGACCGTTCTATCTTTGATTGCTTTAAAATTAGGAAAACATAATGGGCATTTGAGCAATCAAGAGTTCATGCGACTCATTACGGAGTTGGATACCATTCCACAAAAAGTGCAGGAAGTTTTAGAAAACACCCACGAAATCACCAAAGAAATAGCGAAAGATTTTATAGATGCTCAAAATTTCCTTTATTTAGGAAGAGGATATAATTTCCCTGCAGCGCTAGAAGGTGCATTAAAGTTGAAAGAGATTTCGTACATTCATGCAGAAGGATACCCAGCTGCTGAGATGAAACACGGGCCAATTGCATTGATCGATGAAAATATGCCGATTGTAATTATAGCGCCAAAACAAGGTCACTATGACAAGATTGTGAGTAATGTTCAGGAAATTAAAGCCAGAAAAGGAAAAATTATCGCAGTGGTGAATAAGGGGGATACACAGGTTTCTTCCGTAGCAGATTATGTGATCGAATTCCCAGAAACATCAGAATGTTTCTCGCCGATTATCGCTTCAGTACCGTTACAATTATTAGCTTATTATATTGCAGTGTACCGTGGTGCCAATGTTGACCAACCAAGAAACCTTGCAAAATCTGTTACTGTAGAATAAAAAAGTAATCGCTTGTAAAATAATACAAACATTTTTACGTTTTGGAAAAAAAATCACAATTGTTTTTTCAAAATATTATATATTTACCGCTTAATTTTTATAAAATAGCATGAAAAGAATATTTCTTATATTAATATCAGCATCAGTTGTTATCTCTTGTTCAAAAAGAGGAGGAACCTCTGCTGGAAAACCTGGAATAAAAGGAGAGTTGGTGCCCAAAAACAAGTCCAAATCTTTTGTTTCAATAAGACCTTACGGTATGGTTGCTATTCCTGCCGGTTCATATGTAATGGGACTTGCTGATCAGGATTTTACCAATACTCCAGAAAAAGCACCACTTAAAACTGTTACTGTTTCTTCCTTTTTTATGGATGAAACTGAAATTACAAATGCACAGTACCGAGTTTTTATCAATTATGTTCGTGATAGTGTTGTGCGATCTTTGTTAGCTGAAGCAGCTGGAGATGGCGGCGGAACAGGAATTGGTAATTTTGCCTATGCTTCTAAGAAGGCAGGCAATCCAAATGCTTACCAAGAGTTCATGGAATCTCAAGGTGGCAGAGATGGTTACGATGAATCTAAAAAATTGGATTGGAGCGTTCCTTTGCAATGGAAAACTTCAAATTATCCAGATGCTCAATATGCAGAGATTTTAGAATCAGTGTATATTCCACCAGCAGAGAGAATCAATAATGAGAGAATTATCGATACCAGAAAATTGAAGTATGCTTACAAATGGGAAGATATTGAGTCTGCTGTTAAAGATAAATCAAGAGGTGCTAAATATTTGAAAAAAGAAAGTATTGCAGTATATCCGGATACCACGGTTTGGTTAAAAGATTTTAATTATGCCTATAACGAACCTTTGTATGATGGCTATTTTTGGCACAGTGCTTATAAGGATTATCCTGTGGTGGGGGTGACTTGGGACCAGGCTAGAGCTTTTTGTAATTATAGATCTAAAGCAAAATCGGATTGGAATGAGAGTCAAAAAAAGCAAAAAGCAATGTCATTCCGTCTTCCAACAGAAGCTGAGTGGGAATATGCAGCCAAAGGTGGTAAAGAAAATGCGACTTATCCTTGGGGGGGGCCTTATCTACAAGATGACCGAGGTTGTTACCTAGCCAACTTTAAACCTAAGCGAGGTAATTATATTGAAGATGAGAAAAAAGGAAATTATACCTATACTGCACCCGTTAAGAAATTCCCTAAAAATGGTTTCGGTCTTTATGATATGGCAGGGAACGTAGCAGAGTGGACTGAGTCTCCTTACAACAATTCAACCTATCAATTTGCTTCAACCTTGAATCCTTATTTATCAAATCAAGCGTACAGAGAACCTAAAAAAACAGTAAGAGGTGGATCTTGGAAAGATATAGGATATTTATTAATGACAGGATCAAGAGATTACGAAATGAAAGATTCTGCAAGAAGTTATATTGGCTTTAGAACAGTACAAGATATTCCAGAAGGAACGGTTAAGTACAAGAAGAGAACAAATTAAAAAAACAAACAAATATTAATAATTACTAAATATATTCAGTACTCATGTTTAAAAATAAATCTAATCTTACAAATTTTATCTATTCATTTTTTGCTGCGATCGTGCTTTTAGGAGCTTTATTTAAAATGACTCACTGGAATATTGGTCCATTGGGTGGTAACTTGATGTTAGGCATTGGTTTAGGAGCAGAAGTTTTGGTTTTCCTATTTATGGCATTTTTTCCTGACTCAGCAGAAAATAGTTATGCCTGGGAAAATGTATATCCAGAATTATTAGATAGGGATGCAACTCCAAATCCAAAACATGTAAGTGGATCTATGCAATTAGCAGAAATAAAAGAGCTAGAAGTATCCTTATCCGATAAATTAGATAAAATGCTTGCTGATGCTAAATTGGATGTTAATTTATTTGATCGATTGAGAACGGGAATTGATAAATTTTCAGCTTCTGTAGATCAAATTAACCAAACGGTTGATGTTACAGGTGCTACACAAAAATATAATGATCAATTGATGTTGGCGGCAAGTCATCTTGAAAGTGTGAATGCATTATATGCTCTTCAATTGGAACATGGAAAAACCCAAACTGAATTTAGCAAGAAATATGTGGAAGATATGCAGAAATCTGCTGCCCACTCAGCGCAGTTTAACGAAGAATTATCAGTATTAACTTCAAACCTTAATAGCCTTAATAAAGTTTATGGCGGAATGCTTAGCGCAATGAAATCATAGTTTTTGTACCATTATTATTTAGAATTTATAATCATTAACGAAATTTACTAGAATGGCACAAGGAAAACAGTCACCGCGGCAGAAGATGATCAACTTGATGTATCTGGTCTTCATTGCGATGCTTGCAATGCAGATTGATCAAGAAATAATCAGATCCTATATAGATACTACTGGTTCCTTGGAGGATACCAGAGGACTAACAGAAAATAATAATTCCATTTTTAAACAAGCTTTAGAAGATAAAGCGAAAAATACACCAGAGACTTTTACAGCGCCATTAAACCAATATCAAGGGTTAGAAACGAAAGCGAATGATTTGGTAAATATGATAGAGAATTTGAAGAGGCAACTAAGTGAAGAAGTTGGATATAATAAAGAGGAACCTGAAATTCAGGAAAGTTTTGCCGCTCTTAATAATACAGAACCCTCCACGTCGAAATTCTTTAAAGATGGCAACGAAGCAAAACCATCAGAATCATCAGTTGAATTAGTAGCAAAAATCGAAGATTTTAAAAAGTATGTAAACCAAACTTTTGGTGCAAATAATTTGATGAAAGCGGTCGTTGTAAGAGCCAATAAACAAATGATTACCGAATTTGAAAAACATAAAGACGGTAAAAATTGGTTGCAATATAAATTTTATAATCAGCCTTTGGTGGCTGCCTTATCTAATTTAGAGGTCATTCAATCATCCGTAAGAGGAATTCAGGGGGATGCACTGTCTATTATGCTTCAAGAAAAAGTAGATGCGGACATTAAGTTTGATGCTTACGAAGCCATAGTTTCTGCACCAACGATTGTAATTCAAGGTGAACCAGCAAAAGGCAAAGTTACAATCGGGAACTATTCTAGCAATGTACCAGGACTATCAATGCCAGGATTAACCATACAGAACGGTCAAGGGATTGGTAATTTGAATACAAGCACTTTAGGAGATCAAGTATTTAAAGGTACTATTTCTTTCACCGATGTGAACGGAAAAGAACATCCTTTAGCCTACAGTCATCCTTATACTGTTGTTCCTGGTGTAAAGGAAGTTGCCTTTGAAAGTGGTGCCCTATTATCAGCTGACAAAATGCAAGTGTTATATAGAGGTTTACCAAATCCAATTTCAGGTTCAATTCTGGGAGCAAATAATGCGCAAACAACATTATCAGCATCTGGAGCAAGTGTTTCAAAAACAGGAGGAGGAACATGGGTGGTAACTCCAGGATCTGGAGCTACAACAACTTTAACAATTTCAGGTAAAGGACCTAAAGGAGAAACGATATCTAAAACTTTCCCTTTTAGAATTAAAAATGTGCCGCCACCAGTTGGCGAAGTTCAAGGAAAAACCGTTGTGTCGATGCCTGCAAGTTCTATCACAAATCAGAAAGTAACAGCAAATATGCCAGATTTCGATTTCCCTGTTACCTTTACCGTAAATAGTTTTATGTTTAAGGTTCCAGGAAAAGCAGCCATGTTAGTAAATGGAAATTCATTGAGCTCAGTTGAGAGTCTTACCAAAGGTCTAAGAAATGGAGATGTGGCTTTCATATTTAATATCCAAGCAACTGCGACAGGACTAGGAAACCAAACGTTAAAAAATATTGGTAACGTTATGATAAATGTACAATAATTACGTTATTGATATCATATTACTAGTAATTATAAGAAAAAAAATAGAATGAAAAAGATCATATTTATAGTACTTGCTTTGAGTTTCAGCGCTGTTGGAGCCCAAACCAAGAAAAAACCGAAAGCGAAATCCAAAACGAAAACTACTGCAGCATCTAAACCTGTTATTGTAGCAGAGCCTGTTGTAGAAGTACCTGTAGAAATTGCTGGCGGAGTAGAGGTAGATGATACGCCGATAACTTCAATGTCTATTTTAAATGCAAAATCTCCAGAATCATTTAGGAAATACAGAGATTTAAACTTAATTAAGAAAGGAGATTCCATGGTTTCTACAAAAGTTACTCCTTTAGATTATGGATTCATCGAGCAGAAAGATGTTCTGAAAAGTATGGTCGTTTGGGAAATTATTGATATGAATGATAAGATTAATCAACCGTATTATCATAATGAAGATGGATTAGTATCTCAAAATAGATCACTCTATCAAATCCTTTTTGATGCAATTAATGATGGTAGAATTAAGGAGGTTTACGACGATGAGCTTTTTATGACCAGATTAAGTCCAGAGGCAATCCAATCTCGAATTAAAAACGTTGTGATGAGCGATGCAGGTATAGATCGAATCAACGAAGTGGGCAAATTAACAGATGCAGAGAAAAAAGAATTTACCAATATTTACGAAACCAAAACTGAAAATGTAAAGGTTCTGAAGATTAAAGGAATGTGGTATATCGATCGTAGAGATAGCCAAATGAAATACAGATTGTTAGGTATTGCTGCAATGGGACAAGATCCTTCTACATTGGGAATATTTGGACCAGACGGAAAGCCACTAGCTTCTAAAGATGAATTAATCGATTTGTTTTGGGTTTATTATCCAAATGCGAGAGAGGTGTTAGCCAACGCTGTTGCTTTTAACAATAAAAATTTATCTTCAGATATTACTTTTGATGATTTACTCAACGCGAGAAGATTCTCTTCGATTATTTACAAATCTGATAATGGTCTAGGAAATGGAATTATTAAAGATTATATCCCGAACGATGCCGATGAGCAGCTAGAAGAAAGCGAAAGAATCAAAGCGCAAATCCTACAAATGGAAAGCGATATGTGGAATTATTAAGCAATTCCTTTGAAGATAATCAAAAACCTGAGTACCTTTACTCAGGTTTTTTTTGAACTTATTTTGAATTCAAGTAAAGTTTTTAGAAATTAAATTATCAATGAAAAATATAGACTATATAATAGTTGGCGACGGTTATGCCGCTTTCTTTTTTGCCCATCAATTGATCCTTCAGAAAAAATCTTTTGTTTTATTTTCTGCCAACCAAAAAAGTGCTTCTCAAGTTTCTGCGGGAATTGTAAATCCATTGGTACTGAAGAAGTTTACTACCTTTTGGATGGCTGCCGAACAAATAGAATTTCTCACCAAAACCATGGCGGAGATTGAAAGTTATACCGGTAAGAATTATTTAATTCAAGAAAGAATCCATCGTATTTTTCATGATGAAAATGAAAGGCAATTATGGTTGATGAAATCCGAAACTGATGAATTAAAACCCTTTTTAAATCCAGATTTCGAAAGTCTTGGAATTATTAAAAATCCTTTCGGAACTGGTGAAGTAAATCAATCTGCTCGGCTAGATGTGAATGGCTTTTTTAAAGATATTTCAACGTATTTAGAAGAACATGAAATGCTAGTGAAAAAAAAGTTTGATTATACCAAAATTGAAGGTACGACGTACGAAGGTTTTAATTTTAAAAATATTGTTTTCTGCGAAGGAATGGGAGTGCGGGAAAATCCGTTTTTCACCAATATTCAAGTGATTGCGAATAAAGGACATCATTTAAAAGTAAAGCTTTCAGTGAAATTGAATCATCAATATACTTTAAAAAAGAAACATTTTCTATTTCCTTTAAATGAAGATCTTTATTATTACGGTGGAACTTATGATCCTAATGAAAGGGAAAATGAAATTGATGACTTTAAAACAATCGAATTAAAAGATGGGCTTTCAGAATTTTATCCACACGATTTTGAAATCGAAGAAGTGAATTACGGTTTTCGCCCTACGGTAAAAGATCGGCGACCAATTATAGGGAATCTTCCTGACCATCAAAATTTTTATATTTTCAACGGATTAGGAGCAAGAGGAATTCTCAATGGCTGTTATTTTTCAAAAGAGCTGTATGAGCACATCGAAAACGGAAACAAGCTAATGCCCGAAGTAGATTTGAAAAGATTTAATAAATAAAGAATTGGCAGAAAAGGCAGTTTTCGTTCTTCATTATAAATCCTCTAAATTTCTCAGGCGTTTCGTTTTAAGGCTTTTAAAATAAGTTGGAGTGAGACCAGTGATTTTTTTAAATTGATTCGATAAATGGGCGACACTGCTGTAATGCAGTTTATAGGAAATTTCAGTCAGATTCAATTCGTCATACATCAAAAGTTCTTTTGCCCTTTCAATTTTGTTTAATATGATATACTGTTGAATGGTGATGCCTTTTACCTCGGAAAACGTGTTGGCCAAATAGGTATAGTCGTATCCCAGTTTTTCGCTGATGTAATCCGAATAATTTACTTTGGGTATTTCGTCGGAATAATGAACCATTTTAATAATAATTGCTTTGATTTTTTCAATAATAATATTCCGTCTGTCGTCTAGAAGTTGTAGTCCGTAGACTTGTAAGTTTTTGCGAAATTGTTCTTTTTGTAAATCGGTCATCGTCTCTCGAATCTCAACCGTTCCTAGCTCTACATTTACGCAATGAAGGCCTATTTTTTGGAGCTCTTGCTTCACTATCATTTTGCAGCGCAAGCTTACCATATATTTAATGTATATGAACATAGCTTTTGGAAATTAGTTTTTTTTACGACAAGAATGAAATCAATATTAAAATGGGTTTTTATAAATCTCTTCTATGGTTTAAATAAATTATGGCCTAAGTAATTGCTTTTGCTTAAATATAAAAACCATTCAGAGTAAATAATATAAAATCACCTTACAAAAAGACTATTTATTGATTTATTCCTATTATTTTAGCGTTTAAAGATACAAAAATATGTGCAAATTGTTAATCTTTTTGAAATGTACTATTAATAGGTGTAAAGTTAAAATTCAGTAAAAATTACACGCTGTTAAATGTAGCTTTTCAATCAGTTTCTCATTGTATTATAAAAATAAATCACTTTTAATCAAAGAATAAGCAGCTTTTAAGCAAGGTGTTACATTCGGTATTCTGTTGAAATACAATGCTTTTCAAAAGAAAATTTACTTTGCAAATTCCAGATTGGAATGGGTAAGAATTCTACTGATTGTTTTAAGTGTGAAATTTATAAACTTAATTTCAGATATTATAACGCTTTTCAGGTTGTTATGTACCAACTTTACTTTTGATTTTCAGTACTCTTTAAAAAGAATGTATTACTAGAAAAGTATAGGAACAATCAAAGGATTATATCTACTGCAGTAGATAACTGATAAAGTATTTTCAGCAGATGGATATTTTAATTCTCAACTAATTTATTCAGTAAAAAATCAAATCAATGAGCTGGTCAATTTTAATAATATTTGGTGTTTTTGCAATTGCATTACTTGTATTTCTTATCATCCGAAATCAAAAAGATGAAAAGGAATTCGAGAAGGAATTAAATGATGATTATCCTAAACCCATGAAAGAAGATAATGATATTGAAAAGATGAACTAACTCATCATTTGTACGAATATCTTAATGATTAATCTGCATAATTTATCGATTAATAGAGGTTCGTGCAGTATCAAGATTTTCTTTGAACAAGATTGATAGACCATAAACACGGCGAAGATCTTACTGAAATTTGTATTTGGAAATGGTAGAATACAGACAAAAAATAATTTTTTAAATCACAAAAAATTCAACACAATGGAAACTAAAAATAGATTAGGCATTTGGATGGATCATTCACATGCCCACTTGATTGAATATGCCGAACCTATGGTAACAAAGGTGGTGACTTCAAAATTTACTGAAGCTGAAAAAGTAGAATCTCCAGAAATGAGTGAAAAGACGATGCACAATACGGAGCAGCATGATAACGCTCAATATTACAAAGAATTGGGTGAGATCATCAGGAATTATGATAGTGTATTATTGTTCGGTCCTACCGACGCTAAAACTGAACTGTTGAATATTTTAGATAAGAATCACCTTTTTTCTAAAATAAAATTTGAAGTATTACCAACAGATAAAATGTCTATGAATCAGGAGCATGATTTTGTGAGGGAGTACTTTTCAAAAGAATGGTAAAGATTTTTGAGTATGAACTATTAAAAATATAAATCATGAATTCACAAATATTAAAAGATACTATCGACCAAATTTTTGCCAATGGAAAAGGTATTCTTGCGATGGATGAAAGTACACCAACTTGCGAAAAACGTTTTGAAGCAGCGGGAATTCCACAAACCAGCGAGATGTACCGAAAATATCGTGAACTCATTGTGACTACTCCTGGTTTGAATGAAAGTATTGGCGGTGCTATTTTATTTGATGAAACCATTCGGCAACAAACTGATGATGGTAAACCAATGGCGAAAGTATTGATGAATGCCGGAATTATTCCCAGAATCAAAGTAGATATGGGCGCTAAATCCTTGGCAGGCTTTCCAAAGGAATTGGTTACGGAAGGCTTAGACGGTTTGCGAGAACGTTTAAAGGAATACACAACAATGGGAGCCCATTTTGCGAAATGGCGCGCCGTAATTACGATCGGTGATGATATTCCGACGGATGCCTGCATTAAAGCAAATGTTCATGCTTTGGCTAGATACGCGGCTTTATGTCAGGAGGTAGATATGGTGCCGATTGTTGAACCTGAAGTTTTGATGGATGGAAATCATTCTATTCAACGATGTTATGAGGTAACAGAGAAAGTATTAAAAAAACTTTTTTATCAATTATATCAATTTAAAATTGATTTGGAAGGAATCATTTTAAAACCAAATATGGTTGTTGCCGGAAAAAGTTGTCCTATTCAAAACAGTATTGATGAGGTCGCTGAAGCCACGGTAAAATGCTTGCGTTCTTCTGTACCGGCTTCTGTACCGGCAATCGCTTTTTTATCTGGTGGACAGTCGCCTCAAGTAGCCGCTGAACATCTGAATGCCATCAATAAAAATTTTAAAGATCGTCTCCCTTGGATTGTTGCTTTTTCTTTTGCAAGAGCCATTCAACAACCAGCATTGGATGTCTGGAAAGGAGAACAGTCAAATGTCAAAGAAGCACAAAAATTATTAAGTCGCCGTGCGAAAATTGCTGCTGCAGCTCGCCGTGGCGAATATAGTTCCTCAATGGAAGGTTAGCAAATAAGTAAATGATTTACAGTTCATTTAAAAAAAATCCGATTTGAAAAGTAAGATAACTTAAACCATAAAGTGTATTCTTATGGCGCTGATAAAAATACATTTAGAACGGGTGAATGGTATAATTTCTTTACCAAGTTCTGTAATGGTTTCTCTATTTGATTTTTAGAACTTTAATGTTATGAATTAAATGAAGCGTAATAATAGCGAGTAAAGATTGATTAAAATGATAAAGAAAAAGAAAAAAATCCTGCATCAGCTTTTTATAGAGTTGGTAAAGCTGCAAAAAGAGGTGATTTCCTCTAATCTTAAACTCCTGATTATACTCGAAGGAAGAGATGCCGCCGGTAAAGACGGAACGATCAAAAGAATTATAAAACACCTAAGTCCCCGCGAAACAATTGTAGTGGCGTTGGGCAAGCCTACTGATATTCAGGAAAGAGAATGGTATTTTCAGCGTTACACGGCTCATCTGCCTGTTTCCGGTGAACTTGTTCTTTTTAACAGAAGTTGGTACAACCGAATTGGTGTTGAAAAAGTAATGGGATTTTGCACGAATAAAGAATATAAGTCATTTTTCAACGAAGTTGATTTATTTGAAAATGGTTTGGCGGATGCCGGTTTCATCATTTTGAAATATTATCTGGACATCAGTAAAGAAGAACAGCAAAAAAGGTTGGAATCCCGAAAAACAAATCCGTTAAAACAATGGAAAATAAGTCCTATAGATGAGGTTGCAATAAAACACTGGAAAGATTATTCTGCTGCCCGCGATGTCATGTTGAGCAAGACAAATTTCAAAAATGCACCTTGGTTCGTAGTCAATGCAGATGATAAAACGGAAACACATATTGCGTTGATTACTCATTTGTTGAGTTGGATGAAATATAAAAAGAAAAATGAAAAATTAATCGCTGAAAATTGCGGACTGGTTCATCCTGCAACAGCGGATATCATATCGAAAAAACTTTTTTAATAAAGTGAATATTTAATAATTAAAAATAATCGACATGTATAATTATACTTTTGGTGGAATGCACCTAATATGGTGGTTTGTCTGGATCGTATTTATATTCTGGATTTTCTTTACCCCTTGGTACATTCCTGGAAATAGAAGAAACATTGATTCACCATTGGATATTCTGAAAAAGCGTTTCGCCTCGGGAGAAATATCCAAAGAACAGTATTTGGAGCAGAAAAAAATATTGGAAACGAATTAGCAATATCTGTACTTATTTAAAATTGGCGAAAAAAAACTTCATGATTACCCATCGATAATTTAAGCCAAAAAATTTTATTAAAACTGAAATGGAATGATACCGCATTTTACAGCCGCTGAAAGAGCAGTACATTACCCTGCAGACAGACGCGCTTATCTAGGGATGAAACGGTATATGAAGATTATACTGTTTGTTCTTTTTGTTGGCGTATTTGGTGCGGCATGGTTACAGTATCTTCTGTTCGGTTTGCCAATTGATCCTTCTGCTTCGTTTTTACCTTTACGATTAGGTGAGCCGTCGGGTTTTCCGGTTTGGATCCGTTTAAGCCATTGGGTTAACTTCTTTTTTTTAATCTTAATGATAAGAAGCGGGCTTTCTATTTTGGCAGATCATCCCCGTTTATACTGGAACAACAGCTGTAAACCCAACTCGGGTTGGATTTATTTTACGCCGATAAATGTGCCTCTGGACAGACCATATACTGCAAAAGAAGACGCTCGCTACCTCAATCCCATTCTTGGTTTGCCGGGTTATAAACATACGGTGGGCATTGCAAGAGTTTGGCATTTTTTGACCGTTCCTTTTTTTGTTTTAAATGGTGCTGTTTTTATTTCCCTTTTATTTTTCACCAATCAATGGAAACGCTTAGTTCCTCAATCCTGGCAAATTATTCCTGATTCATGGAGTGTTTTTGTGCATTATGCCACTTTCAATTTTCCTGTAGAGCCCAATGGATTTTATCATTATAATGCGATACAGCAGTTGTCTTATTTTGGAGTAATATTTATTTTAGCACCACTGGCTATGCTCACTGGTATGGCAATGGCACCTGCGATAGAAAACCGTTTCCGATGGTATCCGAAATTATTTGGTAATAGACAAAGTGCGCGTTCTATTCACTTTTTAGTCATGATTTCCTATTGTGTTTTTATCGTCATTCATGTAGGGTTGGTGGCGGCGACAGGTTTGGTGGGAAACATGAATCATATTGTAATGGGAACTGATAGTTCTGAAAGTTATACTGGACTTTATATAGGAATAGCTATTGTTTTAATAACGATTGCTTTTGCCTTTTTGGTCCACTGGCTTTCCTGGTACAAACACCGTTTCCTTCAACAGTTGCAGGCGTCGACGAACGGTAAACTTTGGAAATATACAATCAACCGTTTTAAAGCGAAAACCGATTATGAAAAAAAAGAGATTACTTCCTATTTCTGGTTGAATGGGAAAATGCCTGAATCCTCAGAATGGAAAAATTTAGCTGAAAACAATTTTGCAGATTATAAATTGAAGATCGGGGGTTTGGTAGAGAATCCTGTCGAGCTTTCGTTAAAAGATCTGAAAGAACTGGGAAAAGAACAGAATATTACCATGCACCACTGTATTCAAGGTTGGTCGGGTATTGCAGAATGGGGCGGAGTACCGTTAAGAAAAATTATAGAACTCGTAAAACCAGATTCTTCTGTAACGACCGTTGCTTTCTACTCCTATGGTGAAGGTTTATACGGTGGCACCTATTACGACACGCATACCATAGGCAATTGCCTGAAACCTGATTCCATACTCGCTTGGGAAATGAATTATGAGCCGCTTTCCCTTGAACACGGAGCACCGCTGAGGTTGCGTGTTGAAAATCAATTGGGTTATAAAATGGTTAAATGGATCCAACGAATCGAGTTTGTAAAATCACCAAAAGATTTAGGAAAAGGTTTTGGCGGAACAAATGAAGACGATGAATATTTTGATTTAATGGCAGACAGTTAACAATTAAATAGTTTAAAAATGTAAATAAAAAGGGATTTCAAGCGAAATTTAAAAGTAAGATTGAAGCGTAAGAAATAGAGTGAAATATTTTATTTTCTATAAAATTCCTTTGAGAGACCTTATAAATAAATCTTAAAAAAAACACTGACATGAAAAGTAAAAGTTTATTCTCCGGACTCATATTCGTCATTATCATGGCGATTGGATTGTTAGGGACATTCTCAGCCTATTCGACTTCTAATTTTTTAGAAACCTTCACTATTGCAGTAATCACTTTTATTATTGCACTTATTGTTTCTTCTGCAATAAAAATTGCTGATCCTTGGGATAAAGCAGTGATATTACGACTTGGTAAATTTAAAGCGCTTAAAGGTCCGGGATTGTTTTTTATTGTCCCGATTATCGACAATATTCCCTACTGGATTGATACCAGAGTAATTACCACTTCTTTTAAAGCAGAAAAAACACTGACGAAAGATACTGTACCTGTTGATGTTGACGCGGTTTTGTTTTGGAAAGTAATGGATCCTCAAAAAGCAGCCCTTGAAGTAGCCGACTATTTAAGTGCAATCAGTTGGGCTTCTCAAACCGCATTGCGGGACGTGATTGGAAAGACCATGCTTTCTGATATGCTGGAAGGCAGAGATAAGATCAGTGCCACTCTACAAAATATTATTGATGAACGCACCGAGCCTTGGGGGATTCACGTGAATTCCGTAGAAGTAAAAGATGTGTTGATTCCTCCAGCATTAGAGAATGCAATGTCGATGCAGGCGCAAGCAGAAAGAGAGAGACAGGCAAGGGTAATTCTGGGAGATTCCGAAAGACAGGTCGCGGAAAAATTTGGAGAAGCGGCGCTTACGTACACCAACAATCCTGTGGCCTTACATTTAAGAGCGATGAACATGCTTTATGAAGGATTAAAGGAAAATTCAACAATTGTAATTGTACCAAGTTCGGCAGTTGAAACTATGCAATTGGGAAGTATGGCAGGAATAACGGCTTTAACAATGGGAATTGGTCAGGAGAAAAAAGATAAAGAAAATGCTGCTGTATTACAAGAGAATACCAATGTGTTAAAAGGAGATGAGACCGTTTCGCAATCAGAACTTTAAAAAATAAAATTATGCAACATAATATTAAAAGTTTAATCGGCTACCGTATGGAAGCGACGGATGGCGAAATCGGAAAAGTAGAAGAGTTTTACTTTGAAGATACCAACTGGCTGATCCGTTATCTCATTGTAGAAACAGGCAATTGGCTTCTTAACCGAAAGGTATTGATCATACCGCAAGCCATCAAACAAAGCGATGCCAAGCCAGGAGTATTTCCCGTAAACCTTACGAAGGAACAAATCAAAACGAGTCCGGATATTGATACAGATCAGCCCGTTTCCCGACAACAAACGATGCCACTATATGGGCATTATGATTGGGAATGGTATGGCAGTGGATTTTATGCCGGAGGTTTGGAAGCGGTAATGGATAATGATCCTGTCATCAATGATCAAGATGAAAAAGGCGATCTTCACTTAAGAAGTACCAAGGAAGTGAAAGGTTATCAGATCCATACGATCGATGGTGATTTTGGGCATGTTAGCGATTTTATTCTCGATGATACAACTTGGCAAATCATTTACCTCGTTGTTGATACTCATAAATGGTTTGGAGGAACAAAGGTTTTAATTAAAACCAGCGCCATTAAAGAGATTCAATGGGAAAATACCAAGATTATTGTGAATATTTCTACTGAAACGATAAAAGATAGTCCGATTTTTGATGACTCTAAATTTAACCATCCTTAATAAATTCTTTCAATCTGTGGAAAGTATAATTAAAAAAAGGATGCTCATTAAAAAAGCAATTGAATAGTAGATTTGTCTAAAATCCAAAATCAAAGAATCGATCATCGGACTTTCTCTGGATTTCAGTAATTTAAAATAAATTACACGAAGTTAAAATGCTTGATTATAAGTTATGTAGATGCTTTATTTCAAATAAAATACACACACAAATAATATTAATTTTAAAAACAAAAAAAATGAAAAATGCAAACATCGGAATTTCCGACGAAAACAGACAAATAATTGCCGACCAGTTATCAAAAATATTGGCAGATGAATTTCTGCTTTATTCCAAAACATTAAATGCACATTGGAATATCGAAGGTCCTGATTTCCATACTGTACATGTATATCTCGAAACACTCTATAACGATCAACAGGGAATTGTTGATGAGGTAGCCGAAAGAATACGTGCCGTAGGACACTATGTTCCAGGACAATTAAGTAAATATCTTCAATTAACTCATCTTTCAGAACAGCCGCTTGATAAGAATGATACCCAAAGTCTTTTTGCGGAATTATTGCGGGATCACGAAAGTATTATTATTTTTTTAAGAGAAAATATAAAACCGATGGCAGATAAGTTAAAAGCAGAAGGAATCAGCGACTACATTACCGGCTTGATGGAGTATCATGAAAAAACCGCTTGGATGCTTCGGGCTCATCTCAATTAAAAATGGGTTAATTGTAACTTCGAGCAGATTTTCTTTACCAGCAAGATACTTTAAGATGATTAAATCTATTGTTTTTAAAGATAACTGTTTTGTTGTGAGCGTTTTATTGGCTTTTAAGATGTACTGGATAAAATTCAATTAACCTCAAGAAAATGAGTCAGCAGAAAGGATTTCTGAAATCACATGAAATAAACCCTACCAAAACTGTAGAGCGTTTAACAGCTTTATGGGCTTTAAATGAATGCGGATTGGGAGGGGTAATGCACGTTTTTAAACTACCATTCACCGGAATTTTTGTTGGTGGTATATCAGTATTGCTCATTACATTAATTGCATTGTCTGCAAATAAAACGGGGTCAACATTGTTAAAAGCACTAACAATTGTTTTAATGATTAAAGTTGGTGTTAGTCCATATACCCCTCTCCCAGCGTATTTTGCAGTTTCATTTCAGGCTTTTTTAGGAATACTTCTGTACGGTATGTTTTCGGTAAACACTGTAACTATTATTGTTTTGTGTGTTGTTACTTTTCTGGAATCTGCACTTCAAAAACTGGTCACTTTAACCATTGTTTTCGGTCAGACATTTTGGAAGGCAGCAGATGTTTATGTGGATTGGATCGGTCATCAGTTTTCTTTTTTGCCATTCATTTTAAATAGCAAAGCCTTGATATATAGTTTTCTGGGAATCTATTTTTTGAGTGGAATTGTTGCGGGATTTTTAATTTTACGAACGATCAAATTAATAGAACAGATAAATATTTCGCAGATTGATCTTGATTTGGATACAACGCTGCCCGAATTTAATACTAAGAAAAAGAAATTCAAGAACAAAATAATATATTCTTTTTTAATAGTATTAATTGTCATACTTCTCCCGGTTTTTTATTTTAATAATGGTTCTGAATCTTGGCGAAATGCAGTATATCTAATCATTCGCAGTGTATTAATAGTAGTGATTTGGTACACTTTATTAGGTCCATTTTTAATGAAGATTTTAAATAAATTTCTTTCAAAAAAACGAGATTTCTATCAAGCCGATTTGAAAGATATACTCAATGTTTTGCCAACTTTAAAACAAATTATTTTCCATTCCTGGAGAGAATGTAAGCACTTTAAAGGACTCAATAGATTATCGCATTTTCTCGCCAGAAGCATTGCATACAGTCTTTATTTTGAGAGTATTAAAAAATGATTTTTATCTTATCGGGAAATATCGAAACTGGAAAAACGACCACTTTGTTGAAATGGACAAATGGGCGGAATGATGTATTTGGGATTTTGACCCCAAGAAACGAAAATGATATCCGGTATATTTTAGATATAAATACCAAAGAACATTTTGAAATGCAGGCAGATTTAGAAACGCCTAATGTGATCGTTGTTGGGCGGTATCGCTTTCTAAAATCCGCTTTTGAAAAAGGAAATGATATCATAAAAAATGCCACGCAGAATAATAGATCAGGGTATATCATCATCGATGAATTGGGCAAACTTGAATTAAAATCCAAAGGGCTTTATCCATCAGCTTCCGTGGCGATAAGGGAAACAATTCATAATAGTGAGTTACATCTCATCCTCATTATCCGGACAGAATTATTATTGAAGACGATCAATAAATTTAAGATTACCGATTATCAATTTTGGTGATTGAGGATTTAAATTAAACCGTGAAACTTCCCTTAAAAAAGGAATGATAAAAGCAATTTCTGAATTTAAATTGATATGTCAGCAAATAACAAACAAAGAAAAGTTAATAAACAGACGAGATCAAAATTGTTTATTGGGATAGCTGAATTATCCCCAGCTTATTTTGCTTTGGCGATGGCGACGGGCATTGTATCTATTGCTGCTCATTTATACCATTTTACATTTTTTGCGAAGGCATTATTTTACATCAATAGTATTGCTTATACCATCATTTTTATTTTATTCATAGTTCGTTTTATTGAGTATAGAAAGGAATTTCTATCAGATTTTATGGATGATCGAAAAAATATGGGATTCCTTTCTTTCGTTGCTGCTAATTGTATTCTGGGTACCCAATTTATTTTGATCGAAAATAATTCCCATATTGCGATTTTCTTTCTTGCAATTGGTTTTTTATCTTGGATTTTTCTTATTTATTTACTGTTTGCTATTCTTATCGAAAAACGAAATAAACCTTCTATAAAAGCAATCAATGGTACATGGTTGTTGATTGTAGTTGCTACGCAGGCGCTTTCTATATTGCTTGCTCAATTGGAAGGATTTCTTCCATTTTCGAATCATGAAGTGCTTTTTTTGTCACTCATTTTATTTTTGTGTGGTTGCCTGTTTTATATCATATTGATCACCTTGATTATTTATCGATTTTTCTTTTTTCAAATGCATGCCGAAGAGCTTAGTCCTCCTTTTTGGATCAATATGGGTGCCGACGCAATCAGTGTTTTAGCAGGTTCAATTTTAATTCTCAATGCAGATAAATGGGAGGTATTGATTGGAATAGTTCCCTTTCTTAAAGGGTTTACTTTATTATTCTGGGCAATCGGAACCTGGTGGATTCCACTGATGCTTATCTTGGGAATCTGGCGACATCTCATAAAAAAAGTCCCCTTAAAATATACTCCGGAATATTGGGGAATGGTCTTTCCTCTGGGAATGTACACGGTCTGTACCGTAAAATTATCGCAAGCAATCAACTTACCTTTTCTAATGGGGATTTCTTCTGTATTTGTATTTTTTGCCGTCGGTGTTTGGTCAATTGTTTTTATCTCCTTGATTTATTCTATTAGCTCTAATTTCTTCGTAAATACAGAGCGGTAAAACAAGCAAAGTCTTAGTCATATTCGGAAGAAATTTCGACTTTTTTTTAGTGGAATCACCTCCTGCAAGCGCGATAAGGATAGCAGTTATCACGTATCGAAGTTCCATTGCAATACGTCTTTAGGCTGTTTTATAACCTAAATTATTTACTTTTTTATTGATCAATAAAAGCATCGCTGCAATCATTGTCATATAAACCATAACCAAACGAAATCCAGCTTATAGCTTTTCTTCCCTGTAATGAAGGTTTCTATGCTTGTTTTGGATGTTTTTTTTCAGTGTAGAAATTCACGTTACTATCTTTTACGAACTTCCTAGTCTTCCCATTTTTGAACATTCTCGGTATTAAGGAAAGATTCGAGTTCTTCAAATTTTCGGTTTTCTTTGGATAGGTCAATAAATTTAATCGAATTTTTGTCAAACTCTTTCATAGTCCGAGTAGATTGTAAGCCTCTGTCAATAACTGGAAAACCAGGAACTTGTACCAAGATTTTAAAAATGTTTGACCTTTCCGATTGGGAACTTCGTGAACTGAAAAGCGCACCGATTACCGAACAAGAATTAGCAGAAATGTATATGCTGACCAAATCTTATGAATCGCTTTTCAGCAGAAGATCAACTCAAATCAAAGCCAGAAATATCGATCTGAAATCTTTACAGGAAAAAGATTTTAAAAAACTAATTTTAGACCATTATTCTTTTTTGAAACGACCAATTTTCCTTACAGACAAAGAAATTTTCATCGGAAATGATAAAAAGAATATTGAAAATTTAGAAATTTTTTTCGTCAATAAATAAAAAAGTCTGAAATAATTTTCAGACTTTTTATACTATTTTGAAATTTAAAAATGAATCCTTAGACAAAAGGAGTTTTCACCACTTTCGCTGGAACATTCTTATTTCTGATTTGAATAAAAATATCCGATCCAATTTTATTGTGTGCGGTCGCTACATAAGCCAGACCGATTCCAATTCCTTTCATCGGGCTCATCGTACCTGAGGTTACTTTTCCGATCTCATTTCCTTCTGCATCAACCACCAGATAATCATGTCTTGGGATCGCTCTTTCCTGCATTTCAAAACCAACTAATTTTCTAGTAACTCCTTCTTCTTTTTGTTTTGCAAAACGTTCTTTATCCACAAAATCTTTATCGAATTTGGTGATCCAACCCAATCCTGCTTCTAGTGGAGAAGTTGTATCATCAATATCATTTCCATATAAACAGAATCCTTTTTCCAAACGCAAAGTGTCTCTGGAAGCCAATCCGCAAGGTTCGATTCCAAATTCTTCACCCGCTTCGATAATTGCGTCCCAAAGTTTTACAGCATCTTCGTTTTTAAAATAGATTTCAAAACCACCGCTTCCTGTATAACCGGTATTTGAAATAATGACATCTGCAACTCCCGCAACCGTGCCCACTGAAAAGTGATAATACGGCATTTCAGAAAGATTTACGTCGGTTAATTTTTGTAAAGTTTCCGTCGCTTTTGGTCCTTGGATTGCCAACAACGACATTTCATCTGAAGCATTCGTCATTTTCGCACCAAATTTCTCGTTGTATTTCGAAATATGATTCCAGTCTTTTTCAATATTTGAGGCGTTTACGACTAGGAAATATTTCTCATCAGCCATTTTATAAACGATCAGATCATCTACAATTCCGCCATTTCCGTTGGGCAAACACGTGTATTGCGCCTTTCCATTTTCTAGGGTATCTACATTATTCGTTCCAACATATTGTAGCAAATCTTTTGCGGTAGAACCTTCTACGAAGAACTGACCCATGTGCGAGACATCAAAAACGCCCACTTTTTCACGAACAACAAAATGTTCTTGCGTTACGCCAGCATATTGTACGGGCATTTCAAAACCTGCAAAAGGAACCATTTTCGCACCAAGCGACACATGTTTGTCAAATAAAGGAGTTCTTTTCATATTTTATTTTTATTAATTTCTTTTTTTAGGAGCAAGACTATTTTCGCTTCTTAGAAAATCCAGTCCCGCTGTCCGCTATATCTTTTTTCGCCACCGCTTTTGCCCTTTCAAAAAAGGATGCCGCTACCATCGGGGCTATAATTACTTTCTTTTTTTCTTTCGAAGGTTTTTTTAGTGTTTCGGTAATTGAATAATAAAGATTGTTATTTGTAAATTCACCATTCACCATTCACCATTCACCATTCACCCAAATACTCAAACACTCACTACAACCTATCTTTATATTCCCCCAAAATAATCTTAAACCATTCGGTGAAATTTTCAGGATTCGATTCCATTTCTTGATCCAATGCTTCCATGGTGATATATCTGATTTCAGAAACTTCTTCTTCGTTTAAAGAAAAGTCACCACTATAAGTTCCGGTAAATACATGGTCTAATTCATGTTCCCAAAGATTTCCACCAACATCGGCTTTGTAGATGAAGTGAAATTTCGGAGTGAGTTCCATTCCTTCAATACCCAATTCTTCATTTAATCTGCGCTGTGCAGCTTCCAAATACGTTTCATTAACTCTCGGATGAGAACAAACGGCATTGGTCCATTGATTTGGAGAATGGTATTTTTCTGCAGCTCTCTTTTGCAACAGAACTTCTCCTTTTTCATTAAACAAAAAAACCGAAAAAGCACGATGTAAAATTCCGTTTTCGTGTGCCTGCATTTTATCCATTAAACCCAGCACTTCATCATTTTCTGAGATTAAAACTACTTGTTCTTCCATTTTCACAAAATTAAGGTTAATAAATCTATTGGGAAAATTTTTAACTGCAATTTAACCTTCCAAAACGGGGACGAGTGCAGAAGCGTTTTAACTGCATTTCTTAAAAAATAATAACCTTTAAGTTTGTTTTTAAAAAAAAATCAAACGCCATCAACAAAGGAGGAAACCTGAATGCATAACGATTGCGAATATTTAATAGTCTGTAAATCAATGAAATTTTGTAATTTTGCCGCTTAAATTTTTGGAGATGGAATTAGAAGATCAAAGATCATTTTAGCCCAATTAACGATTAAAATAAAGGATGAAAATATTAGCAAATGACGGTTTAGATCAATCAGGAATTGATGCATTAACAGAAAAAGGTTTCGAAGTAATTACGACTAAAGTTCCGCAGGAATTTTTGGCAGATTTCATCAATGTACATTCGATTCGTACTTTGCTGGTTCGGAGTGCAACTACGGTTAGAAAAGAGTTAATTGATGCTTGCCCGAGTTTAGATATTATTGGTCGTGGTGGCGTTGGTATGGATAATATTGATGTAGATTATGCTCGTTCGAAAAATATTCATGTCATCAATACACCTGCGGCTTCTTCGGCTTCGGTGGCAGAATTGGTTTTTGCGCATTTGTTCAGTGGAGCAAGATTTTTGCAGGATTCAAATAGAAAAATGCCGTTAATTGGTGATACCCAGTTTAATCAATTAAAGAAATCATACGAGAAAGGAATTGAACTTCGTGGCAAAACCATCGGGATTATTGGCATGGGCAGGATCGGACAAGAGGTTGCAAGAATAGCTTTAGGGTTGGGAATGCGAGTCATTGCAGCGGATAATAATATCGGAAGAGCCAGCATTAAAGTGAAGTTTTATAACAATCAATTCATCAATGTTGATATCGAAACAGAACCTTTGGAAGATGTTTTGAAACATGCAGATTTTATCACGCTTCATGTTCCCGCTCAGAAAGGCGGTTGTATGATTGGCGCAAAAGAATTTAGTAAGATGAAAGACGGAGCGGTGATTGTAAATTGTAGTAGAGGAGGCGTTATTAACGAAGATGAGCTTATCAATGCTCTTAATTCAGGGAAAATAGCTTTCGCAGGATTAGATGTTTTCAATAATGAGCCAACGCCTTCAAAAGAAATTTTAAACCATCCGAAAATCTCTTTAAGTCCGCATACTGGAGCTTCTACCGTTGAAGCACAAGACCGAATCGGGCTCTCTTTAGCTGAACAGATTTGCAGTATTTTACAGACTTACTAAGTTAGATTAATATACAAATAAAAAGACGCATCAATGGATACGTCTTTTTTGTTATTAGCAAATGCTATTATTTATTTTTCAGTAAATCTCTGATTTCTGCAAGGAGTTCTTCTTGAGAAGGACCAGCTGGGGCGGGTGCTGCAGCAGGTTTTTGCATTTTGGTTGCTGCTTTAATAATCATGAATAACACAATTGCAATACATAAGAAACTAAGAACAGCCGAAAGGAAATTACCATATTTCACTCCGTGCCACGTTAGTGCTGCGATGTCTTGTGCTCCCACTGCTTTCAAAACAGGATTTAATATTAACGGAGTAATCACATCTTCAACCAAAGATGAAACGATTTTTCCGAAAGCAGCACCGATAATTACAGCAACTGCTAAGTCAACTACATTTCCTTTAAATGCAAAATCTTTAAATTCTTGAACCATTCCCATAATTGTATGTTTTAATTGTAGTAAAAGTATGAAATTAATTTAAAATAAGGCAATTAATTATTAAAAAATTATGAATATCCGTAATTAGTAAGAACTTGTTTACAACACTTCGTTAAACTTTCAAATAGCAATTCGACCAAAACAGTAGAGTTGCTGTAATTTAAGTTTATTTTTCTCGTGTTCGGATTTTATCGGAACTTGCAAACAAATCTATCTGGCAGTAAGCTATTGTAATATACCATTTTTACATCAGACATTGAGAATGGAATTTCATCAGTTTTCGACTTAGGCCAATGTGCGATTTTCACCAAATTCACCGTTGAAAGGGAAGTGTTAAAATGAAAATTTATTTTTGCTCCTCGCTTTACAAAAAAAATGGCCGGAATTTCTTCCGACCATCGCTAACAATAATGCCATCTTTTTCTTTAAAATATTAAAAAAATCAATCCTTATTTTTTAATGAGTTTTTTGGTTGTAATTCCGGATTTAGTGGTGATTCTTATCAGATAAATTCCAACGTTTAAATCCTGTACATTCACTGATTTAATATTGCCGTTCAGTGATTTTACCAACATTCCGTTTGCACTGAAAACACTTACGTTTTGTACATTTTCGTTCGTTTTAAGGTAAACTACATCTGAAACCGGATTCGGGTATATTAATAATTCATTTTTGCTGTTTTGCTCACCCGCAGCAAGAACCGGTGTATCATAAACTGTTTTGATGTAATAAAGATTTGTGGTGTCTCCTTTCAGGATTTCAATATCAGCTTTAATTGGGATATTTGGTATCGTGATTACTCCGTTTCCTGCAGCCGGCACAGTGTAAGTAGTGCCATTCACTTTAACCTTACCGGCAAAGGTAGTATCGAAAACTAAGGTAAGGGTAGATGTTTTAGTGGTGGTATATTTAATCGAAGTTGCGCTCTCCATTTTCAGCCTTTTAATCAAGTCATTACCGTCGTAGCTCGTAAATCCGTCAGTAGAATTAATATTTCCTGAAATGGTGTAAAAGGTACTTTCTTTCCCATCAGTCGTGAAGTTGTGAATGAAAATACTCTCTGTAGAAGTTTCTCCAATGGTTATATTTCCGCCAGCTGATACTGGAGTTCCTGCAGATCCGCTCGTTGTTATTGTAAATGAAACATCGTCAGTAGGTGTTCCAGAAACGGTAATTGTTTTTGCAGTCATATTTTTTACAAATGCGATTCCATTGGCTGGTAAACCAGTTACCGAAACGTCATCTGCTGTTCCGCCCCAAGTATAAACCATATCAGCAATTGCAATACCTGCAGATACTGTTTGGTCATTATTGGCAGGAACTTCTAATGTTTGAGAACTCACTACAACTGGAGTTTCTCCTTGCACATATACCATTTGCGAGGTATAATTCGTAAGCAATGCTTTTAAAGCGGTATTAATGGCAGCAGAAGTGTCATCTATCGCATTGTTAAATTCAAAACTGATATCACCTCCCGAAACTCTGCCTGCGTACTGCATGACTTTATCTTTTGCGGTTTCTGGATCATCAATTACCAAAGCATTGATATATAAAGTGGGGTCGGTATCGAAATTATTATAAATATTGGCGCCTTTTTTAGATTTAATGGAATTCGGAACGGTTTGATTTCTGGTGTCTGCAGCATAAGCATCAAATTCTACCGGATAATTTACAGCGTCATAAGTCACAAATCTTGTCTGGCCGCTCATTTGATTATTAAAAGCTTTGATAACGCCTCCAGCTTCGCTAGAAAATGTTCCTTGTGCTCCGCCAAAAACATCAGTTCCTTGCATTGAAGTTAGCATAGGGTATTTACAGTTTCTGAAATAATTGCCTTCCATAAATACAGATGATCCCATGGTAGAACCTGCTCCATATTTTGAATTTCCATCATAATAATTATTATAAACGTGGGCAGAATAAAATCTCACTCGTGGATGTCTAGAGTCAGAATGATCATACCAATTATGATGATAGGTAATGTATAGATTAGCCATGGCTCCTTCACTTAAACCTAAAAGATTACTTTTCCCACTGTCCCAGAAGTGGTTGTAAGAAAAAGTAACATCGGTAGATTTCTTGCAATCTAAAGCGCCGTCTCCTTTGATTTGATCGGCATCACCACCTGGCGCACCATAAAACATATCACAGTTATGTACCCAAATATGGTCATTGCCTTGTTGCAACCCAACATTATCACCTTCCGCAGCATCAGTCAGCATAAATCCGATATTCCTAATTTCTATATTTGAAGCATTTTTTATCCGAATTCCCCAACCATTTGCGACGGCATCAGATCCAACTCCTTCAATAGTAATCGAACCATTGCTATTGTTTTTATTTTCAACTACAATATCACCTGCTAGCATATTGCTTAAATCAGTAATGTTTCCGATCATTCTTACAACCAATGGTCGAGAATCGCTTCCTTTTTTGAAACCATCAAGAATGTTTTGTAAACCGATACATGGATTAGCTGTTGCTCCCGTAACATTGAGTGAAACTGTATTCTTTGTATTTTGAGTAATATAAATTACCTGTGCATTATCTTTCAAAGTCCCGTCAAATTTATAGCCTCCTGGCAATCTGCCTCCTCGGTATGCAAAACCTGTTCGGTCGTGCGCCACAACGGCAATAGGATTAGAAATTGTTGCAGTTCCTTCTGTTCCTCCAATTACAGGAACCACTTTGATGGTATAGTTTCCTGCTGTCAAACCCAAAATGTCGGCACGAAAATACGATCCGTAACTTCTGATTAGTTGAGTGTCTATTTTTTTATCGGTTAGACCTCCTCCAGTGTAATAAACGTTGTAGCTATCCGCGCCATCCACCGGAAGCCATTTCAGGTAGGCAGATTCTAGCCATCCTGTTTCCTGGGTGATGTTTACAGACTGCGCCTGAAAAGAAATTGACATCATAAAAAATGTCATCAAAAATAATAATTTTTTCATTGTAAAACTGTTTAGATATTAATGTATTACGTCTATGTAATGGATTACACAAAACTATAAAAAAAATCGAAATGTTGAATATTTTTTTAAATAAATTTAATTATTTGCAGAGACTCCTGCATTAATCGGAATGCTTTCAGCGGTTTACTTAGTGATTTATTAAATCAATGTGAAAAAAAGCATCTAAAAAAAGCATTTGTTTTGCTCTTAACTCAAAAATAATTAGATTTGTGTAATCGATTGCTTTAAGGCAATATGTCGCTCAATGTTTAAAAAGATTCTATTTCCCTTTTTTCTCTTTAATTTCTTCATCGTATTTGCACAGATGAAGGAAGAATATTCTTTTGCCCTCCAATCTGAATATTTAAAACAACTAAAAAAATATCCATTTATTAAAAAAATAGGAGTTCAAAATAATCCATTAATTAAAATGGAAGACAATCTGGTCTATAAAAATTTACCGAACAGAAAGTTGCATTTGGATGCCTTCATTCATAAGTCTAAAGAAAATCTACCTGCCGTACTCTTGGTTCATGGCGGCGGCTGGAAATCGGGTTCGAAAGAAATGCAAAATGCATTAGCAGAAAAAATAGCTACTGAAGGATATCAAACTTTTACCATCGAATACCGACTTTCAGAGGAAGCAAAATATCCTGCTGCAATTGATGATGTCCATGATGTTATTAATTTCATCAAAAAAAATGCAAAAGAATTTAAAATTGATGCTGCTAAGATTGCTATTTTGGGTTGCTCTTCCGGAGGACAAATGGCTTCCTTAATTGGGGCTAAATATCCAGCAGAAGTAAATGCGGTAATCGATATTGATGGGATTTTAGCTTTTCACCATCCCGATTCCCAAGAAGGAAAAATGGCTGCGTTATGGTTAGGAGGAACTTATGAAGAAATCCCTGAGGTTTGGAATGATGCTTCTGCTTTAGCTCATGTTTCGGATAAAACACCTCCTTTTCTTTTCATCAATAGTCAATTCAAAAGATTCAGTGCCGGACAAAGCGATTTTATCAAAAAACTGAACGGGTTCGGAATCTATTCTAAAGTCGAAAGAATAGAAAACAGTCCGCACACTTTTTGGCTTTTCGATCCTTGGTTTCAACCGACCACAAAATATATTGTTAATTTTCTCAATTTCACTTTCAAAAAAGATCAAAATGAAAATCTATAAAACAACTGCAATCGCAGTAGTATTAAGTCAAATTATAAGTTGTAATTCGCAAAACGGAAATCTACATAAAGACCGAAAAACAAATGCAGAAATCTCTGTAAAAGAAGGTGGAAAATGGAATGGTAGAAAATATGAAGGCGGAACTTGGAAAAATGTGAAATCGCATACCCTTGATCCTTTGCATACCGATCATTCCTTTGACATCCGCTATGAAGGTCCGGGTTGGGAAAGTAATAAAATCGCTTACCGATTGTATCTTGATTGGCGAAATGCAATCGATATCTTTGGGAAAACTAGCGAGAAGATTATTCTGCCAGAAGTAGGACAAGATGGTTTTGATTCCTATCATTTAAAACAAGATTGGGGTTCCGATGTTCTGAAAGTGGGGAAAGGAGTAGGTTTAGGTTCCATCGCCAGAATTGTTGACAATAAAATGTACCATTTCGAAACCGTTGATAAAACCTCTGCGGAAGTTCAAAATTCAGCCCAAAAATCTACCGTTATTATCGATTACAAAGGTTGGGAAACTTTAAATGATAAAATTGATTTGAAGGCAAATCTGTCTATTTACCCAAATGAAAGATTTACCAAATATACTTTCACGCCCTCGGCTCCAGTTTCGGGAATCGCTACCGGAATTGTAAAAGTAAAAACAAAAGATCAATCGCCAGTTCTCCTTCAGAAAAAAAGCAACTCTGGAAAATGGGCTTATATTGCAACGTTCGGAAATCAGTCGATGTTTGATGACGGTTTAGGAATGGCAGTTTTCTATGAAACTTCTACCGTTGCCGAAGTGAAAGACGGGCCTTTCGATCATTTATTGGTTTTTAAACCGACGACAAAACCGGTAACTTATTATTTTACAGCTTCTTGGGAAAAAGAACAAGATGCTTTGAAAACGCAGGAAGAGTTTGTTAATTATTTGAATGAGAAGTTAAATCAATTGGATTCCAAGAATAAACTTTAAATCCATCTGAAATTTAAGAATGAAATTATGAATTTTAAAAATATTATTAAAGGAATTCCTTTTCTTACACTAGCTCTTTTTTTAAGTTGTACAGCAAAGAAAAGGATCAATTCAACTGACGATTCCACGATTTCGAAAAATAAAAAATGGTCGGAGAGAATGGCTTTGACTTTAATGAAACAATATCCTGAAGCCTATCAATTAGATGATAAAAAAGAACCGAAATGGGATTATGTTCATGGTTTAGTGATGACTGGTTTTGAAGGACTTTATGACAAAACAAAAGACCAGAAATATTACGATTATGTAAAAGGTTACGCTGATGCCACCATCGATGAAAATGGAAAAATCCCGTCATATAAATTCGATAATTATAACATCGACATGATTGAAGCGGGAAATATACTTTTTGATTTATACGATAAAACCCAGGATAAAAAATACCTCACGGCGATGCAAATCTTGCGCAGTCAATTGGATGTACAGCCCCGAACTTCAGAAGGTGGTTTTTGGCACAAAAAGATTTACCCGAATCAAATGTGGTTGGATGGACTTTTTATGGGAGCGCCGTTTTATGCGCATTACACTGCGAAATATGAAAACGGAAAAAAATTAGATGATGTCGCACTTCAGTTTGAAATTATTCAAAAACATTTGGTTGATTCAAAAACCGGTTTGCTTTACCACGGTTGGGACGAAAGTAAACAAATGCCTTGGGCAAACAAAACCACGGGAACGTCACCCAATTTCTGGTCCAGATCTTTAGGTTGGTATGTCATGGCTTTGGTGGATGTTTTAGATTATTTTCCGAAAGATCATCCTAAAAGAGCGGAACTTATTTCTTATTTGAATTCCAATTCAAAAGCGATTGCGAAGTTTCAAGATCCATCAGGATTATGGTATCAAGTGACGGATAAAGGAAACCAAGGCGGAAATTATCTGGAAGCAACCGGAAGCGCAATGTTCGTTTACGCTTTTGCGAAAGGTGCCAACAAAGGTTATTTGCCCAAAGAATATAAAAATTTAGCGGAAAAAGGTTTTGATGGATTAATTAATAATTTGGTAAAAATTTCCCCAGATGGATTGGTAACGATTACTCAAGCTTGTGCTGTTGCCGGTTTGGGTGGCACGCCTTACCGAGATGGTTCTTTTGAATATTACGTCAATGAAAAAAAGAAGGACAACGATCCGAAAGCAACCGGACCTTTTATTCTGGCAGCTTTAGAATTGAATAAATAAAAAGATGAACTTTTTTTTAATCGTCTTTTCACTCTTCATTTCCTCGCTCACTTTTGCGCAGGAGAAAGATTCGTTTGTAGTTTCAAAAGATGGAAAAGGAGATTTTCTAACCATTCAGGAAGCCATTAATAATACAAAAGCTTTTCCTTATCAAAGAATGACCATCTTCATTAAAAACGGAATTTACAAAGAAAAAATAAAACTCCACGAATGGAATTCTCATCTTTCTTTGATTGGTGAAAATCGGGATTCTACGATCATCACTTTCGATGATTATTTTGATAAGATGGGTTTGGGGAGAAATAACACTTTTTTTACGCCAACATTTTTAGTAGAAGCAAATGATGTCGTTCTAAAAAACCTTACGATTGAAAATTCGGCAGGAGATATCGGGCAAGCAATCGCTTTGAGTATTAATGCGAATCGAGTAGGTATTCTTCATTGCAAAATCCTGGGAAATCAAGATACGCTTTATTTAACAGGAGAAGGAAAACATTATTTTAAAGACTGCTTCATTGAAGGAACTACGGATTTTATTTTCGGTAGTGCAACTGCTTTTTTTGAGAACTGCGAAATCGTCAGCAAAAAAGACTCTTATATTACGGCGGCTTCTACACCAGAAAATACGAAATTTGGATTTGTATTTAATGATTGTAAATTTATTTCTACTAAAGGCGTTTCTAAAGTTTATTTGGGCAGACCGTGGAGAATCTATGCAAAAACGGTGATTCTGAATTCCAATCTTGGAAATCATATTCTCCCAGAAGGTTGGAGTAATTGGGATAAAAAAGAGGCTGAAACGAAATCATTTTTTGCGGAATTTAATAATTCTGGAGCAGGTTCAAATTCTAAATTGCGTGTGAAATGGTCTTATCAACTTACAACAAAAGAAGCATCTCAATATCAAAAACCAATCGTTCTAAAAGATCAGTTTCATCAAAATTGGTTTGAGCTGAAAAATTAATTTTACTTTAAACTTATGAAAATACATCATTTATTACTTATTTTTATTTTGCTTATTTCGAGCTGTAAAAGTGCAGATTCACAAAATAAAAACTCAAAAAAAATGACCATTTTTACCATTGGAGATTCTACCATGGCGAACAAACCAGATCCGGAAAAAAACCCGGAAAGAGGTTGGGTTCAGGTTTTAGCACCATTCTTTAATGATCATGTTATTATTAAGAATCATGCAGTAAATGGCAGAAGTA
Organism: Kaistella sp.; assembly: GCF_049588135.1. Lineage (GTDB taxonomy): Bacteria > Bacteroidota > Bacteroidia > Flavobacteriales > Weeksellaceae > Kaistella. Next base: position 7,068 of record NZ_JBAVFG010000073.1, on the reverse strand, counting down.
CGAAAAGCTTCCGCACTTTGGGACATTGGAAAAATGTGGTGGATTCTTTGGAACCGGGCAATTATTTGTTCATTCAGTTTGGTCATAATGATGCCAAAGAAACCGATTCTACAAGATACACCAATCCGCAAACTTCTTATCGCCATAATCTTATGAATTATATCACAGAAGCTCGTGCAAAAGGGGCAATTCCAGTGATGTTTTCCTCAATTGCCCGGCGGAAATTTAATGAACAAGGTGTCCTTTTAGATGCCCACGGAAATTATACTTTAGTTGCACGATTGGTTGCACAGGAAATGAATGTTCCCTTTTTCGATATGCAATATCTTACCGAAAATTTAGAAATGAAATATGGCGTAGAAAATTCAAAAAAACTTCATCTTCATTATTTTGCGGGGGAACATCCTTATTATCCAAAAGGGATTGATGATAATACCCATTTGTCTGTTTTGGGAGCCACCGAAATTGCCAAACTTTTTGTTAAAGATTTAAAAGATCAAAAACATCCTTTGGCGAACTATTTAAAATAAAAATTTAGAATATCTGTTTTCAATGAGACCGCAGATTTTCGTTTGAAAAAAAATAATTTTAACCATTAATATCATAGTGATTTTGAACCCCTTAATTTAAATACCATGAAAAAAATAGCATTCTTTTTTATCCTTTTTCTCGCAATTGCAAGCTGTAAAGCCCAAAAAAATAGCATCGAATATTACATTAAAAATGCACCTTTCGATTTTGGTGAGATGGTTTTACCCACAATTCCCGAAACATCTTATAATATTAAGGATTTCGGTGGTGTAGGAAATGGAACTACTTTGAATACCAAAGCATTTGAAAAAGCTATTACAGCCATCAATGAAAAAGGGGGCGGAAAGTTAATTGTTCCTGCCGGGATTTGGCTCACAGGACCAATCGAGCTGAAAAGTAAAATTAATTTTCATGTGGAAAAAGGGGCAATTGTCCAGTTTTCAAATGACATTAATCAATTCCCTTTGCGTGAATATTCAAAAGGAAAATTCGATGTTACGCCGCCAATTTGGGGGAATAATTTAAATGATGTGGCATTTACGGGCGAAGGAATTTTTGATGGTGCAGGTGAAGCTTGGAGACCCGTGAAGAAATTTAAACTGAGCAAAGAAGATTGGGCAAAATTAATTGCTAAAGGTGGAGTAGTAAGCGAAGATGGCAAAATTTGGTGGCCAAGTGTCAATGCAATGAACGGTGAGAAATGGGTAAAAGTGCTTGCTGCTACTAAAAATCCGACCATTGAAGATTATAAAATACTTCATCATTTTCTGCGTCCGATGATGTTTACTTTGTCAAAAGTAACTAATTTATTGATTGATGGACCAACCTTCAGAAACTCTCCGAAATTTGTCATTAACCCGAAAAACATTACCAATCTGGTCATTAAAAATACCACCGTTTATAATCCGAAATGGGCACAAAATGGAGATGGAATTGATATCAGCGCCTCCAAAAATGTTATTATTTACAATACGAAAGTAAATGCCGGGGATGATGGAATCTGCATGAAATCCAGCGGAGAACCGAAAGACGGAGAAGCACAACTTCAAAATATCATCATTGCTGAATGTACCGTTTACGAAGGACACGGCGGTTTTGTCATCGGAAGTAATACGGATGGCGGCATGAAAAATATTTTTGTTTCCAATTGTCTTTTCGACGGAACCGATATCGGAATTCGTGTGAAAAGTAATTCTGGAAGAGGTGGAGATGTGAGTCAAATTTATATTCAGAATATCGAAATGAAAAATATTGTGGAAGCAGCGGTTTTATTTGATACACTGTATGCAGACGCTCCCGCTGGTAGCAGTAAAGAAAGTCAGGAAGCCCAATTCACTGGTGATAAAATACCATATTTACACGATTTTTTCATCAGTAATGTAAATTGTGAAAGTGCCGAAACCGCCTTTAGTTTTACAGGACTTCCGAATAAATTCATTGAAAACCTTTATTTTAAAAATATTAATATTAACAGCAAGCGCGGCGTCGTAGGGAAAAACGCTTCTAATTTAGTCTTTGAAAATGTAAAAATCAACGGCAGTACCGATTATAAAATTGATAGTGGATTAATGAAAGCCGTGGTGAAAAAATAAAGGGATAAATAATTAAAAATGGAATAATACGATCAATTAAATTTTTGTTTACAAGCGACAGAATCATCGGTTGTTTCTACAATATTAATTCTTATCATGCTTTGAAGAATTTGCCACGAATACACGAATATTTTCAATTCGTGATTCGTGGCAAATTTATTTATAAACCCGACTCGAATACAATTGTTGTCACCAGGTTTTGATTATGGTCTGCAAAGGCTATAATCCTATCATTCAATAAAAAAGCCAAAACTCAATAAGTTTTGGCTGTGTTTTTAGCTATAATTACCTTAAGAATTGGCAATCAATCGAAATTGTAGAGAGGATGGGATTCGAACCCACGGTACAGTTGCCCGTACACTAGCTTTCCAGGCTAGCTCCTTCAACCACTCGGACACCTCTCTAATTGAAGACTGCAAAAATAGCGTATTTTATTGAATTCTAAAAACCGAAATTCATAATTTTAGAAATAAATAGTTCATTCTGCTTTAAAAAACATTTGAAACAAGAGTTATACGGAAACTTCGCCGCAAAGACTTTTAACAAAATTATCGGCAAAACTACCTTCATAATTTGGGTTGTCGAGAAGATGCATCGCTTTGGTAATGGCACTTTCTGAAGTAATGTCATTTCCACTGATGGCGCCAATTTCTCTGAAAATATTCGAGTTTGAATATTTGCCAAAACTAATTCCGCCAGAAACACATTGCGAAATGACTACGATTTCAGTTCCATTATTTCGAAGTGTTTGTAAAATTTCCTTTGTTTTTTCAGTGTTGAAAATGGTACCCGAACCAAAAACTTGCAATACCAAAACTTTTACATTCGGGATTTCAGTAAAATGATTCAGATGCATTCCTGGGAAAATTCGCCAAAACAAAACATCTTGCGAAATATGAGTGTCCACTGTAAACGGATCTTTAGTTTTCGAGCGCCACAAAAAATCTTTTGCAATATTTAAATGAACACCAGATTGTCCTAAAACCGGATAATTCGGGGTTTGGTAAGCATCAAAAAACTCTGCAGAATATTTCAAAGTTCGGTTTCCACGCAATAATTTATATTCGAAATATACCGCAACTTCCTGAATAACTGCTTCGTTATTTTCGTATAAACTTGCATAATAAAGACTTGTTAAAAGGTTTTCTTTTGCATCGGTTCGCAAATCTCCGATGGGCAATTGAGATCCTGTTAAAATTACAGGTTTTTTTAAATTCTTTAACATGAAACTCAGTGCAGAAGCAGTGTACGACATCGTATCTGTGCCGTGAAGAATCAAAAAACCATCGTAGCTTTCGTAATTTTTAGCGATATGATTTGCAATTATTTTCCACTCTTTGGGTCCCATATCGGATGAATCCAACGGTTTTCGAAACGGATATACCGAAACCTCGCACTCAATTAATTTCATTTCGGGTAACTTTTGGAAGATGTTTCCAAAATCGAAAGCTTGTAAACTGCCCGTTTCGTAATCTTTTTCCATGCCGATTGTTCCACCGGTATAAATTAGAAGCACTTTTCTTTTCATAACTTCAAAAATACAGTATTTTGCAGAATAACGAAAACATTGACTTGAAAGCATTAATAGCACTTTTCTACGCTCAAAAAAAATCCTTATTTTTGAACCCATGAATGATCAAAAAACCTTTGAATATCTTCAGCAATTCTTAACAGAGGAACGATTAGAAAAAATCAGCCATTTTGCGCCTGGAAGTTCCGATTTTGTTTTGCCCGTGATGGAAGATATTTTTCAGTTTCGAAATGCAGCGGCAATTGTACGATCGGTGGAAGCGTGCGGATTTCATAAAATCGTGGCGATGGAAAGTGAGAATGAATTTAATCCTAATTTAAGAGTTACGAAAGGTGCCGAAACTTGGGTTGAAGTGGAAAAACTTCCGCACAATCTTGAATCTTTAAAGGAAATTAAAAGCCGTGGTTATAAAATTGTTGCCGTTTCACCAGAAAATAATGCAACAATGCTTCCTGATTATCAACTGAACGAGCCTGTCGCTTTGGTTTTCGGGACAGAAAAAGAAGGAGTTACCGAGGAAATATTACATTTCGCAGATGAAACTTTAGCGATCCCGATGTATGGTTTTACCCGAAGTTTTAATGTTTCTGTGGCGGCGGCGATTTGCTTTTACGAATTAAAACAGAAACTCATCAAATCAAATTTGGATTACCAACTCTCCGAAGAAAAATTGTGGCAAATGAAAGTTCGTTGGGCGCTAAATTCCATTAAAAGTGGCGAACAGATTTTAGATCATTATGTGAAAAATATACAGTGTTTTTAAATATTCATAATTCTTAAGATTCAACATGAAGAAATATACCTATTATCTTTTTGCTTTTAGCCTTGTGTTTTCGTTTTTATCTTTTTGCACTAATAAAGGTGGATATGGTGAGGTTTTTCCTTTTTACACATGGCGCCTTTTTACAAAACCTTCTGGTACCTCCACAACTGATTTTCGATATAAATTGTATGGGGTTTCCGAGCAAGATACTGTGCGTTTAACAAATACCGAATCTCCACTTTTTGATGGAAACCAAAAGGAATCGATGATTAATAATCTTGGGAGTAAAATTGATCAAAATAGAAACGATGCTGATTCGAAAGTGAAATTGTATCATTTTGCAAAAGTAATAGAACCCAATTATCAGAAGTATCTGCTTGTAAAAGAGTCTTTTAATGCGCAGAAAATTGATGAAAAAGATTTTAAAATTAATACTGAAATAATAAGCGAACTCCAATGACCTATCCAAAACTCACCGTTTTCAATTTTAAAGTAAGTTATTATCTCTTTAGAATTTTCACTTTATTCTGGTTGTTTGAACAAGTGAATTTTTTCAAAATATTTGCGAAACGGCCTAGTGATCTTTACGAGCCGACAATATGGCTGCAGAAAATTGTGATGCCAGTATTTCCATCAGATTTTCTTTATTATTCTGTTGTATTTGTAACGGTACTCATGCTTGTATATAGTTTATTTAGGTTTTCAGTTTTAGTAAATATTTCATTGTTTTTTCTCGTAGCTTATATTTCTCTCCCAGTAATCGCTTACCGAGGAGTTGGTCATCATAATCACGTCTTGATCTTAAGTTATTTCTTCAGTATATTTTTAAATCCTAAAAAGCTTGAAGACGAAGATTATAAGTATGTACAGATTTATTATTTGGGTCTTTTAATAACGTACTCCTTAGCAGGATTTTGGAAACTCGTTTCAATAGCGAGAGATTGGATTACTGCAAACCCAGAAACTTCATGGTTTGAGACCAACGCTGCAAAATATAATTCCATGTTGAACTATTTTATCGTTGACGAAAAATTACCGCAATGGATGTTTAAAATGTACGAATATGAAAATCTGTGGATTGTAATTACGATTATTGGCATTGTTCTACAAGCATTGTGTTTTTTAGGAGCATTCAGCAGAAAATATCTTACTTTTTGTTTGGTGTTTCTTGTTGCTTTTCATTTTTACAATGTCTATTTTGTGCTAGCAGATTGGCGAAGTATGAAATATGGATTAATTGTTTTGTTTTTTCCTTATCATTATTTTTATCCTTGGATTCGCAAGGCATTTCAAATGCATTAAAAAAAAACTTGCTCCAGAAAAATTATAGTAAATAGAAGTTCGTTGACCGATGAACTCTTTTGAAAGATCAAGAACAATTTTAAATGAATTTCAGGAAAATGAGGTTGAAATTTATTTCAGAAAATGAGGAGTCAAAGTTGGAAGTGAAAAAACTGCTCCAATTCTAATTTGATTAAAAGGAAAATATCTAATTCCATATTGATACTGTAAAAAGTACGTGTTTTGTTTTCCTTTTAAATTAAGTTTTGTTCCGAGTATAATTGGTTTGTCACCATAGTCGGGTGCTCTTTTGATCCAGCCGTTATAACCGGAAATTGTATTTTCCCAAGAGATGTTTTTCTTTTTTAAAATCATTTTTAACCCATACATCAGAGCGTCATCTTGTACATTGTTATTGGGTGTTAGCACATCCCAAGAATAAAATCCTATATTGCCAACCAGACGGATTTCATTCAAGAAATGATTAGAAATTGCAAAGCTTTTCCCGATTTCAGTATCAAAATAATAGCCGGCAGTATTAAAGGTTCTTCTGTTTTTAAAATCACTTCCGGATGACGTTTTTAAAGTGGTATTTAATATAACAGAGATATTGCTATTTTTCTCACTGAAAAGTGCTATTCTTGTTTGTAGAAAAAGATCACCAGTTGCAGTACCAGAATTTTTTTGCATCATTCGTCTGTTTTTAATGGCATCAGTAACAGAATAATGTTCAATGGGAACTGCCCATAGTTTTACAGATATTTTTTCAGGAAGTAAAGGGATTTCTAGTTTTAATAAAGAATTAATTGTTTGGTCGCCATATCCATAATAGTAATCGCCATATACCGAAAATTCTGTACTTTTTGGAATAGTGGCATCAGTGAAATCAGGTACAGGATTGGCGTTCGGACCAAAATAATTGGTAGTGTGATGAATTAAGGTCTGTGATTGAAGAGCAGAAGGCTTCAAAAAGAAAGTAATGAAAAAAATAAAAAGAATGTTGTTTTTGCTCATAGGTGTTTTTTTAGAATTAATTTTTGTCGAAGATTTATAATGATTTTGTTTCAATCAGTGCTGTAGATATTTTCATATAATTCCATGCTGCTACGAAAAGACCAGCGGTTTCTGTTCGCAATCTTTGGCTTCCCAGCGAAACTGCTTTTACTTTTTTTTCCGCCAAAAGTTGGATTTCTTTATCAGAAAAGTCACCTTCTGGACCGATTAAGAAAGTAATGTTTTTTTGAGGATTAATTGCATTTAAATCAAATCGCTCCAGATTTTCATTACAATGCGCAACAAAAGTAGTTTCGGGATTGATGGTTTTAATAAAATCAGAAAATTTAGTTAAATCATTTATTTTAGGAAAATGA
>NZ_JBAVFG010000072.1:0-33782 GCF_049588135.1 Kaistella sp. | reverse complement strand
AAAAGACTCCAAACTTTAATTTTAAACACAAAAAAACCAATATCGTTTGATATTGGTTTTTTTGTGATCCCACTGGTATAGAACTCGAATTCTTTATGAGAAGATTTACGAAGATTGAACCAATTGAAGGAAGTCTATATCAACATGATTTAAATCAAGACAAAGTTAAGAGCAAAGGGATTAAGCTCTAAACCGTTGGGTGCTGGTTGTCATCTGTTCCTGTAAGTACATTATTGTTCTCTCTGTTTATTATTCCACATCGCCGAAGCTCCTAATGAAATAAGTGAACAAATTAATAACGTTACAGTCATAGGGATTATTGAATTATTTTGTATCAGTCCAATAATTGTTAATATAATAAATGTTACAGCCAATTGAATAAAACCGAAAATAGCAGATGCTTTACCACTGTCATTACGAAAAGGCTCTAACGCAAGGTCAGCTGTCGCAGGAAGCAAAATCCCCAATAGGAACAAATAAAGAAATATGAATACTAATATGACTATAATAGGAAATTGAAGCCAAACAGAAACAACTGATAATAAAGCGAATAAGACTTGTAATGCTGATACATATTTTACGATTAAATGGTTATTAAAATACTTAATCAGATAATTTATAGAATATGACCCCATTACGATTCCCAAAGAAATTGCGCCAAAAATCAAACTATATTCTGTTCCTGTAAACCCTCCTTTTTCCATAATCAGGAAAGGAGAATTTGAAATAAAAACCAATAACCCACCATATACCATACTCGCAACAATTGTATAAAGTACAAATTGCCTATTTAAAAAAAACAATTGGTACTTGCTTTTTGGGACTCCTTTGATTTCAATGTTATTATTTGAGTGTGTTTCTGGTAAAAAGAAAATAACCAACAACAATATTATAAGTCCAATTACCCCCATTGCAATAAAATTGCTATGCCACGTTCCAATTTGTAGTAGAGCATTTCCGATACTAGGTGCAACAATAGGGGTCACGCCCATTATCAAGGCTAATAGAGAAAAAACTTTTATCGTTTTAGTTCTATCAAAAACATCTGTTACAATAGCTCTGGCAACAACAACTCCTGCAGAACCAGCAAATGCCTGTAGAAATCGGATTAGCCAAAACATTTCGATGTTTTTTACACTTATAATAAATATTGATAAAATAATGTAAATAGAAAGGCCAGCAATTATAGGAAGTTTTCTTCCGAACCTATCAGCCAACACTCCCCAAACTAATTGCCCTACTGCAAATCCGCCTAAAAATGTAGAAAGAGAAATTTGAACTTTACCAATATCTACTTTTAAGTCTTCTGAAATTGCTTTAAAAGCAGGTAAATATAAGTCTACACTTAAAATCTCTATGGCTGTCAACAATGCCAATATGACTGTAATTGTTACTTCTTTTTTAGACAATTTAAATTGTTTTATATTTCCCATTTTTTGCAATAAATCCTTATCCTGTTCTAGTTTTATATTCTTCATTTTTTGATTTTTTGTTCTTAAAATAATTCTGCTCGTAAAAAAACGCCGAAACTATGCTGGTTACTATTAAAAGTACCACCGTAAACATCGTAGTTGTAACCTAAACCAAACTGAAAGTTTTGATAGGTTACACCAGTTCTTAGGTTTACATAGCTTCTTTCGAGAAAGTCTTGTTTAATGTTGCGGTTGTACATCGCTTGTCCTCTTATGTAAAACCCCCAGTTTTTAGTAAACATGGGTCTATATTCTGCAAGGCCAAATGCTTCGAAATTATAGTTTCGTGCTAAATCAAATCTTGGGAGGGCAATTATCAGAAAGTCTTTGTTTGCAAACAAGTACTGTATTCCTGCTGTGGGTGAAAATCCTCCATAATTATCTATGAAAGCACCTGTGTTTAAGGAGAAGCCTTTCCAAATATCAAAGGAAATTAATGCTAAAGACATTAACTCGTTTTTGGCTTGGTCAGCGGTATCGTATTTGCCAGTAAATTGAGTTACATTAAAAAAACCAAGTCGTGAGTCAGGTTTGAAATATTTGCTTACAATTAATTGAAACGACACTCCATTATTTCCTGCAAAAACTTCAACAGGAACAGGCGATAAGGATATTTGTGGGAGTTCAGTTTTTAAACTGTCTTTTGTTTGTGCTATAACAGTTGCAGAGAGAAAACACAATGCTGCAAATAATAAGATTTTTAATTTCATATTTTTTCTGTCTTAAATTCGAGTACAAAATTACTTGGTATTCGATTTAACAGAAAGGACGGCAAAGGCAATTACTCGGACAAATCAATCATTTTGCGAAATTCAGTAGGTGAGAAACCAGTATGCTTTTTGAAAAATCTACCAAAATAGGACGGGTCTTCAAAACCAATTTGAAAGGCGATTTCACTAAAAGACATTTTATTTTTCCGTATTAATACTTTGGCTTCTAACAATAGCATTTCATCAATTAGCTGTGAAGCCGATTTGCCCAAAATAGCTTTTACAGACTTGTTTAGATGACTTGGAGATACGTTTAGTTCTTGAGCATAGAAAGATACGGATTTTTGTTTTGATACATTAAGATTTAAAAGTCGTTTAAATTTTAATGTTACCCGTTCGGGTGCTGTAAATTGTTTGCTTTGGCTAAAATCTGCCGATTTTTTTATTTCGGCAAGAAATGTTGCTAAGTACAATTTAATCAATTCAGTGTTTTGTGGATTGACGTTTAATGCTTCCATTCGTTTTAAAAGAACAATCAGATTTTGCATTTCATTTTCATCAAAATGAATGACAGGTTTAGCTAACCAATCGGAAATATCAATATTGGTATGGCTTAAAAAATTGTCGGAAAAATGCAGCCAAAAACCTGACGCATTTTTAGAAATTTCAGATGTAGCAGTAATATGGCCTGCTGGGACTAAGAGAATGGAATTATTAGAGATAGTGTAATTATCGAGTCCTGCACTTTTAATAGCTTTTCCATTGGTAATGATAAGAAGCGAATTAGCGGTATTGCGGTATAGTGGCTGTGGTAATTTTAGTTTGTAATTTGGAGCAGAAAGGTCGTGAATAAAAAAGTCGTTAAAATTTTCTGTTTCAAACAAAGAATTGTCATCGTACGACATCAATGTTTGTCTAAATTCTTCTGCTTGTAATGTTGGTATGTTGTTGGAACTTTTCAATTTAGAAATGCGTAATATTTTCTTCAAATTTAGTGTTAAAATTTAACTAACTACTGATAATCTGATGGAGAGATGGATAGACTATAATGATTTCCAAGAAGTAAAGAAATTGACTAGAGGTAGGATTGAGAGATTGGAGAAGCAATTGAATAACTTAGCTTCGGTAGGTTATGAAAACGGGAATATTGAAGAAAAAAGGAAAAAAATAAGTTTTGCGATAACACTATGCATCAGAATACCAGAAAATTACAAGGAAAAAAAATGGGGTAAATCTATCGTTTTGGATTTGTCTCAAGGAGTGATTCCGCTGGGATTGGCTAAGACCCGCACTGACCCTCGCGAGCTTCACAGAGTTCGAACCCGGGCTCTCATCCCACTGAAAACAAAAAAGCTTCACTTTTCAGTGAAGCTTTTTTTTGTGACCGCGAAGGGATTCGAACCCCCAACCCTCAGAGCCGAAATCTGATATTCTATCCAGTTGAACTACGCAGCCTTTTTTCAGTATTTGAGTGATGAATCTTTAAGTTATTGAGAAATTATTTCAGTCAAATACTCAATTACTCACAACGCAATTACTCTAAAAACTAATTTTAACTCCTCCCAAAATCTGCGCTCCCAAAACTTTATAACCTTTGTAAGTTTGATACTGGGTGTTGAGTAAATTATTTCCGAGTGCGAAAATAGTGAAATTTTTGTGAACTTTGTACTCTGCCGACAAATTTAAATCAGCAAATCCGCCAACTTTATCATTTGTATTTTCTGTTGAAACAAAAATGTTGGGATTAATTCCGCTATTATTCGTCTCAAATGAATTGGTCGTCATATCTGAACCGAAAATCATTTTGGCACCAAGATTCAATTTCTTGTCGAGCATTGAATATTTTCCGCCCAAACTTGCTTTGACCAAAGGTTTATTATAAATATCTTTATTATTATCTAAATTATATTTTGCGAAATTCAATTCCGCATCTAAAGCCAGGTTCGCTAATGGAAAATATTGCACACTCGCTTTTGCCTCACTCACCGTTCCATTGTCGTAAACGGAAGAAAAAGTATTCGCAAAATCATACGCCGGACGATTATAATCAACATCATTATTAAATAAATCGTTGGCTTTGAAGAATAAAATATCATTCATTTTTCCAAATCCTGCATTGAAATCATATTTGATGTTTTGATCGATATCACCACGCAAACCGAAGTAAAATTTATATTTCGTTTCCGTCGCACGCAATTCCTGATCTGAAACCAAATAAGGATTTTGTTCTAATAAATCGGCGTAGGAATTCAATTTCAAACCACCATCAATTCCTGCATAAAACTTGAATTCATCGGCTGCCGCGAACTGTAATTCTGCTTTTGGAAACCAATATGTTTTATTGTTTTTTATTTGTTCAGCCAAAATTAAATTTGAATTTTTCGCATTCAAAAATGAAAAATCCGAACCAATCATTAAATACGAATTTCCTTTAAAGAAAGTCATTTTCGGCGCCAAAGTCGCATTCAAAAACTGAGAAGAATTTTTATCTAATAAATCAAAATCTGTTTTTACAGTTTCTAAATTCAATCCCAAATCTGCATTGAAAGTTACCTCATCCATTTTAGGAAGTGCTACTCCATGTTTAGATAAATTCAATAAAAGTGCTGCCTGATTTTCCTTTGCACCAAAATGATCGCTCAAAAAAGAAGACTTCATGCGAACATCATTCAGAATATCATTTGAATAAAAATCGTAGTAACCATTTACTTTAATCCGATTGGTTTTCTGTTGCAAATCAAGATTCGTAGAACTTGGCGTGAAAGCATAAATTCCGTAATAATTATAATCATTCAAGCCATAATCAGCGTTCACACTGAATTTTCCTTTTTCTCCGTAAGAATTAAGAAATAAACCAACGTTTGCTGTACTTTGGCTGGAATCCCAATCATAAACTTTTTTCAAACCGTTGGTAGAAAGGAAATGCACATCTCCTCCTACTTCCATTCCGTTTTCTAATTTGGTAGCAATCGTTCCATCTGCCAAAATCTTTCCATAATTCCCCATTCCGAGTTGGAAATAATTGTTCTGATATTCTGCATCGAACTTCGGCGAAATGTCTTCGCCTTGGATAATCGAAGTTTTAAAATCTGAAGAAGCCGGAACATCCGTAATATTATAAGTCGGCGGATTCGCAGATTTTGCTTCGGGTGGATAATTTTTTTCTGCTTCGACAGAGGTTTTCTTCTTCTCGATTTTCTTTACTTCCGGTTCCCGTTTGCGATCCAAAACCAGTTTTTCTTCTTTAATTTGAGAAAACGCAAATTGCGAAATTCCTAAAAATAACAGGGATAATATTTGAATTCGTTTGTTCATTAATTTAATTTTTTGCGTTTGATTTATTACGCTCAATGGGCTTCATCCATTGCTATTGATTTCACCACTTCGTGGTTTATCGGATTTTTTTACTTTTTAATTTGTTTCTTTAAATCCTTTGCTTCTGTCACAATTTCCGGGAAATCGCCATAATTGGCGATAATTTGATCGGCAGTGTAACTCGCTTGGTAATTATCTTTCAACCCGATGTAATTTTTCACCATCAAAACCAAAGATTTCGCACCCCAATATTCTTCAGAAGCATAGTTATTTGCCAATTTGAAAATGGTTTCGTTCGATGATTTAAAGGCTTTTCCTTTGTTTTGATAAAACGCTTTTGCGTACAAAGCTTCTGCCGCAACTTCGGTGTTCGACGATTTTTCTAAAACCGTATAAGCCGTTTTTGCTTCAGTATCTTTTCCGTTATTCATTAAACTTCGGGCTTTGATGACTTTCGCCAATTCATTTACCGAAGCGGAATTTTTAGGATTTTGCAAAACCAAATCAGCTAAAGTTTCTGCTTTTTTGAAATCTTTCTCATCCGCATAAATTTTCATTAATTCTACATTCGCGAAGTTTTTCACGTTTGCGTTGGTAGAATTTGAAAGCGATACCAAATATTTTTTCGCTTCATTGCTGTTGTTCTGAGCGATATAAATTTGGGCAATTCTCGTTTGCGCATCTTCCTGATAATCGTTTTGAACGTTCGCAACATCCTGCAAAACTAAAAGTGCTTTCGCCGAATTCTGCGTCTGAAAATAACTTTCTCCCAATTCATATTGCGCTTGATAAAGTCCTTCTCCGGTTGGATTTTGCGTTAAATATTTTTCGAAAAGTGGAATGGCTTTCTGGTATTCTTTGCTTGCGTAATAATTTTTGGCAGCGTTCAGATTAATTTCTTCAATTTCCGTGGATTCGATTCTTACCCCAATACTTTGAGCGAAATTTTGGTAACCAGCAATATCATTATTTTTAATAAAAATCGGTCGGGCTGCCTGAACAATTTTACTTGCAAAAGCGGTATTTTTATATTGATTTCCAAGCGATTTCAATTCAGATAAAGCTTTAGAATCTTCATTTTGATCGATATAATTTTGGGCACGATAAATCTGAGCATTTGCTACCAAATCTTTATCAGTACTGGTTTTAATAACCTGACCGAAATAATCATTGGAGTTTTTGAAATCATCATTTGCCGCATAAGCTGTTCCGATTTCATATTGTGCGTCATCGAAATACTCTGAATTTTTATACTGAGTCAGTAATTTTTTCAATTCAGTGATTTTTGCGGTTGTATCGCCTTTAAAACCAAGTGCCATCGCTTTTTGGAATAAAGTATAATCATCAGCATTTTCGGTTTTGTCGTAAATCGCGATTGCTTCGTTCAGATCATTATTTGCATAAAAAGTATCTGCCAATCGAAGTTCTGCATCATTTTTAAATTCCGGTTTCGGATCTTTTAAATACGCTGTAAAATATTGTTTCGCTTTGTCGAATTTTTTAGATTTAAAATAAGCATAACCCAAATCGTAATTCAGTTGCTGTTTTTCGGGGAAATTTTCTGTTTGAAGTTTCTCAAAACGCGCAATCGCCGAAGGATAATTTCCTTTCTGATAATAAGTTTGCGCCAACCAATACAAGGCTCTGGAATTAAATTCTTTATTAATATTAAACTCTAAACTTCGCAAGAAATATTTTTCCGCAGCGTCTAAATTCCCTTTATTAAATTCTTCCGTTCCCAGTAAATAGGAAACTTCCTGATCTACTTTATTGGTTTCTGGTGTGGAATTCGGCATTTTATCAATCGCAGCCAAAGTTCCTTTGTAATCACCGGAATACAGATAAGATTTCACCAAAAGCGATTTCATTTCTGTGATTTCAGGACTTTTCGGATATTTCGTGATATAACTTTGAATTACATTTGAAGCTGATTCAAAAGGATTTCCAATTTCGTAACTCAACTTAGCATATTGTAAATGAGCGAGTTGCTGCACTTTCGGATCATAAGTCATTTGATAAGCAGAACGAAACGCAGAAAGCGCTTCCTGTTTTTTACCGACTTCTAAATAAGCGTTTCCAAGCTGATAATAAGCGTTTTGCGAGGTTGCCGAATTGCTGTTGAGCAATTGGTTGTAGTAAGAAACTGCTTCATCATACTTTTTCAGATGCGCAGAAACGAATCCCATTTCATACAAATCGCTTTCAGAAGGAGTTCCTTTGCTTTCCAAATAAATTTTCAAATGCGGATAAGCGGAATTGTAATCGCCTTTCATGAAATAACTTTCGCCAATCATCTTATGAACTTCCGCTTTATAATCAGCAGAAATATTTTCGTTGAGCAACGCATTTCCTTCTACAATTGCTTTATCATACTCTTTATTATTAAAGTATAACTGCACATAATACGGTTTTACAACTCTTGCATATTTCTCGTTATCTTTAATCTGGTCGAAATAGGTAAATGCTTTATCATTCTGTCCATCAGCATAATACAAATGACCGAGCATATAACCAATATCATTTTTATCGGAACCTTCAGACGTTCTATAAGCTTCATCTAAAGCTTCAATTGCCCCGTTGGAATCTCCGGTCATGAATTTCGCATAACCGAGTTTCATGATATACTGGGTGTTTTCTTCTTTTGAAAGTTGGTATTGATTTACTTTTTTCAAAGTTTCAAGAGCTTTATCAAAATCTTTTTGAGCCAAATAAAAATCGGCCAAAGGTAAATTGGCCTGCGCAAAATAAGCAGAATTCGGATATTGCTTGATGAATGCATCCAAACCTTGTTCCGCATGATTCTCACGCAAAATAACGCCGATTACATTATCAAAAAATTGGGCTGCTTCTTTTTTAGAATTCGAAAGATTTTCGTTATAAAAATACTGTCGCGCATATTCAAATTGAGAAGCGCTATAAATTTTATTCTGGTAAAGATTTTCTGCGAGGTTGAAACGGTAATTTTCGCGGTCGCTGAAGTATTGAGATTGTTGTGCCTCGGATAAGCCGAAATAGAAAATTGCCGTTGCAATTAAGATTTTTTTTGAATTCATTTAATCCTGATTTTCGGAGGGTTTTTGGAAACTTAGCTTTTCCACATTTAATCAACGAAAATAAAGAAAAGTTATTGTTTATACAAGTTTATTTGTTTGTTGTGGATATGTGGATAACGTGGAATTTTAGAGAAAAGAACAAAGATAATAGATAGTGTTCCTCCTGAACACCTATTATTTGGGAATACTTGTTTCTACACAGATATTGCTCCGCTGGAGCAGCAAATACAAATAATTTAAAGTCTTTAGTCTTTTCTCTTTGTTCTTTGTTCCATTCAATTAATCTCTGTTTTTCAACAAAATCCAGCCTTGTCGTTGTTCCGTTTTCTGCGTTACCGCATCGTACCAGGAAATAATATACCAATAAGTTGAAGTTGGCAATGGTCTTCCATTATTTTTTCCGTCCCATTCTGTTTTATTGGGATTTTTCGATTCAAAAACTTTTGTTCCGTTGCGATCAACAATCACGATGGAAACCTTTTCCATTTTATCTAAATTCTCGATTTTCCAGATGTCATTTTTACCATCGCCATTTGGTGTGAAAGCGTTGTTGACTTTAATAAAATAAACGGTTTTTGGCGGACCGAAACAACCAGTTTCAGATTCTACCTGTATCTTATATGACGATGCGGTAGGATTTTGTAGAACATTATTTAACCCGTTTGAAATATCATTAAAATAATAGGTATAAGGTTTTTTGCCGCCTTCCGCAATCACTTCTATGGAATTATTGGTTTGGTTGATGACTTTAATTTTGGGTTGGTTTTCGTCGGAAATGATAAAATTATGCGTGTAAGGACAACCATTAATTCCTTTTTTTAAGGTTACCGAATAATTCCCGGGTTTCGTAAATTTTGCTGTTTGTCTGGTTTCTCCATTACTCCAGTCAAAAATAGTATTTTCGCTTCCCGCGTCAATCGGCAAAGTTTCGCCGTAACAAATATAATATTGATCCAAAAGTGTAGAAGATTTGCTTGGCGTATTTACTTTCAAATGAATTTCTGCAGAAGACGGGCAAAAACCAGAAATGGTGATTCTCACATAAACTGTTTCAGCAAAAGCATTTTCATTGGTATAATTTGTAAAATCATTAATTTTTTGACTATAACCTGAATCTTTAAAATATTCAAAAGTTGCAGGATCATTTGTAAAAGTGGCTTTCACATCTTCCAAATTAAATTCAGTTTTTCCATCAAAATCGGTATCACAAAGTTCATAATCGGTTACTGTTACAAGTAAAGCAGAATTTACACCTTGAATAAAAATCAAAGTTTGCGGATCAGAAATACAACCTGTCGCATTATCTTTCATTAAGAAATCTACCGGGAAAGGCAAGGTTGATAAATCGAAATTAGCCGGAAGTGGATCTCCAGAAAGATCCGTAAAAGTATAGTTTGCTGAATTATTGATTACTTCATTTTTAAAATTTTGTAGTGAATAAGTGATTTCTGAACAGATTAAAATTTGTGATTTAATTGCAACAGGTTTCTTTATTTCTATTAAATTAAAATTAATACGGTCGGAACATTGCAAATTATTTGTTTCATTATAAACAAAAACCATATAAGGTTGTTTTCGAATTGCAAGATCATAATTTCCCCATTCTGATCGAGTAAGGAGATTTCCGGCAAAATCATAATATCGAATTTCTGAATAACGCGTCCAAGTTCCTATATAATCGTTAATATTCGTTGTTAAATTAAAAAGGGTCGTTCCGCACTGGGAATATTTGGTTTCTGGAGTTCCTTTAATTAAAGCTGGCTTAGTATATAATATTAAATTTAATTGGGGAATAGAATCTGCCAAACATCCAGTAGCAGTATTTTCGACTTTAATATAAACAAGACCACTTCCTCTATAATTAAGATTGAGGATTTGATTAGTAAACCCCACATCTGTAAAAAATGTTGCTTTAATATCTGGCGAATATTCCAATTGTGTTTTAGTAATATTCAGGTCAAAATATTCTGAACTACTAGAACAATGTTCAGGAAATTGGGTATAAGGTTTAATTTCAACTTTCGGATGAAAATCAAAATTTAGTTTAACAACACTGGTACAACTGAAATCAGGATCAGTAAGTTTTACCCATATCGGATTACTGACTTTTGGATTTACCACGCTGGAATTATAATTCACACCGTCCGTAGAAAACAAAACCTGAAATGACGAAGTCGGAAAAAAGCTATTTTTAAAATCCTGAATGGTATAACTGGAAGTTTCAAAACACAACTTATTGGTCGTATAAACCTGATCATTTGGAGGAAATGAAAGATATGAAATACTAAATTTTTTGGTAAAACTACAGAAAGGTATAACGCCCGCATTTGTGGTAACCGTAATTGTAAAGTTTTTAACTTGTCCCGAAGCTACATCAGCCGATGTTATTGGAGTGGTATTTCCCATCTCAAAATATTGAATCGTATAATCTAAACTTGAAGGATAATTTGTAATAGTTTGCAAATTAAAGGTCTGAGAGCTTAATCCTAAATTATCACACTCTGGGATCGTTACATTTTCAAAAACAAAAGGTGGTAAAATAGAAGAAATATTTACCAATTCGCTTGCGGACTTTAACTCACAAGTTCCCGCAGTATTTTTTACCTGAACGTAATAACTTCCGGTTCCAACTTGAATACTTGTTCCGGTTTTATGAAAGGCAGGATCTGTATCAGAATACCAATCATACACAAGTGCTGGATCAGGACTTATTACGTGAATTTCTGCAGGATTCCCACAACCAGTCATATAGTCTGGTGCGGATATTTGTGGGATTTGTAATTTTTTAAATGTCACTTGATCAGTTTCAATTATAGTTGGATCTTCAATATAAGTAACCTCTACTTTTAAAACATCATTGTCATTGGGAGTAAAATCAATTAAAGTATCAGTATTAGTTCCCACAGGTGAGCCATTATTTGTCCATTTAAAAACTCGCGTTAGATTCTGTGGAATCGGTGTAAAGAGAAATGCTTTTCCTTCACTTTTCCAGGGTCCGTTGTTATAATCGCCACCACCAATGTGAACAGGAACTTTTGCCTTTGTGCCGCTCTCATTTTGAATCCCGAGGATCGCATTGTAGTTATCTCTGTTTTTATTATTTACGTAAATCACAATCCTGCCGTCTTCCAGTAACAGAACAGAACTGTCAAATGCACTGGAATAATCGGTTAAAGTCAGATTCTGAAAAGAGATCAATAGTCCTTTTTGGCCGTTATAGGTAAGTGTTTTGGAGTAGTAAGCAACACTTGACAACTGCGATTTCGGAACTAAATTAGTGTACCCAAAAAAGATCTGTGCAAGATCGAGTTCCTGTGTAACACTACTTTTAAAGACTTTATTATAATCCTTTGATGGTAACTGGGAAATATTTGGTGCAACGTTAAAGATTCGGTCGATATAAGTAGTATTGTCAAAAAGATTATTCAGTTTTGCGTCATTTGTAAAAACCAGACGACCGTTACTGCCGGCAACTACTTTGGTGTAATCAATTCCGTAAAAACTAAAAGTGAAACCAAGATCCACCTGATTACTGAATTTATTGGTATCAGATGCTGTGAAAGTGATTGGAATTGCTCCTGCGTTCATCGGAAATTGGCCGGGAGATTCACCAGTTATCACATAATCCCCCGTAGAACTCGCGACCGCATCCACTTTAAAATTAAATTTTTCTCCGGCACAAAAATACTGTTCGTTCCGGTAGATCTCATTAGTCGCCGGATTATAGAGCTGAACAGACTGCCCATACCCGAAAGCGAATAAAAAGGTAAATACTAAAAAATAAAACTTCTTCATCAAATCAATTTTTGCCAAAAATACGTTATTTATTAAAACATCATATTCATCTATTTTAGTATAAAAGTTATGAAAAATTATGTTTTTTAAATTTTTCTGCTACATTTGTGTAAATTAAATTTTAAGATGAATCAACTTTTCAGAAGAAAACAATACAGTGCAAGTGATAAACCCTCAGGTTTGGTGCGTGTTTTAGGCGTTTGGGATATTGTTTTTTTCGGTATTGCAGCCATTATCGGAGCCGGAAGCTTTAGCAGTTTGGGTGAAGCCGTTTTCCGTGGCGGTCCTGGTGTTATTGTTTTATATGTCATCTGTGGTTTCGCTTGTGGTTTTACAGCACTTTGCTATGCTGAATTTGCAAGCAGAATTCCTACTGCAGGTTCCGCTTACACCTATGCCTACGCAAGTTTCGGGGAATTAATTGCCTGGATTATCGGTTGGGCTTTAATTATGGAATACTCTTTTGGAAATATTTATGTTGCTTTTTCATGGAGCGATTATTTCACCAGTTTTATGGGCAGAATTGGCATTCATATTCCGGAATTTCTAACTTGCAGCTATCCCGAAGCGAAAAAAGCATTTTTCAATGGTTCCAAAAATTTAGAACTCGTTAACGCATGGAAAAACGCTCCAATTATTGGGAATCTTAAAATCATTCTCGATGTACCTGCTTTGGTCATCAATGGATTAATTACCTGGCTCGTTTATGTCGGAATTAAAGAATCAAAAAACTTTAATAATATTTTCGTTATTTTAAAATTATTCATCATCCTTTTGGTGATCGCAGTTGGAGTTGCATATATCAATACTGACAACTGGTTTCCAACGAGTATCGTAACAGGCGAAAAATCTTTTATGCCCAATGGTTTCGGCGGAGTAATGAGTGCGGTTTCCGGAGTTTTCTTTGCGTATATCGGTTTTGATGCTTTAAGTGTACTTTCAGAAGAAACCAAAGATCCACAGAAAAATCTACCACGAGGAATGATTATTTCTTTGGTTTTATGTACGGTTATTTATATTATTTTAACCTTGGTTCTTACCGGAATGGTGGATTATAGGAGATTCGATGGTGTGGGCGATCCACTGGCTTTCATCTTCGAGAAAACAAATGCCAATGTTGCCTGGATGGAATTCATTGTTTCACTGGGAGCAATTGTAGCGATCACAACGGTGCTACTTGTTTTCCAAATGGGACAACCGAGAATTTGGTATGCGATGAGCCGCGATGGTTTGATGCCTAAAAAATTCATGGAGATTCATCCGAAACACAAGACTCCTTCTTTTGCAACAATTATCACCGGAATTGTGGTGGGAGTTCCTATTTTATTTACCGATAAATCATTCATCTTAGATTTCACAAGTATTGGAACCATCTTCGCTTTTGTACTTGTTTGTGGTGGCGTTTTATTATTGCCATCAAAGGAAAAATTACCTGGTAAATTTCACATGCCTTACATTAATTCAAAAATTATATTCCCGATTATTTTCTTGGGTGGATTAACATTCTTCTATTTTTGGCAGCCAGAGTTTTTCCATAATTTAATGGATTGGAAAGATCCAAATGAAGGCGAATTCAGAATTTCGATGTTCTTTTTCATCATCATTAATTTGGGACTTTGCGTATTAACTTTAATTAAAAACTTATCGCTAATTCCATTGATGGGTTTAAGTTCTTGTTTGTATCTTTTAACTGGGATGACTCATAATAACTGGTTCTGGTTCTTGGTTTGGTTCGGAATTGGACTGGTGATTTATTTCTCTTATGGTTATAGAAATAGTAAATTGCACAAAGAATTGAATGGTGACTTGGATTAAAATTATGGGAAACAGAATTAAAAGCCTATTTAAATTTTATCAAAATTAATTTCCTCGACCATAAATGGAGTAATTTTGATGACATTTTCAAAGAATTTTTCCATCCTTTAATCCCGAAAGTTTTCGGGATGGGAAAAAGAAAAATTTTTTGAAAATTTGGTTTATGAATAATTTTTAAACATTCTACTTAAAAATAAATAAGCAGTAAACAGTTTAGAAATGATATTGGGGTAAAATGAATGATATTAGTATTCGATTTTAGACTAAAAAAACAGAAACTTATTGATGAGATTTTATTAGATCTGACTAGAAATAAATTCTGAATTTCAACTTTCACTTATTTGATTGATTTTTTCACACGATCTATTCCTGTTCTGTTTTTTAGCAGCGCTCTTCAAACTTATCAGGCAAAAATGATTTTAATTATATATTTTTCTTCCGAGGGAAAACAAAATAAATCAAAACTGCGCTGATAGCCATTAATATAAAACCAAGAAAAAAAGGGGCTCCTGGGAATTTAAAGGGTGCAGAATCATGGGTAAAATAGAAAAAAATATTGGTCATTAAAGGAGGTCCAATAATTGCTGTGAAACTAATTAAACTTGCTAAAGCTCCTTGCAATTCCCCTTGTTCGTTCTTTGGTACTTGCGAAGAAATTACCGATTGAAGCGCCGGTCCTGCAATTCCTCCTAAACCATAGGGAATCAGAAAGGCAAACATCATCCAACTTTCGCTAGCAAAAGCAAAAAGGAGCATTCCGACGGCATAGAGTGATAATCCATATACAATGGTTCTTTCGTTTCCTAGCTTGGGCTGTATGAGACGGATTAAATATCCCTGTACCAAAGCCGCCATCAAGCCCACAACTCCTAAGGAAAGTCCAACCACTTTTTCGCTCCAGCCGAATTTGTACATGGTAAAGAAAGTCCAGTTGGTTTGCACAGCATGCCCAGCAATGTAAACGAGCACTAACGTTAAAATTAAACCTAAAATTTCTGGATGTTTCTTCAGCTGAAGTAAGGAACCGATAGGATTTGCTCGTTTCCAATTGAATGCTCGCCGGTGTTCTTTGTCGAGACTTTCCGGAAGGATAAACCAACCATAAAGAAAGTTGATTAAACATAAACCTGAAGCAGCATAGAAAGGAACTCGCGCTCCATATTGTCCTAAAAACCCTCCGATTACAGGACCAATTATAAATCCTAAACCAAAAGCGGCACCAATCATTCCGAAGTTTTTTGCTCGATCTTCATCATTAGAAATATCGGCGATATAAGCACTTGCTGTGGTAATGCTCGCTCCGGTAACTCCAGAGAAAATTCTTCCTACAAAAAGCCAGAAGATACTCGGAGCAATTGCTTGTATGAAGAAATTCATTGAGAATCCCAATAATGAAAAAAGAATAATTGGTCTCCTACCGAATTTATCACTCAAACCTCCTAATACGGAAGCGAAAATAAATTGCATTCCAGCATAAGCAAAACTGAGCCAGCCTCCGTAGCGTGAGGCGACACTTAAATCGCTGGTACCCACTAATTCTTGAATCAGTTTCGGAACCACAGGAATCACGATTCCCCACCCTGTAATATCAATCAACAGCGTGATGAAAATGAAACCTATTGCAGCTGATTTTTGATTTTTTTTCATTGCGGCTGTAAAGATAGTTTTTTGTAAGTTTTTTTTAATAGAATAAAGATAAAAGATAATAGACCGCTTCGCTGATAGATTAAAATGGTGCTGACGGTAGAGAAATATTTTAACGCAAAGGAGCAATGTTTTTTTTATTTTGCGGTCTGTTTTTAAGGCGCAAAGGCACTTCGTTTAGCAAAAGTAAAAAAGTAATAGTAAAGAATTGTTTGATATATTTAATTGTAGAGGTCTAATTATAATCTCTCAGCGAAATAGAAATACAAGTTTTTGAGGATTGAACGATTTTTAAATTAATAAAAGTACATTGATTAAATCGGGGTTTGCAGCCCGGCTTGAACGGAGCTCTTTTTTACAGAACGAAGTGGCGTAAAAAAAGCGGGAGTGGAAGACGGAAATAGCTGCCCAAATAAAAAAATATTACTAAACCGTTTTACACAAAAAAAATGCCCCTCTTTCGAAGGACATTTGGTATCTAAATAGAAAATTTATTTCTTAGTTCTTTTGTCGATTACTTCTACATCTACAGAAGTTTTTCCATGTGGAGTTTCTTCTTTTCCTTTTCCTTTCAAGAAATCATAGGCGATTGCTGATGAGATAAAGATCGATGAATAAGTACCAAAACCAATACCAAGTAATAAGGCGAACATAAATCCTCTTAGGTTATCACCACCGAAAATGAAGATGGCTAAGATTACCAATAACGTGGTGAATGAGGTATTGAACGTTCTACCCAAAGTACTTGAAATTGAATCATCAAATAAACCTGCTAGTGTAGTTGATTTTTTCTCTCTTAAATATTCCCGGATTCTGTCAAATACAATTACCGTATCATTAATGGAATATCCAAGAACGGTAAGAATTGCCGCAATAAAATCCTGATTGATCTCCATATTAAAGGGCATATATTTGTGAAGTAATGAATACACTCCAAGAATAACAATCGCATCATGCGCAAGACCTGCGACTGCACCTAAAGAGAACTGCCATTTGGTAAATCGAACTAAAATATAAAGGAAGATTCCCGCTAATGCCGCAATTACGGCGAACATACCACCAGTCTTGATGTCATCTGCAACGGTTGGTCCTACTTTCGTAGAAGAAACAATTCCTGCATGATCTTTATCTGCGGCTTTGAAATCCTGTAAAGTCATATTCGCAGGAAGATTTGGTTTTAAACCTTCATATAATTTTTGCTCGATGGTTTGATCGGCTTTCAAAGATTCGTCATCAATTAAATAATCTGTAGAGATTTTTAACTGGTTACCGCTTCCGAAGGTTTTTGCTTCCACAGCAGACAATTTTCCGTCTTGGGTCGCAAATAATTTTATCAAAGCTTCTTCCGTTTTTGTTGCATCAACTGGTTTGTCGAATTTCACAACATAGTTTCTACCACCTGTAAAGTCGATTCCATATTTAAATCCGTTTACATAGATGGAAACTAAACTTCCAACCGTAAGAAATGCTGAAATGATATAAGCGTATTTTCTTTTTCCAATAAAGTCGATCCAAACATTTCTGAATAAGTTCTTAGTTAAAGGCGTCCAAACTGACAGTCCTTTTCCTTTGTTCAATCTTGCAAAAATCATCACTCTTGATAACAATACCGAAGTAAAGAAGGTCATCAAAATACCGATAATCAATGTTACTGCAAAACCTTTAATTGGTCCTGTACCGAAAATATACAAAACAACTGCGGTTAAAATTGTAGTTGAGTGACCATCGATAATCGCAGAAAGTGCATGTTTGAAACCGTCTTTATACGCTTCCAGAATACCTTTACCAGCGAAGAGTTCTTCTTTGGTTCTCTCATAAATAATTACGTTGGTATCTACCGCCATCGCCATGGAAAGTACGATACCCGCGATACCAGGCAAGGTTAAGGTCGCATCTACAGAATCCATGATTCCGAAAATGTAGAATAAGTTAATCACCATTGCAATTACCGCATAAACCCCTGCTCCACCGTAATAGAAAATAATATAGACAATAATAATTAAGAATGCGATTACGAAAGATAACATCCCTGCATTAATTGACTCTGCTCCAAGAGATGGGCCAACAACATCTGCCTGAACCACTTTAGCACTTGCAGGAAGTTTACCAGCTCCCAAAACATTTACTAAATCCTGAGCTTCCTCTTGCGAGAAGTTTCCAGAAATTTGGGTTCTCCCATTCGGGATTTCATTAACAACATTTGGCGCTGTATAAACTACATTATCCAAAGTAACCGCTACCGATTTGTTCACGTTTTTGGCAGTCATTGCTTTCCATTCTTTAGAACCTTTAGAGTCCATTTGCATATCAACAACTACTCTACCCATTTCGTCATAGTTTACTCTCGCAGATTCTACTGCACCATCAACTGGCGCTTTCTGGTTGATATTACCACGGATTGCATAAAGCACTAAATTATTTGCGTCGGTAGATTCCGGCTTATACCCCCACATGAATTGGGTATATTTAACATTCGCAGGACGAAGGTCTTTTGCAACTTTCGAATTTAAAATCTTATTAACTGCCGCAGTATCTGATAATTTAATGTTCCCAATTCCACTTGATTTCAAAGAATTCAACTGAAGCATATTCATCAAATTGGTATTTTTTGCAACACCGATAGAATCTGCTTTCAAAGGAACTACGGATGATAATTGTTCTAAGTAAGGAATAACTTCCTGAATAGTCTGTACTTCCCAGAACTGTAATTTAGCAGAAGTCGCCAACATTTTCTTTACTCGATCAATATCTTTACTCCCTGGCATTTCCACAGAGATTCTACCTGTTCCGGGAACACGCTGAACGTTTGGCTGGGTAACTCCCATTTTATCGATACGCGTTCTGATTACTTCATAAGCAGCTCCTTCTGAAGTGCTAATTTTTCTTCTAATGATATTTTTCACTTCCTCATCAGAGGAGTTGTATTTTATTTCTGTAAGATTGGTATTGCCGAAGATTTCCGGATCAGCCAATTTCAGGTTGGTTCCTTTTTCTTTATTTACCGCAGCAAATTCAATAAAGAAATTCTCGATATAGTTTTTCGTAGAATTTTTCTGGTCTTGATCGGTTCTGTCTAGTGCTTCTAAAAGAATCGGGTTTGTAGAATACTGGGTTAAATCGTTCACCAAATCTCTTTGGTTGATTTCCAAAAGAACGTTGATTCCTCCTTTCAAATCCAGACCCAACTTCATTTCTCTTTCTTTTGCTCTGGAATAATACAATTTTGTAAATCCGAGATTTAGAGTGTCTTTCGAGAGACGAGCGATCTCTTTGTTATATCTTTCGGGGTTGTCTCCCGCAATAGCAGTGGCCTGTCTTTCAACTTTACCAGCATACCATGTTGGTAACAATTCGTTAAGACAAATAAGTCCCAGAATAACCGCAACCAGCGTAATAAGTCCTTTTCCTTGCATCGTTAATAGTTTACAACATTAAAATTATAGTCGGCAAATATAATGATTTTCGATATAATTAAGGATTATTTAACAATTGATTTTCAAAATTTCACAAACCAAGTGGTAGAAAGCTTTAATCTATAGATGAAAATTCAAACATGTTGCTACATAATCCCTACTCTTTTTCGGGAAATAATACTATTTATGCAATCATTCATTTTAATATTTCGACCGAGTAAAAATCTACTTTTCTTTAAATCGCTAAATTACTTTTAACGGCTCTTCACATTGGGAACTCGAGCTGAAAGCAGGCTGACAATAATTTCCCCTGCTGACAACTTTGTTTGCATTCAACTCAAAATCTATTATATATGTAACTCTTATTACAAATATGTAACAGAATTTTCTTAATTTCACCTCATCTTTACGTAATTCCACATTCTATAAATCTGCTAATTTTTCAATTTTCAAAGTAAAATAAAATTGAGAATTAATCAAATTAGACTTAAAAATTTGAAAAAACATCTGTTCATTATCCTAAACTAATCGAGATGGTCAATCAAATACCTCCTTTAAAACTCAATGTTATTTATCAATCTCGGTTATGGGGTTGCAGAACATTAGAAAATATATTTTCAAAACCGATCATTAAATATGCCTTTCCCTAAAAGAAATATAAAAGCAATTTCTAAATGATAGTGAGTGCCAAAATATTTTAAATGATAGAAAACACGATAGCACCTTAACTATAAACATCATCTACAATGGAAAACTTCAAAGCAATTTCCTTACCCGATATTTCAAAAACCTCTTTGCCAATGGGCTACCCTTCCCGAAAAAACAAATTACCTATTTCTGGGACTGTTTTAGCTGCAGATGTAGGCGGAACAAAAACCGATCTAGCCCTTTTTCAAATTGTAAAAGGAAAATTAGTTTCTATTAAAAATCAACGCTATCCTACCAGCAATCATGATTCTTTTGTAAATGCAATTCGTCATTTTCATGGAGATGAATTATCCATCATCGATTGTGCGTGTTTGGGGGTAGCCGGTACGGTAGATGGCGATAAAGTTAAAGGCGTCAACTTTGCATGGGAAATCGATGCTAAAAAGCTAGAAAAGGATTTGAATATTAAAAACGTATATCTCATCAATGATCTAGAAGCCAATGCTTACGGATTATCTGCACTAGAACACACCGATTTTGAGACTATAATTGAAGGGGATAAAGTCGCAGGAAATGCTGCTATCATTTCACCCGGAACCGGTCTGGGCGAAGCGGGATTGTATTGGGACGGTTCCCATTATCATCCGTATGCAACAGAAGGTGGACATTGCAATTTTGCACCAAGCACGCCACTTGATGTGGAATTGTGGGAATTTTTAAATAATAAATTTGAACACGTTAGTTGGGAAAGAGTCGTATCGGGGCAAGGCATTTATAATATCTATCAATTTTTACGAAGCTTCAGAAATGAAAAAGAACCCGAATGGCTCACGAAACAATTTCAAAATGAAGCTCCACCTATTGCCATATCTACCGCCGCTCTAGAAAATAAAGATCCGATATGTGTTGAAACCTTGCAAAACTTTGTAAGGTATCTGAGTTTAGAATCGGCGCAGCTTGCCTTAAAGACAAAAGCAACTGGTGGCATTTATATCGGGGGTGGAATCGTTCCAAAAATTATCAATTTTATTGATAAAAAAGAATTTTACAAGACTTTTATCAACCTTGGACGTATGGAACATTTGCTAAAAACCATTCCCGTGAAAATCGTACTCAATGATCAAACGGCTTTGATTGGTGCGGCATATTATGCGGCGATGGGAATCATTGAAAGTACTCATAAACCGGAGATAATTGAACTTAAGTAATGCTATTTATAATTAAATTTAATAACCAATTGGGTTCTGTTCCATTTTTTAATTCAAGCATCTGATGAAAAAACTAACTTTTTTAATATTACTCTCGGTCTTGTTAAGTTGCAATAAAGACAAAAATGCTGGGGTACCTGGGACACCACCTCCTATATCTTCCTACAAAATAGCTCCCGTTTATTATGGAAATGCTGTGGTTACCTATTCATTTCCTGCGACCATACAGGGCGAACAGGATGTGATCATTATCCCAAAAGTAGATGGCTTTCTCGAAAAGATGTATGTGGATGAAGGCGCTATCGTCAAAAAGGGACAGCTTCTTTTTCAGTTAAGAAATCCACAATATGAGGAAGCGGTTCGAAGTGCCAATGCTGCAGTGAAAATAGCTGCTGCCAATGTGAAATCTGCACAAATGCAGGTGAATCAGGTAAAGCCTTTGGTAGATAACAATATTGTAAGCAAATATGCTCTGGATGCCAATCAATACACTTTGGAATCAACTCAAGCGTCGCTCGCATCTGCAAAAGCAAACCTGACTAATGCCCAAGTAAATCTCGGTTATCTTACCATTCGCAGTCCTTCCGATGGAACGGTAGGATCAGTACCTTATAAAACGGGAAGTTTGATCAGCAGCACTTCTGGAAATGCTTTGACTACCGTGTACAACACTTCAAATGTATATGTTTATTTTTCGATTAATGAAAAACAACTTCTTGAATTCTCCCGATATTTTCAGGGAAATACCCAACAAAATAAACTCAACAATTTACAGGAGGTCTCGCTTCAATTAGCAGATGGAACGGTATATCCTGTAAAAGGAAAAGTAACTACGTCTTCTGGAGTGATCAGTACCCAAACAGGTTCGGCTAATTTCAGGGCTACCTTTCCCAATCCAAATCGATTAATACAAAGTGGAGGCAGTGCAAATATTTTGATCCCGATCATAGTAGATTCGACCATCTTAGTTCCGCAGGAAGCTACTTTCAATCTTCAGGGAAAGAAATTTGTGTACCAAGTGATCAAAAAAGACAGTTTGATAAGTACAAGCATAGAGGTTAGTGAAAACACCATTGGTAATTTATTTATAGTAAACAAAGGATTAGATAAAAATGCTACGATTGTTCTAGAAGGCGTGGCTAGTTTAAAACCGGGAATACGTATAAAACCAGTTCTTGTAAAAAAAGACAGCGTTTATCAAGCAGTTAAAAACTCAGCAATAAATAACTCCATTAAATAAAAATCAAATGTTCAAGATATTTATTGAAAGACCATTATTATCCACGGTCATATCGGTAATGATTGTGATTTTGGGAATATTGAGCTACCTGAATTTACCTGTGACTCAATATCCACAAATAGCACCACCTACAGTGAATGTAACTGCGACCTATCCTGGTGCCAATGCAGAAGTGGTTCTCAATAATGTGGTTATTCCATTAGAAGAGGCAATCAATGGTGTAGAGGGAATGTCTTATATGACCTCAACTGCCACCAATGACGGTACAGCCTCTATCACTATTTATTTTGATTTGGGCAGTGATCCGGACATCAATGCGGTGAATGTTCAGAACAGTGTTCAAAGTGCTACCAAGCTTTTACCTGCTCAAGTTATTCAAACAGGAGTTATCGTAAGTAAAAAACAAAGCAGTAACCTCTTATTCTTTGCATTGAAAAGCGACAATCCAGATTATGATTTGAAGTTTTTGAGTAATTACGCTACCATCAACATCGTCCCAACTATTCAGCGAATCAATGGTGTAGGCGGCGTGAATGTTTTTGGGTCGCAGGATTATGCAATGCGTATCTGGCTAAAACCCGATGTTATGGCAGTTTATGGACTTGTACCAGATGATGTCGTCAACGCTTTAGCTGAACAGAATATCGATGCAGCTCCCGGGAAATTTGGAGAGAACAGCAATCAGGTTTTTCAGTATAATATTCAATTTACAGGACGGCTCCAAACGGTTGCCGAATTTGAAAACATTATTGTTCGTGCTTCTAATGATGGATCATTGTTACGGTTAAAAGACATTGCACGGCTAGAGTTGGGAACTTTAACCTATGCATCGACCCAAAGTACCGACGGAAAACCGGCGACTGTTATTTCGGTTAGTCAAACAGCAGGATCGAATGCACAAAATATTGTAACACAAACAATTGCTACTCTCGATGCTGCATCAACATCTTTCCCGAAAGGAATTCATTACATTTCCTTATTTAATGTGAATGATTTTTTAAGTGCTTCTATTAGTAAAGTGGTTGAAACCTTACTCATCGCCTATTTTTTGGTTTTTTTGGTGGTGCTATTATTTTTACAGGATTTTAGATCAACCCTTATTCCTGCAGTTTCTATTATCGTTTCTATTGTTGGAACCTTTGCCTGCCTCACGCTTTTTGGTTTTACCATTAATCTGCTTACGCTTTTTGCCTTGGTTTTGGCTATTGGCATTGTAGTGGATGATCCCATTGTGGTGGTTGAAGCGATACACGCCAAACTCGACGAAGGCTACACTTCATCCAAACAGGCCGCTATTGATACGATGTCAAATTTAAGCAGTGTTATTATTGCGATCACCTTAGTCATGGCTTCTGTGTTTATTCCAGTTTCGTTTATTAGTGGTTCTTCTGGAGTATTTTTTAATCAATTTGGTTTGACGCTGGCATCGGCTATTGTTATTTCAGCAGTCACCTCTTTAACGTTGAGTCCAGCTTTATGTGCCTTATTTCTTCAACCACACCACGAAGATCCAAATCAAAAAAAGACTTTCCTTCAAAAATTTAAAACAGGGTTTAATATAGGTTTTGACGGTATGAAAGGAAAATACCAAAAGTCCATTTTATTTTTATCTCACAAAAAATGGATGGTTCCGGTCGCAATATTGGTCGCTATTGCACTATTGGTTTATTTTATGAAAACTACACCATCTGGTTTTGTACCTGATGAAGATCAAGGGGTGGTCTTTGCAGATATTGCCTTAGCACCAGGGAGCTCTTTAGAAAGAACTACCGCAATTGCCAATCAGGTTAAAGACATCACATTCGGAATACCAGAGATACAGAACAATGCTGTAGTAACAGGCAATAGCATCATCAATGGAAGTGGGAGCAATTATGCTTTACTGATTATGCGGCTAAAACCTTGGGACGAAAGAAAAGGTGTTGACATTAATAATATTGTAGGTCAATTGTTCAAAAAAACATCAGGAATTAAAGATGCTAAAATTCTATTTTTCGCACCACCCACCGTTACCGGATTTAGCGTTTCGGGCGGATTTTCATTACAATTACAAGACAAAACCGGAGGTAGCTTAGAAAACTTCGACAACGTTTCTGGGAAGTTTTTAGAAGCATTAAATAAACGTCCAGAAATCCAGTATGCCGCAACAGGTTTTGCGCTCAATTATCCAAAATATTTAATGGACATTAATGTTGCAAAGGCAAAACAGGCAGGCTTCAGCATGAACTCTATTATTTCGGCAATGCAAGGATATTATGGAGGCGACTATGCTTCAAACTTTTATGAATTTGGGAAACAATATCGGGTTCTCGTTCAAGCTGATGCACCTTACAGAAGTGATCTTCAAGGATTAAACAAAATATATGTTGAGAATTCTTCTGGTACGATGGCACCCATCAACGAATTTATTACGATGACCAAAACGTTTGGCCCACAGAGTATTTCCCGTTTTAATTTATATACCAGTATTGCGGTGACCGGGCAGCCGAACACAGGATACACCAGTGGTGATGCGCTAGTCGCCATACAGGAGGTTGCCGCAAAAACCCTGCCTCAAGGCTATGGTTTTGAATATTCTGGAATTTCACGGGAGGAAAGTAAAAGCGGCGGACAAACCTTATACATTTATATGTTGTGTATCGTTTTTGTCTATTTCCTTTTAGTAGCATTGTACGAAAGTCTTCTAATTCCATTTTCAATTTTATTCACCCTGCCTGTTGGTTTGATGGGCACCTATCTTTTTGCTCATTTATTTAAAATTGACAACAATATTTATATGCAATTGGCAGTCATTATGCTCATAGGATTGCTCTCCAAGAACGCTATTTTGGTGGTGGAATATGCCTTGGAAAGAAGACATTCTGGAATGCCAATTATTGATGCAGCCATTGCAGGAGCCACTGCGAGATTACGTCCTATTCTGATGACATCACTTGCTTTTATTGTGGGACTATTGCCATTGGTTTTCGCATCGGGTGTTGGTGCTGCTGGTAACCAATCCATTGGCGTTGGTGCCGTTGGAGGAATGCTTGTAGGAACCTTATTTGGAGTTTTTGTAATACCTGGACTTTTCATTCTCTTTCAATCATTGGAAGAGTTCCTTAAAGGGAAAAGAAATCTAGATCCACAAAACCCGGAAGTGAAATAATTTAAATGAAGCCCTTTAGAAATGAACAATAAAATATTTAAAATAGTTGGAATTATCTTAGTCATAGGAGTTTGTCTTTCCAGTTGCGGTATTTCTAAAAATTACCAAGCACCTGCTATGGAAATGAGCGAATTATATCGCGATGCAAATACTACAGATACTGCTTCTATCGCCACTCTTCCATACTCCACTTTATTTAAAGACAAAAAGCTACAAAAGTTAATTGCAGAAGGCATTGCAAACAGTTATGACCTCAAAGTAGCGGTCGCAAGAATTAAACAGGCAGAAGCAAATTTTAACCAAAGTAAACTCCAATTCTTACCAAACCTAAATGCATCCACCCAGGTGACCAACCAAGGCTTATCAGAATCCCAAAGTCGTGGATTATCATACAACAAAAACATTTACCAGTTAGGAGCGAACGCAAGTTGGGAAGCAGATATTTGGGGGAAATTACAAAGTGCAAAAAAAGGAGAATTGGCATTATTACTTCAGAGCCATGCTTATCAAAGAGCTGTACAATCACAATTGATTGCCAATATTGCCAACAATTATTACAATTTACTCGCCATGGACAAAGAGTTGGAAATAACTCTTAAAACAATCAGTTATTTAAAAGAAGATATTTCTACCAATAAATTATTAAAAACAGCCAATAGAATTACTGAAGCGTCGGTGGCACAAAGTGAAGCCAATCTTTACGCTACCCAAGTAACTATTCCCGATCTTAAGTACAATATACGACAAACCGAAAACGCTTTGAGTATCTTAATTGCCCGACCTCCAGGATCCATCGATAGAAATACAATTGACGAACAGGAATTCGACGTCCTGTTACAAACCGGTATTCCCGCTCAATTATTGGCTAACCGACCAGACGTACAGGAGGCCGAATATCAGTTGCGGTATAATTTTGAACACATCAATAATGCAAGAACTTATTTCTATCCATCTCTGACCATTACAGCACAAGGCGGTTGGCAAGGTACGACTGCAAAGAACCTGTTTGATCCAGCCTCTTTATTTTATAATCTGATCGGTGGATTGGCACAACCTATTTTTAATCAAGGTCTTAACAAACAAAGATTAGCGATTGCCAAAGCTCAATACGAAGAAAACACCGCGAACTTC
The DNA here is from genome assembly GCF_049588135.1 of Kaistella sp. Classification (GTDB taxonomy): domain Bacteria; phylum Bacteroidota; class Bacteroidia; order Flavobacteriales; family Weeksellaceae; genus Kaistella. Next base: position 7,190 of record NZ_JBAVFG010000072.1, on the reverse strand, counting down.
TATTCTACTTTATTGGCAGCTGGACAAGAAGTTTCTAATGCATTATTCAGTTATCAGATGGCAGAAGAAAAGAAAAGCAGCAGGGACGAGCAATTACTTGCTTTGGGCAAAGCTGTTGACTATAACCGGGAATTGCTTAATTATGGTTATGCACAAACCTCCTATCTTGATGTACTTACTTCACAACAAAGTTATCTTGCGGCTCAATTAAATCAAGTCAGTGACCAATTACAGAAATTAACCGCAATTGTAAATCTTTATCAAAGTTTGGGAGGCGGTTGGAAATAAAAATAACTGCAATTTGCAACCACATCAAAAATCCATATATGAAATTCAAACTATTATTTTTCTTAACCTTGATAAGTTCTAGTGTTTTTCACAGGACTATAAAATTATTTACGAATTCAAATGGAAAACCGAAAAAAAAGGATAAAGATTACAAGTCTGAATTAACCACATTAATTAAAAATGAGAATGAATCTTATTTTGAGTCTTTATCAAAGTTTAAATACGATTCCCTTAAAACATCATTAATAGAAGCAAAAGAATCTTACAATAAAACGGAAAGAGAAAAAATGGATTTGTTTATAAACCCAATTGAATTAAAAGCTTGTGAGTAACTGTGGCAGCTGCGAACATTATACTGAAATAAAACTATGACCAATAACAGCGCTTCATCCTATCATTCGGTAACAGTCAAAAGGAAAATTTTTGAGTTAGTATTTTTTTTTGGTTCGGCGAAGCCAAAACGCTCTGTCATTGGGACTGCAAATGATGAGTTGAAAAATATTTACCCAGTAGATTCAATACAGCGTTCGGTTGTAAACTTCATGACGAATCTTGTAGCAGGAATAATTGCCTATAATTTTCTACCTAAAAACCATCCTTAAAATACGAAATACAGAAAACTAATCAGTTACCTATTTTTTATTAATCGAACTCAGGTTATTAGGTTATTTTAATACAAAAGTATTTTCTAAAAAATTTAAAATACCTAAATTTGCCACATGTCGGAAATATTAATTCTGTTCTTCGGAGCTGTTGCTGCTGGACTACTAGGATCCTTAACAGGATTGGGTGGCGGCGTTGTCATCATTCCTTTACTTACTCTTGGCTTCGGCGTCCCGATGCATTATGCGATTGGTGCCTCACTAATTTCAGTGATCGGTACTTCGTCCGGTTCTGCGGTTGCCTTTGTAAAAGAGGGTTTTACCAATGTCAGGATTGGGATGTTCTTAGAAATTGCTACTACAACTGGTGCGATTATCGGAGCACTAATTTCGGGGATTTTAAACGCGAATACCATTGGGATTATTTTTGCGAGTATCCTAATTTTGACCGTTATTCTGAATTTACGAAAAAAGCCAGATCATCAGGAACCTTTAATCAAAGGCAGTTTAGAAGACAAACTTCAATTGTTCGGAACTTTTCCAGACAAAGGTGTTGTAAAAGAATATTCTGCAAGAAATACCGTTTCCGGATTTTCAATGATGGTATTTGCTGGGATTATGTCTGGTCTTTTAGGAATTGGTTCAGGTGCGCTGAAAGTTTTAGCGATGGACAATATGATGAAACTTCCCTTTAAAGTTTCTACCACGACCAGTAATTTCATGATTGGAGTAACTGCCGTAGCGAGTTCACTGATTTATTTTCAGCGTGGTGAAATCATTCCGGTGATTGTAGCTCCAGTTTTAATTGGAGTGGTTTTAGGAAGCTTCATCGGTTCTAAAACTTTGATTGTTTCCCAAACCAAAAAATTGAAAGTCGTGTTCGCTGTGGTGGTGAGTATTCTTTCGATTTATATGATGTACAACGGGATTAACCATAATTTTAAATAAAAATGAAGCGCCATTTTACAGATTTCGACCTTAATCGTTCCGTGGGAAATCTTCTTCGGATTGGTGTAATATTATCGGTTATTACTTCGTTTATTGGCTTTATAAAACTTTCGTTGGAAGGTTTTGAAATGCCCAAAGATTATGCTTTATTAGAAATTGCAGAAGATACCATTTGGCAAAGTTTCTGGTCTTCTTTAATGAAACTAGAAGGAATGGCAATTATTCAACTCGGAATTTTACTATTGATTTTAACGCCATTGGTTCGAATTATTTTTGCCCTAATCGGTTATCTGAAAGAGAAAGATTACACGTATGTTTTTATTTCACTTATCGTTTTGGGAATTATGGTGATAAGTTTTTTAATGGGATTCACTCATTAATTTTCATAAAAACGTATTTCGTAGATCTTTAAAATATTGGAGATAGAAAAACTATTGTCCAAAGAATTTTTCCTGTTTCTATTCTTTTAATTATACGACAGATTTTTTAGAATTGCTCCAGCTTTTAATTCGGTTTCTCGCCATTCTTTTTCAGGAGAACTATCTGCGGTAATTCCACCACCAACGTATAATACAGCCGCATTTTGAAAAAACTCAGCACATCTTAAATTAACGAAATACTGAATCGTTTCGTCGGTTTCCACTTTAATATATCCTGCGTAAAAACGGCGTGGATGATCTTCAAATTCTGCAATTGCATTTCGGCAAAACTCTTTCGGAAAACCGCAAACCGCAGGAGTCGGATGTAATTCAGAAATTATTTTTTCTAAATCCTCTCGCTTAATTTTCGCTTTGAAATCGGTTCGTAAATGTTTGATGGTTCCCGACGGATGATCATAGGTTTCCGATTGCGTAACTTCCGTCGAATATTCTTTCAAAATATTTTTAATATAATCGGTAACAGGTTGTTGCTCCTCGATTTCTTTTGAAGTCCAAACCTCATCAACGGGAATCGTTCCTGCCAAACTCATGGTTTCAAATTCCGAAGTTTTCTTATTGAGTTTTCCCAACACTTCAGAAAAAGCGCCCATCCAACATTTTCCGTCTTTAATAAAGAAATAAACAAAAGCGTTGGGATAAGCTTTACAGAGATTTAAAAAAGTTTGAGATAAGTTGACTTTTTGAATTTCTAGATTCAGTAATTCTCTACGTGAAATAACCAGCTTAGAAAGCTGATTCTCTTTAACAAAGTTAATAACTTGTTGAATTTTAGACAAATAGTCGATTTCTTTTTCTTCTTTAAAACCGATTAATTGAGAGGATAGTGCATCTGAATTTATTGTATTTTCCAAAAACTCACCCAAAGAAACTTCTTTTATATTTCCATTAAAATCGATGATTTCATTCGTATCAAAAGAAACAAAACCAACTGATTTCTGTGCTGAAATTTCATCAGTTGTTAAAATTTGGTCAGAAAAGGGAAATCTGAAATAAATCATAAAAAAAAATCTTTGTCAGGAATTACTTTAGGAAAAGATTCTATTGATTAAAATTACCGCGCAATAATATTATTGGTCATCGTGGTATGATTGATGAGCGCATCTTTTTCATCCCGAATTTCAATTTCGGAAACATGCATAGTATTTCCTTTTCGAATGAATCTTGCAGTTCCGGTCACAATTCCCTCTTTTTTACTGCGTAAATGATTAGAATTAATATTGGTTCCCACGGGCGCAAATTTTTCGATATCGACATGTAAAACCGATAAACATGATCCTAAAGTTTCGGCCAAAACGCAGCTCGCTCCACCGTGCAAAATCCCATAAGGTTGATGAACTTTCGGCGTTACAGGCATTGTAGCAGTTAAGGTGTCATCGGTAACCTCTGTAAAAACGATGTTTAAAGTTTTACCTAAAGTTTCTCCACCCCAAGTATTTAATTGATGTAGAATTTCTGCTTTTTTTTCTGGAGTCATGATTTTTTATTTAAGATTTCAGGTTCAAAGTTTCAGGTTCACGGTTTTGAAACTTCAGAAGATTTTCGGATTCCATTTTTCTGGAAATTTGGGCGTTACTTTTTTGTAGTATTCTTCCAGTTCTGCCATGATATCTTCGTAAGATCGGGTTTGTAAGTCTTCGACAGATATTTTTTTACCCAAATAAATCGCTTTGTCTTTAAAATCACCTGCTGCAATTACGAGTGGGACTTTTGCTGCCAAAGCCATGTGGTAGAAACCTTTGCGCCATTTCGGCACCCAACTTCTGGTTCCTTCTGGGGTGATGACCAAAGAGAAATTTTCTTTTTCAAATTGATCTACAACAAATTTTACCAAGTTATTTTTTTGGGAGCGATCGATTCCAATTCCGCCCATCGCTTTTACAAGAAAGCCGTACCACGCTTTGGTATGAGCGTCTTTAATAATAACTTTTAGCGGTTTCCCTAGCGACCAATATGCGAGATTTCCCAGCATATATTCTTCATTCGCAGTGTGCGGTGCAACAACCAAAATGCAACGATCTAGGTTATTTACGTCGCCTTCTAATACGACTTTCCAACCGATTATTTTTAGGACTAATTTTGCTAATATTTTTTTCATATCATTAAAAATTGAGGAATAAAAGCTTGTATTTTATAACAGTAATAAATAAAAAAGTATAACCAAACTGAATTGGTTATACTTTGCAAAGATATTGAATTATTATTCTAACTATAATAAACTGCTTACAAAATCAATGATCTTGATTGCGATTTCTAAAACGAACTGTACCATAATAATTAGTTTTTCTTGTTAATTAATCTGTTAAAAATTAACACTACGAAAGTAGGTATTAATTTTCATAAATGAAATTCCATTAATGTTAATTTTTATTAAAGTTTTTAAGAATTTAATAAAAGAATCTTAATTGAATCTCATTTTTCAAATTTATTTGGTTTTAATCGAAATTTCTTTCTTTCCGTTTTTGATGGAAATATCTACATTTTCAATATCATCAGAATCAATTTTCATTTTTTTGATGATTAATTCTGCTTCTTTCTTTCCTACTTTTTTACCATTAACAATGATAGAATCTGCATTATCAGAAGGAACAATAATCGAATTCGTTCCCGAACTTACCGATACCGAATCGCTATCATCATGGTCGTTTTCACGCTCTTCATCATAAACAGAGAATCCTTGCTCATCATGCAGTGAAATCACTTTCATGTGCTTTGGAATAACCAACTCATAATCAACTCTATAATCACGGAAACGATCATTATAAGGATAAGAAAAATAATTTGGCAGTGTGATTTTATTGTCAATAATTTCCAATGGCACTGTGACTCTTAATGGTAAATTATAACCATCTGCTCTTTTTTTGATTTCAAGATAGGGCGCTTTCACGTCTTTTCTAGTCACATCAATTCTAGGGTAATCTTGCTTATAGATGATTTTTCCATCGGAGTAAACGTCGTCCCAGAATGATTTGAAGTTTTGCGGAATGACCACTTTTTTCACATCGATAAGGATAGAATCAGAAGTGGTATTGATGGCAACATTTTCAATATCATCGTTGCTTCCGCTATATTGGGTTTTAAATTTAATTGCAGTGAATCCTGTTGCAGCAACCAACCCAATCCATATTAAAACCAATGCACCAATTACGTAGCCGGTATTATTAAATTTAGTTTTTGGAGAAAATAACTTTATTGCCAAGTAAGTAAAAATAAGTCCAGGAATAAAAGCCGTAAGAAATGACAATGCGATTACGATGAAACCTAGATTACTGTCTTGTAAATAAAATCCGAGGTTACTGAAAAAATTGATATTACTGGCTCCGGAAAAACCAAAACCGAGAATAGCAAAAGATCCTATCAACATTGAAAGTCCCATCATCGCCAGGATTATTCCCAATGCATACCTCAACACATTCCAAAGTCCGTTTCCTGCTTTATTGATATAAGGTCTATTTTCATTATAAATCTCGCCTACTCTTTGTGTTGATTCGTTGGCAAACTGTACGATTTTGGTCGATTCTTCTTTTAGATTATCAAAATTTAAAGGCTTGCCCTTCATTTTCAAAAAATCGGTAGCTGTTTCTGCTTTGGGCAAAACGATCCAAAGAATAACGTAGATCAAAATAATTAATGAAGTGGAAACTTTGCCTGTAAATATTCCTAAAACCGCAATACCTACCCATATTGCACGCATGGCCGAAATATCCATTCCAACATAATGTGCTAAACCCGCACAAACTCCAGCGATTTTTTGTTTCTCAGGATCACGAAACAATTGTTTTTGTCCGTTAAAATTTGCTGAAGATCTTTGTTCCTTTTTACCGTTAGAAGTTTTTTCGGAGAAATACGCTTCTTCTTGTTCTTCAATTTTTTCTGGTGACCCAATTTGAGCAATGACTCTTTCAACATCAGCATCATTTACTACTTCACGTTTCCCGAGTGCATCCTTGAAAATTTCGACCATTCTAATTTCGATATCGTGCATTACCTCATCAGCTTCGGTTACGTCCAAAGAACTTCTGAGCGCTGCAAGATAATCGCTGAGTTTGATGTATGCGTGTTCCTCTATGGTGAAAGAGAAACCGGCAAGTCCTATTGATAGTGTCTTATTCATCGTCTTAATTATTAGGTTCGAACGAGTTTTCAGGAGCGTTCGTTGGGTTATTGTTTTTGGTAATTTGGTTTACAGAGTCTGTCAGTTCATTCCAGGTATTGAGCAGTTCGGCGAGAAATAGTTTTCCTTTTTCTGTCATCTGGTAATATTTTCGGGGCGGACCTCCGGTAGATTCTTCCCAACGGTAGGAAAGAAATTCTCCGTTTTTCAATCGGGTAAGGAGTGGATAGAGTGTTCCTTCCACCACATCTAGTTTTCCTTTTTTCAATTCATCAATGAGATCGGAAACATACATTTCTTTTTCATTAATTAAACTTAAAATACAGAATTCCAGAATTCCTTTTCGCATTTGCGCTTTGGTGTTTTCTGTGTTCATTATTTTGGGCTATTAATTAGTTCAATTGTTAACAGGCAAGATTTCGTTAGTTCAAATAATCGATTTTAAAATATCCTTAACCAATCTTACAATGCAAAGATATAAAATTATTTTAGTATTATGCAATACAAAGTAGTAATATTTAAAAAAATATTTTATATCTGTTTTTAATCTTTGAATAAACCGCCTCACCGTCCAAAAAAGGCACAAAAAAAAAACCGCCTCAAATTGAGGCGGTTCTATTTCAATAATGTCTAACTATTATTTTTTAACTGTTTTGAAAGATTTTACAGTTCCATCTTCCATGTGAAGCGTAACAATGTAAAGTCCAGTTTTCAAATCTGAAAGATTCAATTCAGCAGAAGGTTTCATGTTTTTAACCTGTCTTCCTGAAACGTCGCTTACAGAGATTGATTTCACTCCTT
>NZ_JBAVFG010000071.1:0-3294 GCF_049588135.1 Kaistella sp. | reverse complement strand
TAAATATTTAGTGAAAATTTTGAAATATTTTTCGCATCGGCAACCAACTGAATCGGCAAATTCGCTTGCGTATGCGCTTCAAATTTTATCGTAAGATTTGGATTGGTAATTTGGTTTTCTTTGTTTTTTATTTGATTTAAAAACGGAGATTTCGGAAATTCTTTTTTTGCGGTTTCAGCCAAAGAAAGTGCTTCTTTGGGTTTTTCTTGCGCAACCAACAAATCCATCATTTCGCTCATGATTAAAACTTTGTAATCGCCTTCTGTTTGCGAATTTACAAGGTTTTGAAGTTGAGAAAACTGATCTTTACAATTCGAAAATCCACAATTATAATTGATTTTTTGATGCTGAAAATAGAGTTTTGAATTTCCTGTATTTTTGGCAATTAATTCATCATAAATAGTTAAAATTTTCGAATGATTTTCTTTCAATTCGTTTGGCGTGAAAAGTTGAGAATTTTTCAAAAATGCAATGTTGTTCAGAGAATTCCAATCCAATAAAGTCGGGAAATAATCTAAATCTTCGGTTCCATTGAAAATTTCTTTGTATTTTGACATTTGAACTTGTTTCAGCTCAGCAGATTTTAAATTCAAATCTGAAAAATATTTTGCCAAATAATTTTTAAAATTAAGTTTACTCCAAGTTTCAATTTGCGCAAAATCCTGATTATTGATATTGGTTTTTTGATTGATTTTCCATTGATTTTGGTTGTAATAATCGCTGAAAAATTCGCCTAAAAGAACTTGATAAACCAATTGATTTTCACCTTTTAATTTATCGCCAAAAGTGGACAGCTTTTTGAAAAACTGGCTCGAAGAATCGTTTTTGGTATCGTCCGTAGTTTGATTTACAATACTGAATTCCGCTTTCAGCGAGCGAATTAATTGATTTGCATTATCGTCTTTCATGGCTTGATTCTGAATTTCTAAAATAATGGGAAGATTGGATTTGTATTTTCCGTTTTTGTAATTTTCGGCCACTTTTTTCCATTGATCGTCGTAATATTTTTGAGCAAAAACATTCGTAAACGCTAAGAAGAACAGGATAATTGCAAAGATTTTATTTTTCATAGATTTGTTTTAATATTTAGGAAACCTTATAGGTTTTAAAAACCTATAAGGTTTAGGAAAATGAACAGTTTAAATTTACTAAAAAAATACATGATCGACAGTCAAATTTATGTTTCCTTGATGGGAACTTTATTTGCTGTTTTTTTTATGTTCGAGCAAAGCATTATCAAAACCCCGACCATTGCGCTGATTTTCATTACTTATTTCAGCGGTTATCTTTACACCAAATATCAAAACACCGGGAAATTATTTTATAAGGTTTTGATTTTCAATATTATCTCCGGCATTATTTCTGCCGCATTAATTATTTACAATCATAACGACGGGCGACTCGTAAAATGGTTGATTATTGTAATTTTAGGACTTTTATATGACAGTACTTTTCTTAAATTTTTTGTTCGGAAAATTCCATTATTCAAAATATTTTATGTTGGTTTAACTTGGGCTTTAATTAATTCTTGGTTAATTTTACCCGAATTTAATTCAGAGATTTTCTGGATTTCTCTGCTTTTCATTACTGCGCTGGTTTTACCATTCGATATTCGAGATATGAAAAGTGATACTATTGTAACTTTCCCAATATTAATCGGCGTTCAAAACACAAAATACTTGGCTTATCTTTTAATTTTCACAAGTTTACTCATCTCAATTTTTTATTTAAAAACCGAATCTTCAATTGCCTTTTTCATCACTTCAATTGTCACTTTTATCTTGATTTATTTTTCGGAAAATTCTAATAAAGGAACCTATTTTTCTTTTTGGGTAGAAACTTGCAGTGGACTTCCGTTTTTGATTCTGATTTTAATGAAGTATTTTTGACAAATGATTATCCAAAAACTCAATTTACTCAATTTCAAAAATCATCAGGAAAAATCTTTCGAATTTTCGCCACAAATCAATTGCTTTGTAGGAAACAACGGCGTGGGAAAAACCAATATTCTCGATGCTCTCCATTATTTGTCGATGGCAAAAAGTTTTCTGGGAAACAAGGATCTTAACAATATACAAAGTTTAAAGTCCGAAGATGGAAGTCTGAAGTCAGCAGATTTTTTTTCTATTGAAGGCGAAATTTTCGATGGCGAAAAAGAAAACATCATCAAAATTCAGCAACCCAAAGACGCAAAAAAAATCATCAAAAAAAATGATAAATCTTACGATAGAATGTCGGATCATATTGGTTTTTTACCGAGCGTAATAATTTCACCTTACGATTCAAATTTGATTTCTGATTCTGGAGAAAGCCGCAGAAAGTTTTTGGATGCGATGATTTCGCAAACGGATTCTGACTATCTTTTTAATTTAATTCAATATCAAAAAACGGTTCAACAAAGAAATGCATTATTAAAAGATTTCTCGAAAAACAGATATTTTGATGCTGATAATCTGGAGATTTACAATGAACCTTTAATTAAATTTGGAACCAGAATTTTTGAAAAAAGAAGCGAATTTACTGATTCAATTGTCCCTTTAATTCAAAATTATTATGAAATAATTTCTCAAGGAAAAGAAAAAATATCGGTGATTTATGAATCGGATTTAAAAGATAATCCCTTCGAAACTTTACTTCAACAAAATTTAGAAAAAGACAGAATTCTAACTTATACTTCAAAAGGAATTCATAAAGACGATCTTCTTTTTGAAATGAATGGAATTTCAATGAAAAAGACAGCAAGTCAAGGTCAACAAAAATCTTTTTTAATCGCTTTAAAACTTTCACAAATGAATCGTATTAAAGAATTAACGGGGAAAACGCCGACCCTTTTGTTGGATGATATCTTCGATAAACTAGATGATTTGCGGGTTTCACAATTAATCAAATTGGTAAATCAAGAACATTTTGGGCAGATTTTCATTACTGATACGAGCAGAGAAAGGACGGAAAATATTGTGAAAAGAATTAATGAGGAAAGTAAGATATTTGAATTATGAAAAAGAAAAAAAGAGAATATCAATCCTCAGAACTTGTAAAATCCTTCGCAAGGATTTATGGTTTCGAGGATAAATTATTGGCGTTTGAAGTGAAAGATTTTCTACACGAATATCTGAACGATACACTCTTTGCTGAAATAGAATCAGTAAATTTAAATAAGAAAATTTTAGAAATCAGAATAAAATCTCCTTTGCTAAAAAACGATTTCAGAATGCGAAAAACCTTTTATTTAACAAAGTTTCAAGAGAAATTTGGCGAAGAACATTTTATTGATCTTCCGGTTTTGTAGTCACA
>NZ_JBAVFG010000070.1:0-13116 GCF_049588135.1 Kaistella sp. | reverse complement strand
TATCCTTTTTTGAAGAGTTCTAAAACATACTTGAGCAATGTATGATCCGCTGAGGTATAGGGAATTCTGCATTGCTTGGTCTCGGTATCGAAATTGGAATACCTGATTTTCACAACAACCGTTGAAGTGAGCCATTTTTCCGTTCTTAACTGAAAAGCCAACTGCTCTACCATTCCCGACAATAGGCTTTTGATATTCTGAACATCTATGGTGTCTTCTGAAAAGGTATTTTCTTTAGAGATCGATTTTCTTTTAGAGTAGGGAAGAACAGGGGAGTCATCGATTCCGCGAGATTTCTCCCAAAGTACATTTCCGTTTTTTCCAATCAACTGCTGCAATACCTCAACAGGCATTTCAGAAAGGGTCTGGATTGTTTTGATACCCAATCTTGAAAATAGTTCGAAAGTTTTAGCCCCAACCATAGGAATCTTTTTTACCGAAAGTGGATTTAAGAAAGGTTGAATATTCTGTTCCCTGATCTCAAATCTCCCGATCGGTTTCGATTCTCCCGTTCCGATCTTGGACACTGTTTTATTCGTTGACAAAGCAAAGCTGATGGGCAATCCTGTGTTTTTTGTTACAGCCTCCGCAATTTCGGTCGTCCACTTGTAGCAGCCAAAAAACTGATCCATTCCTGATAAATCCAAATAAAATTCATCAATACTCGCTTTTTCCAATACCGGTACTTTTTCCTGAATAACCTCGGTGACCAAATGGGACATATTGGAGTAATGGTCCATATCGCCTTTGATGACTTTTGCTTCGGGACATAACCTTAATGCCATTTTAATGGGCATGGCACTTCGAACGCCAAAATACCTCGCTTCATAGGAGCAGGATGCTACCACACCACGGTCTCCACCTCCGATAATCACAGGTAATTTTTCCAATTGGGAGTTTTTTAGTCTTTCACAGGAAACGAAGAAGGTATCTAAATCCATGTGTACAATTGCACGATTCATTTGACAAAATTATCGCTATTTGTATCAATTTTCATTATATTTGTTGCTATAAATTATAACAATGTCAATTTTATCCGATAACATGCGCTTTTTGAGAACCATGCAAAAATTCTCTCAACAAAAAATTGCGGACACCCTTTTTATTACACGAGGTCGCTATGCAAAATACGAGGACGGAAGCTCCGAACCACCGATAGAAATTTTAATGCGAATTTCAAAGTATTTCAGCATTAGCATTGATCTTTTGGTTGGCGTAGATCTTAGAAAATATCCTTTAGAAGAAATGCTCAATCTTCCGGATAATCGTATTTTAGTTCCGATAACGGTGGATACTTCGGGGAATAATCAAATTGAAATTATTTCGCAAAAAGCGTCTATGGGTTACCTGAACGGTTACAGTGATCCTGATTATATTGAAAGCTTGCAAACCATTTCTTTACCATTTCTTAGAAACGGAAAATACCGCGCGTTTCCGGCAAGTGGCGATTCGATGCCGCCCTATAAAGACGGAACTTATATTGTCGGGAAATATGTTGAAAATTTAGCTGACCTCAAAACCGATAGAACCTATGTTTTTATCACCATAAATGATGGAATTATTTATAAAAGGTTTCAGTTTCATGAAGGCAATTTCATTTGTGTAAAGTCGGATAATAATTTTTATGAACCCCTAAAAATACCTCTAATTGAAATTAAAGAAATTTGGGAATTTGCTTGCAGTATCAATACTGAAGAATTTGACGCTGAAGAATTTTCTGGGCAAAATGTTCGAGGTTTATTTTTAGAATTAAAACAAGATATTAAGAAGATTGAGCATCAACTTTCAAGATAAGATTAAGATTTAATATCGGTATATCGAACGGAATTTTACCCAAAGATTGAACCCTTTGATGTCGGATTATGCCCATTACATTACTTTCAACGGGCTTTTATTTACCTCGTTTTGAAATTTCGCTCTAACGTTCGGGTATTTTTGCAGGCAGGCTAAAAATATGAAAACTTTCTACTTGCAAGAAATTAAATTAACCGCAAAATTCTCGATGAAAATTTCAATTCATCTTCTCGAAATAATGTATTTGTAAAGTTCGGAAATCATGAGACTTCGGAGAGCTCGTCGTCACAGATACGCCTTTTTTGTTAAGATCCGATTAATGATAATAGCTACTTCTTCAATTCATCAATTTTACTTTTCGCATCGGTAAATGCTGTTTCAAAGGTATCAACAGCGGACGCTTTTTTTCGACCGTATTCCCGCGGGAAGTACGAAAGCGGAGGTGACGCTGCGTTTCATCGATCTTGATGAGGGACAGGATTCGTTGGGATTTGTGGATGCAGTTTTTGAGGTTTTGCTTCCCTATTCGGAGTTTATCATTCCTGAGGATGAGAGATTTGGAGCTGTTCATGAAGGTCTGATGAAATTTGCTTTGATCCGGTTTTTTGACGGGAACGGGTTATTGTTGGTCGGGAAAACGGCGGTGATGCTGGATGTTAGATGTCCTCTACTTGTTTTGGAAGATTAAGGTGATTGTCTGCAAGAGGTATTTTTCGGTTATCGAAGTAAGGATTGGGGTAAATGAATTTGATTTTTCTTTATTCTTTTACTTTTTTCTTCCTTTTTTTTATTTGAGTCTGCGAACCTCTTCAAGGTTTTTCTTAACGCAAAAATTTCCTAAGTCGTTTTCAGGTCATTTTTAGATTGGAGTTTTGTGGGAAATTAAATTGACTTCGCTTCCGTGTTCTGAGGTTTTTATTCCTGAGAGTGGGGGATTTGGGGATGTTCATGAAGGTCTGTTGAAATTTGCGTTGATTCGGTTTTTTGACGGGAGCGGCTTATTGTTGGCGGGGAAAACGGCGGTGGTGTTGGGGTCATTTTTGGAAGGGTTATTTAACTAAAGTTCACCTCATAAGCAAATATTAAATTATTTTAATATTTGCATCTATTTCGTCCCAAATTTTTATTATATTTGGGACTATTATGAGGCCAAAAGTCGAACAACATATTTCAGATCAAATAGATACCCTAGAAAATGGGGCGATCTTTTTTGTGGATGATTTTTTAGATTTTGGAACTTCAGAAAGTGTGAAAAAAGCATTGCTGAGGCTTGAAGAAAAACAAAAAATAAAAAGACTATCTCATGGTATTTATTATAAGCCAAAACTCAGTAGAATTATTGGAGAACTCATTCCATCGATAGAAGATATTGCAAATGCTATTGCAAGAAGAGATCACGCCAGAATTATCCCTACCGGTGCTTTTGCAGAAAACATGTTGGGATTAACTACACAAGTTCCTATGAAGTTTACATTTCTTACGGACGGTGCTGCCAGAATTATTAAAGTGGGCAATCGAACAATCAATTTCAAATCTACAGTTCCCAAAAATTTAGCTACCAAAGGGAAAATTTCTACTTTGGTTATTCAGGCTTTGAAACAAATAAAAAAAGACCATGTAGATGAGATTATTTTGAATAAAATTAAGGAGCAATTAAAAAAGGAAAAAGAAAATAATATTCTTCACGATGCTAAACTTGCTCCAGCGTGGATTAGAGAAATCCTTTTAAAATCACTAAATAATGAATGATTGGTTTAGTTTAACTCAACAGGAACAATTCGAGATTATCAATGAGACTTCTGCTCAACTTGGCTTTCCCGAAGTGGTTATCGAAAAAGATTGGTGGGTTTGTATGGTTTTACGAGCTGTATTTCAATCGAAATTTGACAAACACATCGTATTCAAAGGAGGAACTTCATTAAGCAAAGCTTATGCTGTTATTGAAAGATTTTCCGAAGATGTTGATTTAATTATTGATTATCATTTTCTTGGTTTTCATGATTTTAAATCGAAATCGCAGATCAAAAAACTTCGCAAAGCTTCCGGGCATTTTGTTATTGGCGATTTCCGAGTGGAATTAATTGAGCAACTTAAAAAATTAGGGATTCCGGAAGAAATGTTCAGCATAGAGTTTGATTCCAAAATTGATGATACCAGTGACCCAAATACTTTGGAATTATCATATCAATCAGTTGTTCCAAGTGAAACCCATATTCAAAAGAAAGTGATTATTGAGATGGGAGCAAGAGCTTTATCAGAGCCTTCTGAGAAAAGAAAAATAAGCTCCTACCTCGATCAGCGTTTTCAAGACTATGATTTTGCTTATCTTGAATTTGATGTTGAAGTTACCATTCCAACCAAAACATTTCTGGAAAAAGTTTTTCTTCTGCATGAAGAATTTTCAAAACCGATCGAAAAAATTAGGCACCATAAATTGAGTCGTCATTTGTATGATTTAGATCGGCTCATGAATTCTGAATATGGTGAAAAAGCTATTGCCGACAAAAATCTCTTTAATAAGATTGTTGAATTTAGAGAACTGATGAATAATGGGAGAGGGATTTCTTTTGAAAATCATAAAAGGGATCGACTCAACATCATTCCTCCTGTGGAAGTGATTGATCTTTGGGAAGCAGATTATAGACAAATGCAAGAAAGTATGATTGTAGGTGATCGTTTACCTTTTAATGAACTTATTGAAAAAATGCAGATTATTCAGCGAAAATTTAAAAGCAATTCAATTTAATAGACTTATAACCAATGAGTATGGACTCGTCCTGAAATGGATGTTGTTTTTGAGGTTTTGCTTCCGTGTTCTGAGGTTATCATTCCTGAGCATGAGGGATTTGGGGATGTTCATGAAGGTCTGATGAAATTTGCGCTGATTCGGTTTTTTGATGGGAGCGGGTTATTGTTGGCGGGGAAAAGTGCGGTGGTTTTGGATGTTTGATGACGGATGCTGTGTCCTCTAATTGTTTTGGGAGATTGAGGTGATTGTCTGCAAGAGGTATTATTCGGTTATCCGGTATTCTAATGGAAAGAAAATATTTTATTTTTTAATTCTTTTACTTTTTGCTTCCTCTTTTATATTTTTTCAATGGAATCAGCGAACTTCCTTTGTCGGTTTGCTAAAAAGTTTTCATTCTTTTTTCCTTGATGAAAAAAGAACCAAAAAAATCAAGACTTGGATTTATTTGCTAAAAAATGAAAATTTCTTCA
Organism: Kaistella sp.; assembly: GCF_049588135.1. Lineage (GTDB taxonomy): Bacteria > Bacteroidota > Bacteroidia > Flavobacteriales > Weeksellaceae > Kaistella. The sequence continues at coordinate 8,103 of NZ_JBAVFG010000070.1, read as the reverse complement.
AAGAAAATCCCCAAACTTGCGCGGATCGGTAGGTCTCGCTTCGAATAGAGATTATTGCCGCGCTTCGGACAAAGGGGATTTTTATTCAGTTTTAAATAAGACAGTTTTTTTTAAGAAGAAATTTTCATTTTTCTTAACGCAAATAACTCCTAGGTCGGGAATTTCAGCTCATTTTTAGATCGAAGTTTTTGGTGAGGAATCAAATTCACTCCTTTGAGAGCTGGGAAAGTCTTCGTATTTTTATCAAGCCTGCAGAAATACCCACTGTTATGAAACTTAATGAATCGAAAAATTATTCGATGAAAACTTCATACTGCTGGTAGAAATATTATATTTGACTGTACTTTAGTCGGTGAACAATTATAAACGGCGATGAAGAATCATACGAAAATGGAGCATTTACAAAAATCTAAAACCAAAACATCAATTAAATGAATACCCTTAAAACTCCGGGCGTCTATATCATTGAAAAAAATGCATTCCCAAACTCCGTTGTAGAAGTGGCAACCGCAGTACCCGCTTTTATAGGCTATACCGAAAAGGCGAAAAATGGGTCTAAGTCTCTAATTAACCTACCCTTCAGAATCAGTTCCTTAGCCGAATACGAACAGTATTTTGGGAAAGCTCCCCGCAAAGACTTTAGGCTGGTAAAAACTGATGTTAACAGTTTAGGCCTATCTGCCCTTAAAGATCCCGGTAAATTTGACGCCGTAAAAAATTGCACTGAGGCGATCTTTAAACTAAGTGAGCCGGACGATATACAATACTATGGCCTGACCAGAAACTACCAATTCAATCTTTACTACCAGTTGCACTTTTTCTTTGCAAACGGTGGCGGCGCGTGTTACATTGTTTCAGTTAATGAAGGCTATAAGCAGGATTCGTTTTCTTACGATGCTTTGGTTGGAGGTATTGAACCTCTTCTGAAGGAACAGGAACCCACAATGGTTGTCATCCCCGAAGCAGTTTACCTTGAAGAACAGGAATGCTATGACCTGCAGACGGCGATGCTGCGTCACTGCGCAACTATGGGGAACAGAATTGCAATTCTGGATATCTATAATGGTGATCAATCAAGAAAAGATCCGGAAGCAGGCGACGTGATCACCACTTTCCGCGAAAAGATAGGAACTGAATTTCTAAATTATGCAGCGGCTTATTATCCCTGGCTGAATACTGCTATTATATCAGAGAAGAATTTAGGAATTAATTCTGTTTCAAACCTAGAAGACTTACAAAATATTCTGAAATCCGAAGCCGTTTTTCAAAAAGATGAAAAAAGAACACAACAATTATTAAACTTAGCGGGAAGGATCACCAAAGAAGGACCTGAAAGCCCATCTGAAAAGGAAGAGATCCACAAAATTCTACTACAACAGAGCGTTGCGTATGCAACAATTATGAAGAAAATAGCCCATGATATCAATCTGTTACCTCCTTCTTCTGCAATGGCTGGGATTTACACCTTGGTTGACAGCACGAAGGAAGTATGGAAAGCACCTGCAAATATTGGGCTATCGAGTGTTATAAGCCCGTCAGTTACTATTTCGCACGCCGATCAGGAAGATTTAAACCTGCCGCCGGATGGAAAAGCAATTAATGCGATCCGCTACTTTACAGGAGAAGGAATAAAAGTATGGGGTGCCCGCACACTGGATGGCAATTCCTTAGACTGGAGGTATATTAATGTCCGCAGAACGATGATCATGCTGGAAGAATCTATAAAATACGCAGCCAGATCTTTTGTGTTCGAACCCAACACCGCAAATACATGGGTAACGGTCCGCAGCATGGTAAGAAATTTCCTTACCGGGATATGGAAACGGGGAGGTCTTGCAGGAGCCGTCCCCGAAGATGCCTTCATTGTTTCTATAGGATTAGGGGAAACCATGACACCGGAAGATATTCTGGAAGGCATCATGAGAATTACAGTGCTGGTAGCTATTGCCAGACCTGCCGAATTCATTGAGATCACATTCCAACAACAAATGCAAAAAAGTTAAACGAACAAAATTAAACAATCATGGCAGGAGAAAAACAAGATAATGTATGGCCTTTACCAAAATTTTACTTCAAAGTAAAAATTGAAGACACAGAAGTAGCCTTTCAAGAAGTTTCGGGACTGGATATTGAAGCGCAGATCATTGAGTACAGGCATGGAGACCGCAGAGAATTTTCCACAGTCAAAATGCCCGGAATAAAAAAAACAGGAAATGTGACCCTAAAAAAAGGCGTTTTTGTTAAGGACAATTCTTTTTGGGATTGGTTTAGCCAGATCAGGATGAATACCATTGAAAGGAAAACAGTGGTGATTAGCCTGTTGGACGAAGGTGGAAATCCCACAATGGTATGGACGCTGAATAATGCCTGGCCAACAAAAATTACCGGGACTGACCTAAAATCTGATGGTAACGAAGTAGCAGTAGAAACCATAGAGGTAGCCCATGAAGGTCTTACAATAGAAAATAAATAAGGCACACGGTCAATATGGGAACAAAACGGGAACCGCCAACTGCATTTTACTTTCAGGTAACTATCGGTAATCACGAATATGCTTTCAAAGAAGTTTCCGGGCTAACCACAGAAACGGAAATGGAAGCCGGTATCAATAATTTTGCTCACCTTCTTCCTAATGAAATCTGAACGCAGTGAAGCAAAGCGGAATGCAGTGAGGAATCTTTTTTGTTTTTTAGAGCGGGGTCGAGAGAATTCCGGGACGGAGTTGACCGGATGGAGTTTGTAGATATGAAATTATCGAAGCATACGCCGTACAGTCCAAAAGTTTTAGTATTTTAGTGCATTCTTAGGGATTGTCAATCCTTAATCCCAAAAACCTTATTTTAAATGTCAGAAGAACAGAAAAGACAGTTGCAGCAGCAACTTTGGAATATTGCTAATACCCTGCGAGGGAAGATGGATGCTGATGAATTCCGGGATTATATTTTAGGATTTATTTTCTACAAATACCTTTCCGAAAAGATTCATTTCGTTGCCAATAAAATTTTAATGGACTCAGGAGAAGAGATTGATTATAATGATGTAGATGAATCTTCGGAAGAAGGAAAAGAAATTGTACAGGCCATTTATGATGAGGTGGTAGAAGATCTGGGTTACTTTTTGAAACCGTCCGAACTTTTCAGCAATATTGCCAAAAAAGGTTCCGGAAAAGAAGAAGGCAAATCTAATTTCATTCTTCCGGAACTTTCAAAAATTCTTACCAATATTGAGCAATCTACTTTGGGTACCGACAGTGAAGATGATTTTGATAATCTGTTTGAAGATTTGGATCTTACGTCTTCGAAGCTTGGAAAAACAGAAGTTGAAAAAAATGCGTTGATCTCGAAGGTGCTGTATCATCTTGATGAAATTGATTTCAATCTTTCCGACAGTAATGCAGATGTTCTGGGCGATGCTTATGAATATCTTATTTCGCAGTTTGCCAGCGGCGCTGGAAAAAAGGCCGGAGAATTCTACACCCCACAACAGGTTTCCACGATACTTTCACGGATTGTTACGAGTCGGAAAACGCAGTTAAAATCTGTTTACGATCCCACTTGCGGAAGCGGGTCTTTATTGCTTCGTGTTGCTAAAGAGGCAAAAGTAAGCGATTTTTACGGTCAGGAAATGAACCGTACCACTTACAATCTGGCGCGGATGAATATGATTCTGCATGGCGTGAATTACAGTAATTTCGATATTAAACAAGAAGATACCCTCGAAAAACCGCAGCATCTCGATAAAACTTTCGACGCCATTGTTGCCAATCCACCTTTCTCAGCAAAGTGGAGCAGTAATGAGTTGTTGCTTTTGGACGAAAGGTTTTCTCAATATGGAAGATTAGCACCTGCATCCAAAGCAGATTTCGCTTTCATTCAACACATGATTTATCATCTGGATGAAAACGGAATAATGGCAGTGGTAATGCCTCACGGAGTTTTATTCCGTGGAGCTGCTGAACTGGAAATCAGAAAATATTTAATTAAAGAGAAAAATTACCTCGATGCTGTCATCGGTTTGCCTGCCAATATTTTCTTTGGCACAAGCATCCCGACCTGTATTCTTGTGTTTAAAAAATGCAGAGAACAGGACGAAGATGTTCTGTTTGTAGATGCCAGTAAAGAATTTGAAAAACAAAAAAATCAAAATGTTCTGCGTCCCCAACATATCGACAAAATCGTCAATATGTATCAGGAAAGATCAACGGTAGAAAAATTTTCACACCTTGCCACTTTAAAGGAGATTGCAGACAATGACTATAACCTCAATATTCCACGGTATGTAGATACTTTTGAGGAAGAAGAAGAGATCGACATTCAGGCGGTGATGGCTGAAATTAAAGAGTTGGAAGCCAAACGTACTGAACTGGATTCTGAAATTAATGTTTATCTGAAAGAATTGGGATTGGTTTTTTCATAGTGCTGATTTTTAAATTGTTAAGTTATGAATGAAGATAAAAACATCATCATCTATAAAACGCAGGACGGTGAAACTTCGGTTTCACTTTATGCCAAAGATGGTTCTGTTTGGATGAGTCAAAGCCAGCTTGCCGAACTTTTTGACACCTCCAAACAAAATATAGGACAACATATCTCTAATGTTATAGAAGAGAGTGAGTTATCCGAAGATTCAGTTGTAAAGAATTACTTTACAACTGCCGCAGATGGTAAAAATTACAATGTTACTTTTTACAGTTTAGATATGATTCTTGCCATTGGTTTTCGGGTGAGAAGTAAACGTGGTACACAGTTCAGACAATGGGCAAACCGTAATCTGAAAGAATATATGATTAAGGGTTTTGTAATGGATGATGAACGCCTGAAAAACCCCGATGGAAGACCCGATTATTTTGATGAATTACTTGCCAGAATACGCGATGTACGTGCTTCCGAAAAGCGTTTTTATCAGAAAGTAAAAGATTTATTTGCTTTGAGCAGCGATTATGATACTTCCGACAAAGCCACACAGATGTTTTTTGCCGAAACCCAAAACAAATTACTCTTTGCCATTACCGGAAAAACGGCGGCAGAAATTATTGTAAGCCGCGCCAATCCGAACGAACCGAATATGGCATTGAACAGCTGGAAAGGGAACATCGTAAGAAAACAAGATATTTTCATTGCAAAAAATTATCTGAATGAAGATGAAATTGATAGCCTCAACCGTTTTGTAGTCGTGTTTCTGGAAACCGCAGAATTGAGAGCCAAAAACCGACAAGACCTTACGATGGATTTCTGGAAAGAAAATGTTGACAAAATCTTGGAACTGAATGACAAATCTATTCTACAAAATAAAGGAAGCATCAGCAATGCTCAAATGGAAAAAATGATAGAAAATGTATATCAAACCTTTGATGCACAACGAAAATCAGATGAAGCTATGAAAGCCGATCAAGAAGATTTAAATGATTTAAAAGTCTTAGAGCAGGAATTGAAAAGCAGGAGAAAATAAATCCTCAATTTTGATAGCAATAGCAAAAGAATAACCGAGATTATGAAAGAAAAACTAAAAGGTCAGAATTTTATTGATTGATGAGAGAATTTCAAAATCAATGAAAACAATTGAGGAATTGAAGTTATTTAAGAATACAATCGCTAAAAAGTTATTTTTACAAGAGTTGCGATTTAAAAGTGATAATGGGAATGATTTTCCAGATTGGGAGATTAAAAAATTAGAAAAAATTTTCTATTCTGAAAAAGGAAAAGGAATTTCAAAGAATAAAATAATTGATGATGGAAAGTATGAATGTATTTTATACGGTGAACTATATACGAAATATAATGAAGTAATATTTGAAGTTGTTAGTAAAACAAATACTCAAGAAGGTATAAAATCTAAAATCGGAGATTTACTTATTCCCAGTTCAACAACAACTACAGGAATAGATTTAGTAAATATAACTGCATTAAATAAAGAAAATGTATTGTTAGGTGGTGATATTACTATATTACGAACTACTGAAAAAATCAATAATGTTTTTTATGCTTATTATCTGTCAAATCATAAAAAAGATGAAATAGCAAGTTATGCCCAGGGCAGTACAATAGTTCACTTATATTATAGTCATATTAAAAATATGATTATTGATTTTCCATCTTTCGAAGAACAAAATAAAATTGCTCAATTTTTATCATCACTTGATGAGAAAATCACTTTAGAAATTGATTTATTAACTCAATATGAAATCCAAAAAAAATATTTATTAAGCAATCTTTTTGTCTGATCTAAAAATCAATTTCAAAATATTTTAAAATTGCTTTGTAATGATCTTGCGCTGTAAGGCAAGTATCTGTAAGGAATTCTTTTACTTTTTGCCATTCCTGCAAACCACGATAATAGAAGAGTTTTAAATCGTCATCAATGATAAAGGGTACAAAATTATGGGCAAGACATTCTTTAAACATAATCAGTCTTCCTACTCGTCCGTTTCCGTCTTGAAAAGGGTGAATAATTTCAAATTGATAGTGAAAATCTAAAATGTCTTCAAAGGTTTTATGTTCAATTTGATGATAATTAAAAAGAAGTTCTTCCATTTTAGAGTTTACTTCTTTTGGCGAACAGGTTTCGTTTCCACCAACTTCATTGGGCAGTTTTTTGTAATCCCCAACATTAAACCAATCTTTTTGACTATCAGAAGTTCCCGATTTTAAAAGAAAATGAAGCTCTTTAATCAACGATTCTGTAAGTTTGGATTTGGCTTTATCAATAATTAAATCAATACAACGAAAGTGATTGGTAGTTTCGATAATATCATCTACGTTGACGCTTTCTTTGGTTGCTCCAATGGTATTGGTTTCAAAAATGTAACGGGTTTGGTCGTGCGTTAATTTGCTGCCTTCTATTTTGTTGGAATTATAGGTTAAATCTATTTGAGTGCGGTGATAAATCCCGCCTTTCAACTTCATCTCTTGTTGTTCCTGAAGTGCTTGGAGCAACTTATTTTTTTCGGTTACTTTCTTTTTTCTTTTATCAGGTAAAACAGCATCTTCAGGAATATTCCACGTTTTTCCTGTGAGAAAAGAACCTTTTAATTTTCCTGTTGCACAATAATTTCTAACCGTTCTTTCGGGAAGATTCCTTTTTTTTGCAAACTCATTTACTGAAAGATAATTCATCGATTTTATTATTACAACTTGCCGTTATCGGCAAAAATACAATATAAATCACTTTATTTTTATTTTTTTTGCCGATAATATTATCTAAACAAATAAATTAATGAGAAGATATTTTTTTTGAAGTTCATACAGAGATAGAATTTTCTTTTCAGTTTCTATTTTATTATCGATTGCAGAAAGGAAGTTGGCAATTTTGGTTTGTTCTTCGTGAGAAGGTATTCTGATTTCCATTTCGGAAAGTGTTGATAATACAATATATGGAGTATTTCCTTCTTTCTTTTCAGAATAAATACGGCTTTGTAAAAAATTATCGAGGAAAAATTTTATATAAGTAATATTTTCTTCAAATTTATCAAGAACATATGTTCTTTGATAAGCATTAAATTTTCCTTTGTAATAATGGATATATCCAACATTTGCTCCATTCCCCGAAATTAGTAATGCTTCGGTATCAAAAGCATACTTATCTATTTGATAATATTCTTTTGCACATGTATAAAAACGATATTCCCCGTTTTTAACCATTGCGTTTGCATCTAATTTTCCTGTTGTTATTTTTGAAATATCCCCCAAGTATTTCTCTTTCCAATCATCAGTAAATTCTTTGAACCGCAGTTTTTGCGAGAAAAGTCTTTCAGATACGCCTTTCATTAAGGATTCTAATTCCTCAATTGTTTTCTTTTGGGTTGCGATTCGTTCGTTTATCAAAGATAAAAAGTTCGCAATTTTAGTTTGCTCGAAAATAGTAGGACTACTAAATTTTGTAGATTTCAAAATATTATTATACAATCTTTGAATCGTGCCACCTTCTGTATTATATTTTACAATTTGCAAAACATGAAACAAGAACTCATTGGTGATTTTGGTATTGTCATTTTCAATCCAAACAATATTAGAGTCTTGAAAATATGCATCTTCGCCATTATAAATAACGGTTCTGCCAATAGTTCCTGCGGCAGAAATTAAAATATCTCCTTTTTTTGGGAATGAG
>NZ_JBAVFG010000069.1:0-4740 GCF_049588135.1 Kaistella sp. | reverse complement strand
TCAAACATCCCACGTTATTAGATGAACCACAGAAAAACTATCAACTCCCAAAAATAGAAAGAAATCCATTTGAAGATGCTTTTGATGAAATTGAGATCTTAGGATTTCCCGTTTCATTCAGTCCTTTCGAACTCTTACAAACCCGATACAGAGGAAGCGTCATGGCTAAAGATTTAATTACACATCATAAGCAACAAGTGAAAATGCTGGCGTATCTGATTTCAAGAAAACATGTTCCCACCAAAAGAGGAGCTATGTTCTTCGGAACCTGGATTGATGCCGATGGGGAATATTTTGACACGGCACATTTTCCGAATTGTCTGGAGCACTTTCCTTTTCAAGGTGGTGGCTGTTATTTATTGTTGGGAACGGTAGAAGTGGATTTTCATTTTCCGACGATCACGATTCATAAAATGGCAAAAATGCCTTTTATACCCGATCCACGATATTCGATGGACAAAGAAAAATCTTTAGAAACTGCAAGAAATCTACATGAAGACGTCAGTATGACTTGGCGTAAACCCTATCCCCAAGAACATGAAATTGGATTGCCGAGAAATAAGTTTTCTGTGCAAAGTTAATGATGTATGGCTCTCTTTTACCCAAAAGCATTCAACACGAACCAATTAGCTGAGAGTTTTCTGTACCATTCTTTTTATCAACAAATTTTTGTTTCAATAACATCATGTCTTCGCTTACTTTTTTATCCAGAATTTTAGCATAATGCTGGGTGGTTTTAATACTTTTGTGACCAAGCATTTTACTGACACTTTCAATAGAAACTCCATTGGACAAAGTAATTGTTGTTGCAAAAGTATGACGGGCAATATGATAAGTTAATTCTTTGTTGATACTACATAAATCTGCAATCTCTTTCAAATAAGCGTTCATTTTTTGATTACTAAGAATAGGTAGAAGCTTTCCATTATTCATACATACAGGATGATTTTTGTATTTTTCAATAATTTGTTCAGTTTGAGAAAGCAAAGGAATATTAGAGGTCGTTTTAGTTTTCTGACGTTTGGTATAAATCCATTGAGATCCATCTAATCCCAAATTGATATTGTGATAAGTGAGTTCTTTAGTATCAATATATGCCAATCCAGTGAAACAACTGAACAGGAAAATATCTCTTACCAATGACAATCTTTCATTTTTAAAATCTTTGGCAAAAAGCACTTCTATTTCCTTTTCATTGAGAAACATTCTTGTTACTTCATCATACTTGGATTGATAATTCATAAAAGGATCTTTTTCCATCCATCCATTTGCAAGGCAAATACGAATAATCTTCCCTAAATTTTTGATATACTTCACGGCAGAATTATTGTTGCAGGATTTTTCGGTTCTTAAGAACAGTTCAAAATCATTCAAAAAAGCATAATCTATTTTCTTAAGATCAATGTCGGAAATATTGTACTTCCATTTCAAAAACTCTTTGGTATGTTTTAGAGTGGTTTTATAGCGGATTAATGTTCCAGGAGCGAACTCCTTCCCTACAAGCTTTTCCATTCGGTCATTATGATCCTGAAAAACCGGAATAAGTGTTCTTGAAAGTTCACCTCTACCCAATAGCTTATTTTTAAGAGTTTCACAAGTCACCGTTTCTTTATCTCTCATCAATTCGTGATAAGTATCGTAAACTTTCTGCTCAAATGTTTTTAAATAAAAATTAAGCGATTTGCTTTCTTCTGAAGAACCACTGATCTTCTGCATCGCAGAATTCCATTTCAAAGGATTTACAGTACGTTTTGTGCTAATTTCGGATATTTTACCGTCAATGGTAATTCGCAAATAAATAGGAGCTTCTCCCGCAGAATTGACTTTAGCTTTTTTTACATAGAAAAGTAAATTGAATGTCTTGTTCATTTTGATAGGTTTTAAGATTTAAAATTAACTTTAGTAAAACCTAAGCACAAGATGTTCAGTTCCTGAACTAGCTCCTGAACACGCTTTATCTGATTTCCAGTGACCTATTTTAACCCGTTTCAATAGGTCACCGAATAGGTCACTTTCAGATTGTGCTTTTTTAACTCTTTTTGAACACCCATAAAACGAAAAAAGCTTTAAAACGTATGTTTTAAAGCTTTTTGTACTACTTTGATATTGTAGTTGCGATCCGGACGGGATTCGAACCCGCGACCTCCGCCGTGACAGGGCGGCATTCTAACCAGCTGAACTACCGGATCTTTTTATGCATTGATAACCAATTGTAATTTGAATTCGGCTTATTGCCTCTTAACGAGATTGACTTGCCATTTACTACTGAATTATCTTAATATCTTTCTTTGATAAGAACTCCTTTCTTTTTGATGACTGCAAAAGTACAACTTTTATTAGAGCCTGCAAATGTTTTTAAAAAAAAATGCTCTCCAAATCAGGAAAGCACTCATTTTCAAGCAATTTATTTTTATAAATGTGCTGATAATTTTTCAGCGATCACTTCTTTTGAAGCTACCCCTACAATTTTATCTACCACTTCTCCATTTTTGAAAATCAAAACGGTAGGAATATTTCTGATTCCGTAATCTACAGAAACTTGTTGGTTGTTATCTACATCTACTTTTCCTACGATTGCTTTTCCTTCGAAATCAGTCGCTACTTCTTCGATAATTGGTCCCAATGTCCTACACGGTCCACACCATACTGCCCAAAAATCTACCAATACCGGTTTATCTGAATTCAAAACCACTTCTTGAAATGATTGATCTGTAATTTCTAATGCCATTTTTATATATTTTTTTAATTAATTGTCTGTCTGCAAATTTACAACATTCCTATTAATTCAAGCCCTAGTTTATCTATGTTCTATATTTGCTTTTTCTATTTGAAAACTTTCAGCGATTTCTGCTACTGCATCTACCAAAGCATCAATATCCTCTTTGGTTGTAAAGTGGCTGAAAGAAACCCTTAAAGGTGTTGTATGATCCATTTCTTCTTCATCTACCACCATCATCATTACCATGGAAGGTTTTGACGCTCCAGAAGAACAAGCACTTCCTTGTGAAATAGCGATTCCTTTCATATCTAATTTCAATCCAATCATTGGATCTTTGAAAGGCAATAAAACACTTAGCACCGTATATAAACTGTTGTACATTTCCGCACTTCTGCCGTTGAATTTTACGCCTTCAATTTTTTGAGAAAGTTGATCGATGGTATATTGCTTAATTTCTTTAATATGATTAGCAAAACGATCCATATTTTTCAGATAAATCTCCAATGCTTTTCCTAAACCTACGATTCCGCAAACGTTTTCTGTTCCTGCTCTTAAACTTCTTTCTTGTGGTCCTCCTGTGATAATTCCTTTTAATCCTGATGCTTTTCTAATGAATGCAAAACCACTTCCTTTTGGTCCATGGAATTTATGGGCACTGCACGATGCAAAATCTACTGGAATATCAGAGAAATCCAAATCCATGTGCGCCATTGACTGCACGGTATCTGAATGGAATAATGCATTGTTTTCTTTGCACATTATGGCTACTTTCTTAATATCAAGTAGATTCCCAATTTCGTTATTGGCATGCATTAGGGTTACTAAAGTTTTCTTGTCAGAACTTTTTAGAAGATTTTCTAATTGCTCCAAACTCACATCACCTTTTTTATCTGGACGAAGATAAGCCACCTCAACGCCTCTTCTTTTCTTCATATCCAAAACCGTTTCTGCTACGCATTTGTGTTCAAGTGGCGAAGTAATAATTCGCTCCACTCCCAAATGATCGACGCACGATTTTATAATCATGTTATTCGATTCTGTTCCGCAAGAAGTGAAAATTATTTCTGCCGGACTCACCTTCAAATAATCTGCAACATCTCTTCTGACGTTTTCGATGAGTATTTTGGCTTCCTGTCCAAGACTATGCGTCGATGATGGGTTGCCATAATTGTTTTTCAAAACATCTACCATCGCATCGATAACCTCCTCGGAGAGTGGCGTTGTTGCAGCATTATCCAAATAAATTTTATTCATTTTTACTTTCTATTTTTTTAGATTTTTCAGAGTTTAAAATTAATGAAAAAATTTAAATTGACCTTCATTTGCCCAATTCAACATTTCCTGATCGCCAGAAGTATCCCCGAAAGCGATGGATTTATCATATTTTTCATCCTTAATCTCTTCTTTAATTCGATTCACTTTTTCGGCTCCATTGCAGTTTTTCCCTACAAAATTTCCTGTGAAAATATCATTTTTAAACTCTGCTTGAGTTGCTATGAGATTCATTTTGAATTTTTCTGCAAATGGTTTCACCCAAATTCCAAGCGAGGCAGATACAATATAACAATCGGTGTGAGAATGATCGATGTTTTTAATAAATTCTAAAGCGTTTTCTCTAAAGATGTCAGGATAATATTGATCAAAAAATTGCTGTGATTTTTTTTCGATTTTAGATTTCGATTGCCCTTTAAGAATGGAAGAAATAAAACTTCTCTTCACTTTTTCAGCATCTAAAAGATTCATTTTTAATAATATAAAAAGCGGAATATGTTTAACAAACTGAATTCTAAATTTCGTAGTATTATAAAATTTAAGATACAGAAACATGGTGTCGCTGTACGTTAAAGTTCCGTCGAAATCGAATAAATATAATTTTCTCATAGGTTATTAAAAAATAATGAAAAAGCTAAACCAATTATCAAAGTGAGCATTAAAATAATAAATAGAGATGCAAAAATATTTTCTCCTAAAATTAATATTTTATTATTTTCCAAGGGTTCAAGTTTCCCCTCTTGAGTCTT
>NZ_JBAVFG010000068.1:0-6021 GCF_049588135.1 Kaistella sp. | reverse complement strand
CGCTTATCCTCATTAATATGCATTTTCTGACCAGGTTTTAAATTAAAGGCTTCATAAAATGGTGTGAAATTCATCAATGGTCCGTTTACGCGCCATTTATTTGTAGAATGTGGGTCAGTTTGAACTTGTACTCTGGTCGTTTCATCTGTATATTTCCCTCGCTCGGTATTTGCATAAGATAGAAAGAAACGTTGATTAGGCGTAAAACCATTAATTTTTGTATTACTTTGCCCTTCCTTAGTCATTTTGAAGGCATCATAAGCAATGGAAACGCCGCCGAAATCTGCCATATTTTCGCCTGTTGTCAGTTTTCCATTGATATTTAAATCGCTAAATACCGGAAATCCGTCATATAAGTTTTGAATCTGGACAACCTTTTCATTAAATTTTGTCTTGTCATCTTTAGTCCACCATTCGTTAATGTTTCCCACTTTGTCATATTGCGAACCTTGGTCATCAAAACCATGTGTCATTTCGTGGCCGATCACAACACCGATTGAGCCATAATTTACGGCATCATCTGCCTCATTATCAAAAAATGGGAACTGTAAAATTCCTGCGGGAAAATTGATGTCATTTGCCACTGGATTATAATAAGCATTCAGCGTTGGTGCCGTCATTTCCCAGCGATTTTTATCTACAGGTTTTCCCAATTGCGATAGTTGATAATCGAAATTATTTCGATCACATGAAACGGTATTTTCAAAATACTGTGTTTTGTCGATATTTACTTTGCTATAATCTCGCCATTTAGCAGGATAGCCGATTTTTCTTCGAATAGCACTTAATTTTTCTTCTGCGGTTTTTTTTGTTGCGTCGCTCATCCAATCTAAATTTTTTATTCTTTTTCCAAATGCCGTTGTGAGATTAGTTATAAGTTCATCCATCCGTTCTTTCGCTGCTGCAGTAAAATATTTTTCTACGTACAATTGTCCTAAAGCGTCGCCTAATTCTGTATCGGTGTATGCTGCCATAAGTTCCGAGCGTTTTTGCTGTATTTTTTGACCGGTCAATTTTTTCTTGTAATTAAATCTTGCATCCTGAAAAGGCTGACTTAAAAAATTAGCGTAAGAATTTAGAGCGTGTGCTTTTAGGTATAATTTCCAGTCTGAAAGTGGAACGGTCTGTAACATACTGTTTAACTGCTTGTAATAGGCAGGTTGCTCCATATCTACTGCTTCCACTTTTATATTGAGTTGATTAAACAAATTACTTCAGCCTATATTTGCCTGCTCTTTTTCTATTTTATCTAAGGAAACTTTATTGTAATTAGCCTGTACATCTCGTAATTCTACAGCAGTTTTATGTGAGGAAGCCAAATCTTTTTCAATTTTATAAACCTTTTCTGCATCTTTGGCGGCACTTGCAGCATTCGAGCCTGTGAGTGTAAATAAACTTGCTAAATAATTTTTATATGCTTTCTGAATCGCAAGCGTGGATTCGTCTGTACGGAAATAGTAATCCCGATCTGGCAATCCGAGACCACTTTGCAGCAAATAAAGAATATTTTCTGAACTCTTTTTTTGATCCTGACTTACGTATAAACTAAAAAGATTTTCGGTGCCATTTTTTTCTTCATCTGCAACGTATTGCATCAAACTAGGAACTGAATTAATGTTTTCTATCTTTGTTAATAAAGGTTTCACAGGTTCAAAACCTCTCTGATTAATTCTTACAGAATCCATTCCGGAAGCATAATAATCGCCCACTTTTTGCTGAATACTTCCCATTTTACTGTCATTTGTCGCGGCATTTATCAAAAGGTTCTGCAAGCGATTTTGTATGGTGATATAAACTTCATAACCACTTCCTGTTCCCGGAAACTCAGCAGGAATTTTTGCGGTTTTCAACCAGTTTCCGTTGGCATAAGTGTAAAAATCATCACCGGGTTTTATAGAATTATCGATGTTTTTAGTTTCAATAAACTGTCTTTTTACAAGATTCGTTTTATTTTGTGCCTGAAAAGTTGGGCAAATAAAAATTATACCCAAAGTAATTAAAAGTTTTTTTGTTTTCATCTTTGTTATTTTAGATTTAAATTTTTAGTACAACTATTTCAATGCCGTTGCTTTTAAATAATCAGCCAATTTTGTTATTGCTTGTGCATCAATATTAATTTGATCTTGCGCTTCACTCCATCTTCTTTGTTCAATTGCTTCACGAATTCCCGGCATTGTTTTTACGCCATAACCGGTGTAGAATCCAGGTGCGTAAATTGTGTGTTTATACCAAGGACGGCGCGGTAATCCTGTATCAGAAAGCAATTGTTGTTCTGCTTGGTAAAGTGATTTGTTAAAGGCAACGCTTTCAGAATTATTATTTATTTTATCTTTAGAAACCACTTTTAATAGGTCTGCGTTAGTTTTTAAATTTTGTAAAGCATTTTGCAAGGGCGCGAAATCCAAGTAAGGAACTTCTGATTTTGCCGTTGGATTAATCAATTTCTTTTTTGGGTCTTCTGCGAGCGCAAAATAGTTTGATTTTATCATTTCATTTTCAATATCAGTGTTTTTTCTTTCGCTTTTCAAAAGACTTTGCAATTCGTCTGCATAACCGTCAATTGTCTTGTATAAATGTGTAAAATCAAAAGGAAGTACATCGGCTTGCGACATTCTTAGAACGGCTCTTCCAGCAGTTTGAGAAAGCGCCACTTCGTATTTAAAACCAGGATCTTTAAAAGTGGTGAAATCGTAATAAGAATCATAAATAGAATGGTATTCGCCACCATCTGCTTCGCCACCAAAACCTAAATTTAGAGACGGAATTCCCGCATGCTGTATAAAAGAAGAATAATCTGAGCCAGAACCCATTGCTTCTAATTTAAAATCATTTTCACCCATTACTTTCGCTTTGGAATCTGCGTTTTGTTCATTGGTAACATCGTAGGCTTTTCTTCGTTCGAAAATACTCACATTGGTTTGTGGATCCATTACATTTTTTACGATGCCATCCATTAATGGTTCCAATGCATGAGAGCCTTCCGCGTAGACAAATCCCCTTTCATTATTATCGGTATTAATATAAACGACTGCTTTTTGTTGCAATTCTTTCTGATGTGTTTCTAGCCATTCCGTTGAACCAAGAAGTCCTGGTTCTTCGCCGTCCCAAGAACAATAAACCAAAGTACGATCTGGTTTCCAGCCGGTTTTCATTAATTCAGAAATCGATTTTGCTTCTTCTAACATTGCTGCTTGTCCGCTAATGGGATCTGCCGCGCCATTTACCCAGGCATCTTGGTGATTTCCTCTGATTACCCATTCATCGGGATATTTTGCGCCTTTTATTTTTGCAATCACGTCATAACACGGAACAATATCCCAGTTAAAAGCCAGTTTTAAATGGACTTTGGTTTTTCCTGGTCCGATATGATACGCGAAAGGAAGTCCGCCTTGCCAATTGTTTGGAACATTTGGTCCGTCAAGCGCTTCCAATAAAGGTTTTGCATCGTGGTAACTTATTGGTAAAACTGGAATTTTTAAAATATTTAATGCTTCCGATCTATCTATTCGTTTGGCATCTTTTGTAGCGCCAATTCCAGGTGTTAAAGGATCTCCGGGATTTATTACCATATCCATAATTGAACCTCTTTGCACGCCATATTCATTTTTAAACGGACCTTTTGGATAAACATCTCCTGCAAAATAGCCGTCGTCCATTGGGTCACTATAAATGATGCAACCAATTGCACCGTGTTCTTGTGCCACTTTTGGTTTTGTACCGCGCCAACTGTGACCATATTTTGCAATCACAATTTTTCCTTTCACGGAAATTCCCATTTGGTCTAAAATTTTATAATCATCTGGTAAACCATAATTAACGAAAACTAAGTCTGCAGTGACATCGCCATCTGCACTATAAGCATTATACGTGGATAATTGCCCAGATTGTCCGCTTGTGGGGTCTTCTTTTAAAGCCGGTTCTTTTAAAATTGCGGTGTAAGAAGTTGGAAAAATCATTTCTAACACCCTTGTTTTTGGCGTCGGAAATAAAACGTGAAAAGTTTCAATTTCTGCGTCCCATCCCCATTTTTTATAAAGCGCAAGAATGTATTCTGCATTTTCTTTACTTCCGGGCGAACTAATATTGTGCGGTTTTGCCGAAAGAAATTTCATGGTTGCACCAATATTTTCTGCGCTGAGGTTTTTATCAAAAGAAGATTCTAACGAAAATTGTGTTGCGGCATTTTTTTCATTGAAACCAACTATTTTTTTTGTTTGCGAAAATGGAAGATTAAAAATGAAAAGAGATAAAATAGGAATTAGTTTTTTAAACATTTTGTTTTTTTTAAACATTTTAAAATATCAGTGAAAAAAACATTTAGAATGATATATTTGAAAAAATTGACTACTGTTTTGTTATGATTTCACATTTTTTGCCCAGTCATCCATATAAATTTCAAAAATATCTAAAGGCATTGAGCCGCCTTTTAAGATGGCATCATGAAAATCCCTGAGACTGAATTTGCTGCCTAATTGTCGTTGGTATTTATCCCGCAATTCTTTAATTTTCAATTCTCCTGATTTGTATCCCAAGGCTTGCCCAGGTAAAACCATATAGCGCTCTATTTCCAGAGTCGCCATTTCTTCGGGGATTGCTTCACGATCCATCGTATATTTAATGGCATCTTCGCGTGTCATTTCTCCCGTGTGAATTCCGGTATCTACAACTAAACGGATTGCTCGATGCATTTCAGCACCTAAAGCGCCAATTTGATGATAAGGATCTTTCAAAACTCCTAATTTTTTTCCCAAAGATTCACAATATAATGCCCAACCTTCTACGAACGCATTATCACCGCCTTTCTGACGAAATTTCGGCAGTGTTGTATCTTCATTTTGTAAACTTAATTGAAAATGATGACCGGGAATTGCTTCATGTAGAAATAAACTTTGCATTTCCCAGTTGGTCTCATTTTCTTTGGTAGGATCAAGAATGGGTACATAAAAAACACCTGGTCGATTGGTTGCGATATCGCCAGAAAAATATTGTGCAGCAGCAGATGCAGCACGAAAAGATTCTGTTTCTCTAATTTCAAATGGTGTTTTCGGAATCACTCCAAAATACTGGGGCAATTTCGGTTTTATGGTGTTGTAAACATTTTGATAATAAGCCAAAACTTCCGCTTTTGTTTTAAAAGGCATAAACTGTTTATTTGTTTTCATATACGTAAACAATTCGGGTAGGCTTCCTTTAAAACCGATAGAATCTTTTATTTTATTCATTTCAGCAGTAATTCTCGCTACTTCTGCAAGACCGATTGCATGTATTTGTGCGGGCGTTTTTTTAGACGAAGTATTTTCAAAAATAAGTTCACGATATATTTCGGCGCCATTTGGTAAAGCATTTATTCCGGAAGTTGCGCGGGTTTTGGGTAAATATTCGGTTTTGAAAAAAGCCATTAGTTTTTGATAAGCTGGTAAAACCTCTGTGCCAATTGCTTTTTTATATGCTGCGGTATATTTTTCTTTGTCTTGTTTGGTGAAGTTTTCCGGGAAATTTTTGATAGGACCGTAAAATGCCGAGGTACTGTCATTGATGCTGAGTTGCTCCAATTGTGGAATCACTTTTAAAGCCGTTGATTTAGGAATAACCATTCCTGTCTTTATACCTTTTCGCATATTTTCAATCATAACATTTACGAAATTTGGAATGGCAGCACATCTTTTTAACCAATTGTCATAATCTTTTGTGGTTTTGAAAGGTTGCAAAGAAGTTCCCGAACCAATGATTGCAAGCGCCAAATGAAAACTATTAAACTGATCGACAGGCATATATTCCAAATGGAAACGCTCAATGTTAAGTGAGGATTCAAGGCGGTTTTTTAAAATTAAATAGGAGGTTTTATCTTTTTCATTTAAAGTATTAACATTAAATTTCTGTAATAAATCGAGGTACTTCGTATAATATTGATGTGCTTCTGCCATATATTTCGCATCAGGAGCGGGTAATAAATCATTGTATTGATTTTCTCCGTTAAATGTTGCACTCACTGGATCTATTTTTAAACCCTCAGTATAATAG
>NZ_JBAVFG010000067.1:0-11635 GCF_049588135.1 Kaistella sp. | reverse complement strand
ATCATATACGACGGAGGAAATTAAGGAAGAGGTTCTTTTTGAAATTGTGAATTCTGTGAACTTTGCACCAAGTCATAAGCGAACAAAACCGTGGAGATTAAAAGTTTTTCGTGGTGAAGAAAAAAATCAGTTAGGAGAAAAATTGGCAGAAATTTATAAACAGACCGCCAATCCCGAAAACTTTCTTGAAAAGAAGTATTTGGATATTTCCGATAAAGTGGCAATGTCAAATGCGATCATTACGATCAGTGTGAATTTAAGCGGTTTGGTTCCGGAATGGGAAGAGATAGCGGCAACAGCGATGGGCGTTCAAAACATGTATCTTACTGCAACGGCAAACCAAATCGGTTGTTATTGGAGCACGCCGGGAATGATTAATCATCTTGGTAAATTTCTTGGTTTAGAAGAAAATCAGAAATGTATCGGTTTATTTTATTTAGGAAAAGTATAACCGAATTTGTTGAAAATAAAAAAGAGTTTCTATTACCTAGAAACTCTTTTTTTATATTTAAATTTTTCTATTGATTTAATAAAATTGCTGCTTCTTTCGCCGCATAAGTGAAAATCATATCTGCTCCTGCACGTTTGATGCACGTTAAACTTTCGATGATGGCTTTGTCGTTATCTAACCAACCGTTTTGTGCAGCGGCTTTTAGCATTGCATATTCGCCAGAAACATTATAAACTGCAATCGGCAAATCGATGAGGTCACGAACTTTCGAAACAATATCCAAATAAGGCATTCCGGGTTTTATCATGATAATATCTGCACCTTCAGCAACGTCTTTTAAAACTTCATCAATGGCTTCTCTGGAATTATGAAAATCCATCTGATAGGTTTTTTTGTCTTGTGGGATTTCCTGATTATCGACTGGCGCTGAATCTAAAGCACTTCTGAAAGGTCCGTAAAATGAACTCGCATATTTCGCAGCGTAACTCAGAACTCCAACATCAGTGAATCCGCTCTCTTCTAAACCAGTTCTGATTGCTGCAACTCTTCCGTCCATCATATCGCTTGGCGCAACAATGTCTGCTCCCGCTTCTGCTAATGAAACTGACATTTTCACTAATGAATCGTTAGTTGCATCGTTGTCGATTTTTCCATTAGTGACAATTCCGTCGTGACCGTAGATCGAGTAAGGATCCAAAGCAACGTCAGGCATAATCACCATTTCCGGGACTGCATCTTTAATTGCTTTAATGGTGTTTTGCATCAACCCGTTTGGATTCCATGATTCTTTTCCGGTGTTGTCTTTCAAGTCCTCAGATACTTTCATGTACAAATTGACTGCTTTTACGCCAAGAGAAAATAATTCCTGACATTCCTTCACCGTAAGATCTAACGTTCGCCTAAAGATTCCAGGCATCGAGGAGATAGGTTCTTGTTTGTTTATGCCTTCCATGACGAAAATGGGCATGACAAAATCATTAGTAGTAAGTGTAGTTTCCTGAACAAGTGCTCTGATAGCGGCATTTGCTCTTAATCTTCGGTTTCTTGAATAGATGATCATTTTTTGGAATGGTATTTGATTTATCGACTGCAAATTTAAATATAGTTTTGCGAAAAAGCTATTGAATTTCAAATAGAATTTCTTACTTTTGTAAGGATATATGTCAAAATAAAATTGTTATAGGTGAAAAATTTATTATTTTTAGTAATATTTGTCGGCAGTTTAACAGTGCTTTCGGGAAAAGTTTCCGCGCAGTCTGTTGATCGAGTTTCGATGATGACCAATCAGAAATCAGATGATGGGGTAATGGTTGCATATCCTAATCCTGCTCGTGATTTTATAATTGTAAAGTCAAAAGATGCATCTTTAAGAATAAAGTCGGTTACTTTTTATTCTATTTTAGGGATTCAAGTTGCAGAATATCAAATTAATAAAAATTCTGAAGAGATTCGTTTAGATAAACTTAAACCAGGTAAATATTTAATGAGGTATGTTCTAAGTGACGATACTCAGAAAGTCACACAGATCGTAAAACAATAAAATATAATCCTTGGAGTTTCTTCAAGGTTTTTTTTTTGATGATGTTATATATGCACAATATCGATAGGCTTTGATGAAAAAATTCTTAATTTTATATTAATGGAAGTACGCGAAAAAATAGTAATTATTGGTGGTGGTTTTTCCGGACTTCAATTGGCGAAATCACTTAACAATAAAAGGAAAAAAGTGATGGTCATCGATAAAGTGAATCATCATATGTTTCAGCCGCTTTTTTACCAAGTTGCTTGTGGACGAATCGAGCCCAGTAATATTTCATTTCCTTTCAGGAAGATTTTCCAGCGTTCTCGCAATATTCAATTTCGCTTAACCGAAGTGCAACAAATTATTCCTGAGCAAAATAAAATTATTACCGCAGAAGCAGAATTTACTTATGATAAATTGGTGATTGCGACTGGTTGCAAAACTAATTTCTTTGGCAATGCTAAAATGGAGCATCTAACTTTTGGAATGAAAAATACCCAAGAAGCAATTGCGATTAGGAATCACGTTTTGCTGACTTTTGAGAAATTAATTATTGAAAGAAAACGCAGTGATGACGGAAATTGGAATATCGTTATCGTGGGAAGCGGACCAACAGGCGTAGAGCTGGCAGGAGCTTTTGCAGAAATGAAAAAAGATATTCTGCCACGCGATTATCCTCACATGAATTTTGATGATTTAAAAATTGTTTTGATAAGTTCTACAGAGATGCCTCTGGGCGTAATGAGTGAAGAAGCACAAAAGAAATCTGCCCAATATTTGAAAGAGTTGGGAGTTGTTTTTATGAAAGACGAAATGGTGACTGATTATGATGGTGACAAAGTTTACATGAAAAGTGGAAAAACAATTCCATCGAATAATGTAATTTGGGCCGCAGGAGTTATCGGTAATATTATTGATGGTTTAAATCCTGAAACAATAGTTCGAAACAGATTCAAAACAGATCGCTATAATAGGATTCTTGGTTATGATAATATCTTTGCGATTGGAGATATCGCATACATGGAAACACCACTATATCCAGCAGGTCATCCTCAGGTAGCAAACGTTGCTATTAATCAAGGGAAAAATTTGGCAAGAAATTTTCTCAAAAATTCTGAGAAAGATTGGAAGCAATATGAGTATAAAGATCAAGGCAGTCTAGCAACTATTGGGAAACACCGCGCTGTGGTTGATTTACCTAATTTTAAATTCCAAGGTTTTTTTGCCTGGTTTTTTTGGATGTTTTTGCACTTGATGCTTATTTTGAGTGTAAGAAATAAACTGGCGGTTTTCTTCAATTGGATGTGGAGTTATATTAATAGAGATTCTTCATTAAGGCTAATAATTATTCCTAATAAAAAGAACAATACAGAACAATGAGAATAGATATTATAAGTGTTTTACCAGAATTAATGGAAAGTCCTTTTCAAGCTTCAATTCTGAAAAGAGCAATGCAGAAAGATTTAGCAGAAGTACACTTTCATCAATTAAGAGATTGGAGTATCGGAAAACATAAACAAATCGATGACGAACCTTATGGCGGTGGTGCAGGAATGGTAATGATGATTGAACCCATCGATAAATGTATTTCTGAATTAAAAACCCAACGTGATTATGATGAAATTATCTATCTCACACCAGATGGTGAAACATTAACTCAAAGAATTGCAAACACGCTTTCTATAAAGAAAAATCTTATTTTTTTGTGTGGTCATTATAAAGGAATTGATCAACGAGTCCGTGACCTTCATATTACAAAAGAGATATCAATCGGCGATTATGTACTTACCGGTGGCGAATTGGCGGCGTGTGTTTTAGCTGATTCTATCATTCGATTATTACCGGGAGTTTTAAATGATGAACAATCTGCATTAACCGATAGTTTTCAGGACAATTTGCTTTCACCACCAATCTACACAAGGCCTTCCGAATACAAAGGTTTGAAAGTGCCCGATATTTTGCTTAGTGGTCACTCGAAAAAAATTGAAGAATGGCAACACGATCAAGCCGTAAAAATTACTTTAGAAAGAAGACCAGATATTTTAGATTAAGCATAATCATTTATTTTCACGAAGTATAAAAGAGCAGTTAATTTTTAGGATGAGAAATAAAGATGAAAAAGAAGTAATTGCTTTCTATAATGTAGAAAATTTATTTTGTCCCGATATTCCACGGGTGCATAAATTAGATCCCACCGCATCTGGACTGCAAAATTGGGATGAAAGAAAATACCAAAACAAACTTTTTAAAATTGCGCAGGTTTTTCAATTGATCTTTGAAAGGGAAAATTCTTTGCCTATGTTGATTGGCATATCCGAAGTTCAGGGTAAAAAACCTTTGGAGGAATTGGTGAAGTTAGACCCATTTAATTCCAATTACGGAATTGTACATTACGAGTCGATGGATGAGAGGGGAATCGATGTGGCGCTTTTATATGATAAAAGTAAAATCGAAATTATTTCTTCCGAACCTATTTCTTATCTCTTCGCTGTCGAAACTAAAGATTCAGAATATTATGATACGACTAGAGATGTTTTGTTTTGCAAAGTGAAATATTTACAAATGATTATGAATATTTTTGTTCTTCATCTCCCTTCGAAAAGAGAAAAAGATATTAATAAACCCAAACGCGAATATATTCTCAAAGATCTGCATCAAAAAATTTCAAACTTAATTTTAATTGACAAAGAAGCGGTGATAATCATTGGTGATTTCAATGAAAACCCCGATGAAGAAATGATAGTTAATTTTAATTATGACAATAATTTTAATGAAATTCTAGTGAACCCCTCCTACGAATTATTCAAAAACGAAAAATTTTCTACATTTCATTATAAAAATGGCTTGCTTTTTGACCAGATGATTTTGTCCACTGATTTTTTTAATTCCAATTACCCGCTTCAATTTAAAGATACAAAAGTCTTTAATCACGAAAAACTAAGTAATCGAGATAAGAAATTTGCAGGACGACCTTTCAGAACGTATGCTGGGTCAAGGTATTTAGGTGGTTATAGCGATCATTTTCCTATTTTGACGGTATTAGAAAAAAAACCAGTATAATTTTAATAAAAAAAATTAAACCGAAAAATTCTTTTAAAATGAAAAATGCAATTAATGCCGAATATCATTTAGATAAGATAGATAAAGAGATTATCTATATGTTGATGGATAATGCGAAAACATCTCTTGCTCATATTTCAAAAAACGTTGGGATTTCCACAACAGCTGTGCATCAGCGAATAAAAAAATTAGAGCAGGCGGGCGTAATAGAAAATTCCATCTCTTTTCTAAATCCTCGAAAAATAGGTTTCAAAGTGGTGTCGTTTATTGGAGTCTTTCTAGAACAACCCAGTCATTACCATGATGCAATCAAAGCGCTCAATGAAATAAATGAAGTAGTGGAAGCGTATTATACCACAGGAAATTACACGATATTTCTTAAGGTTTTATGTAAAGATAACGATCACTTGATGGAAATTCTTAATAAGATTCAAAAATTAAAAGGTGTTACCAGAACAGAAACTTTTATCTCTTTAGAACAAAGTATCAACAGACAGCTTAAGGTGTAAAATCGATTATCGGTAATATTGCCATCTATAAAAAAGCATGCTTCTTTAGAAGTGTGCTTTTTTGTTCCCTTTTTTTTCAAAAACCTTAACATTCATTTGCAGATAATTGGCTAAATTTACATTCTATAATTAATGAAAATATATTTTCTAATATAACATCATAATCCATGCAAAAAACATTAGAAAAAAAGCAGACAATTTCAATGGAAAATCACAGTGAGGCAAGGAATGAGGGATTGCCTTTCAATACCAAATATTTCGATGGTATTAATCTCAACCGAAGCGCAATCGAACGCCGTGTAAATACGCTTCCCGGAAGACGAAGTGTGAAAAAAGAATTTCAGGCAGCATGGCTTTTGAAGGCAATTTCGATGATTGATTTGACGACTTTGGCAGGCGACGATACGCGCGGAAATGTTCTTCGACTTTGTGAAAAAGCGTTGAATCCCGTTCGTGAAGATATTTTGCAAAAATTAGGAATGGAAAATGCCAATCTCACAACGGGTGCGGTTTGCGTTTATCATACTTTAATTCCTTTCGCCAAAGAAGCTTTGAAGGGAACAAACCTCCCAATTGCGGCGGTTTCTACAGGATTTCCGGCAGGTAAAATTTCCCTAGATGAAAAAATCACAGAGATTAAAAAATCAGTCGCAGCTGGAGCAACAGAGATCGATATCGTTATTTCCCGGGATTTGGTTTTAGAATCGAAATGGAAAGAACTCTACGACGAAATCAAACTTTGTCGTGAAGCTTGTGGCGATGCACACATGAAAACCATCCTCGCAACCGGCGAAATCCCGACTTACACCAAAGTAGCAAAAGCTTCTTGGGTCGCAATGATGGCGGGTTCAGATTTCATTAAAACTTCCACCGGGAAAGAATCGGTGAACGCCACTTTGGCGGTGAGTTTGGTGATGATCCGTTGTATCCGAGAATATTACGAATTAACCGGCGTGAAAGTCGGCTACAAACCAGCTGGTGGAATTCAGAAAGCAAAACAAGCTTTGGATTATTTAATTTTAATTAAAGAAGAATTGGGCAACGATTGGTTAACTCCAAACTTGTTCAGATTCGGAGCAAGTTCCTTATTAGGTGATATCGAGAGACAGTTAGAACATTACGTAACCGGACGATACAGCGCAGGGTTCAGACATCCGATGGCTTAATTATTTGGGCGCCTTTTTCCGCCCTCCGTTCCCGCTTTTTTGCTCCACTTCGTTTCGCAAAAAGAGCTCCACTCAGGTCGGGACGCAGGTGAGAACTAGAAATTAAGAAAGGTTATAACAATAAATAATGAGTTTTCTAACAGCGTAAATTCAGATCATTTTTTTGCTCTTTTGGAAACCTTGAAAAAATAAAACTTTTGTGTCTTTTGTGGTTAATTAACACATTGCCAAATCAGCACATTATCAAATCAAAATAATGGAAATCAAAGAAATATACGACACCATGGTTTACGGTCCCGCTCCCGAAAGCGCAGCTTCTGCTGTGGAATTTTTAGAAAATCATAACAGAAGTTTTGATTTATTCATCGGCGGAGAATGGATGAAACCAAACTCCAAAAAACACCTCGATTCCAATAATCCTTCCAACAAAGAATTTTTGGCAAAAATCGCAGATGCAGACGAAACCGATGTGGACAAAGCCGTAAAAGCCGCCAACAAAGCACTTCCGGAATGGGTTGCAATCGGTGGATTCGAACGTGCAAAATATTTGTACGCAATCGCTCGTCAAATTCAGAAAAACTCACGGCTTTTTGCAGTTTTAGAAACTTTAGATAACGGAAAACCCATCCGTGAAACCCGAGATATTGATATTCCGATTGTTGCCAGACATTTTTACCATCACGCAGGTTGGGCAAAATTGATGAATACCGAATTCAAAGACTATAAAGAAGTCGGCGTTATCGCACAAATCGTTCCTTGGAATTTCCCATTGATGATGCTCGCATGGAAAATTGCTCCGGCTTTGGCGATGGGAAATACCGTTGTTTTGAAACCTGCAGAATTAACTTCTTTAACCGCTTTGCTTTTTGCAGAAATTTGCGAAAAAGTGGGACTTCCGAAAGGCGTTGTGAACATCATCACCGGAAGAGGAACTGTTGCCGGTTCCGCTTTGGTTGGGCACAAAGAGATTCAGAAAGTCGCTTTCACAGGTTCTACCGATGTGGGAAAAATTTTAAGAAAACAAATTGCCGGATCTGGCAAAAAAATATCCCTTGAATTAGGCGGAAAATCGCCTTTCATTGTTTTCGAAGATGCAGATTTAGATTCTGCAGTTGAAGGAATTGTAGATGCAATTTGGTTCAATCAAGGACAGGTTTGTTGCGCAGGTTCTCGACTTTTAATTCAGGAAAGTGTTGCTGAGAAATTTTATAAAAAATTAAGAGCAAGAATGGAAACGCTCCGAATCGGTGATCCGATGGATAAAGCGGTCGATATGGGCGCAATTGTTTCTAAAGAACAATTCAAAACCATCGACGATATGGTGAAATTGGGCGTGAAAGAAGGTTGTACGATTTATCAATCGAAAAACGCAGTTCCGAAAAACGGATATTTTTATCCACCTACTTTGTTTACCGATGTTTCCACGAGTTCTACGATTGCGCAGGAAGAAATTTTCGGACCGGTTTTGGTGGCGATGACTTTCCGTTCTCACAATGAAGCGGTGGCTTTGGCGAACAATATAAGATATGGTTTGGCGGCAAGTATTTGGACTGAAAATATTAATTTGGCTTTAGATGTTGCACCAAAAGTAAAAGCAGGAAGCGTTTGGATTAATTGCACCAATCAGTTTGATGCTTCGTCTGGTTTCGGTGGTTACAGAGAATCTGGCTTCGGAAGAGAAGGTGGAAAAGAAGGTTTGTATGAATACATGAAACCGAGAATTGAAGACGAATTTGCATCAAAACCAATTTTGCCAAAAACTGAAAAACCGAAAGATTCAAAAAAATCAAAAAATACTTTAGCAGAAATCGATCGTACGACTAAAATGTATATTGGCGGAAAACAAGCTCGTCCAGATGGAGGTTACAGCACAGAAATTACGAATGCTTTCGGAGAATATATCGGCGAAGTTTCGGAAGGAAACAGAAAAGACATCAGAAATGCCGTGGAAGCAGCTCATGCAGAGAAATCTTGGGGCGGAATGACCGGGCATGCAAGAGCACAAGTTTTATATTATATCGCAGAAAATTTAGCGATTCGTTCAGAAGAATTCGCAGAAAGAATTGTGGAAATGACGAATCAATCTTTAGAATCTGCAAAAGATGAGGTTGAAAAATCAATCGAAAGAATTTATACTTACGCCGCTTATGCCGATAAATACGACGGTGCAGCACATTCAACCGTTCAACGGATGGTGACTTTAGCAATGCCAGAAGCAATTGGAGTGATGGCAATTGTTTGTCCGGACGAAAATCCGTTGTTAGGATTTATTTCTACGGTAATTCCTGCGATTGCGATGGGAAATAGAGTAGTAGTAATTCCATCTGAAAAGCATCCGTTCTCGGCAACCGATTTTTATCAGATTTTAGAAACGTCAGATGTTCCTGCCGGAACGGTAAATATCATCACCGGACCCAAAGAAGAATTAGCCAATGAACTTGCCAAGCATTATAATGTAGAAGGAATCTGGTATTTTGGAAGTGCAGTAGGAAGTAAGAATATCGAATTGTTATCCACTGATTCTATGAAACGTTCTTGGGTAAATTTTGGTAAATACAGAAACTGGCTGAATCCAAAACATGGTGAAGGTCAAGAGTTTTTAAGACACGCTACAGAAATCAAGAATATTTGGATTCCTTATGGAGCGTAGATTTTTTAAAATATAAAATGGAAACCACGAGATTTTTTTCGTGGTTTTTTATTGAGAGAGTTTGAATAACTTCAAAATAGAATTTTGGCAATACCATATTATTTGTAGTTATTTTTCCATCTGATTGAGTCCCCAAATTGATAACCTTCCGCAAAAATTCCTTTTGTTAAAGTTTCATTCTCATAATCATAATTGCAACAAGTTAATGATAATGCTTTTGTAAATTCAATTTTGTGCAAACTATTTTTAAAAACAGTAACATTTTCCCCTCTAAATTTGTTTGCAACACTTGGATATATAATGCCATCAAATTTTTTTGGTGACCAATTTTCCAAATCTTGTACATAATTTGAAAAATATGCCGAGATTTTGTAATCATCATTTTGCTTAATTGTGCTTTTTGCAAACTGTTTTGAGAAAAATTCAGAAGTTAATTCCTTATATTCCTTATCTAATGTTTTTAAATCTTTTAAATTATTATTTATATTATTCGCTAGTTCTTCAAAAGATTTCCTTTTATTAATTACTTCTTCGATTGGATTTAAAATAACTAAATTTAATATCTGATTTTTTTTTACTTTCCATACTCCCATTGTAAAATTCTTAATATCCATAGCTCCTAAATTTTGGCAACATTCAAATAATGCTAAATCTACTTGATGAGCACCATAAAAAACCGGTTGATTAATAATATTGGCTCTTCCAAAAGAATTTGCTTTTTTCGGCATTCCAATTTCAGAAATAAAGTTGAAGGGTTTCTGCAAAGAATTGTTATTGTTTTCTCTTGCTCTAAAAATATGATATCTTTCATCCCAAATTACTGGAGTAAAAGAAATTATTGGGAAAATTTCGTCAAGTTGCATTTTCAAATCTTCATACGAAATTATAGACAAATCCAAAGATTCGAATCTTTGGATATTTTTCTTTAAATCAAATAGATTTGGTGGTGTTCTATGTTTAAATAAATCTGTCTCGTGCTGATCCATACAATTATGATTTGCATCCAAATATGCAAAATACTTTTCAACTCACCAAATTCATGATATTCGTCTTAATTATTTTTATTCATAACCCGCCAAAACTCATTAAAAAACATAGTTTTGGCGGATTATAATTTTTTATTCCGAAAACAAATCTCCCAATTCAATAGTGTTTTCAACTAATTCGTTGCTGTATTCGTTTTCTTTTAATCCGAATGTAGTAACCATTGTAAGGAATATGTTTTTTGATGTTGCAGTTTCTTTTTGCAATTCCGAAATCTTATTTTTCAGGTTGAGGTAATATTTTTTTTCAATCGAAAAAGTGGAGTTGCAAAATTTCATTTCACACAAATTCATGATGTTGTCATCACGATCGATGAGCAAATCAACTTGTGCATTGGCATTAAACCAACTGCTGTTTACCGAATAAATTGCATCAATCCGAAGTGCTTTTTTAATTTGAGAAACATGCTTCAAACAAACTGTTTCAAAACTAAATCCCGACCACGAAATATAACTTTGGCTTTTGTGCAATCGTTGCCAAGTTCCTGCACCATTATCTTTATTGTTTTGAATAAATTTCAAATAAAATTTAGAATATTCGTCCGACAAACGATAAAGGGTGAGTTGTTTTTTATTACCGAAATATGCATATTCACGCACAAAACCAGATTCTGTAAGTTCGGCTAATTTCAAAGAAAAATCTCCGCCGCTTGCTATTTTGCTTTTTTCGAGGAGTTCTTGCCGGGTAATTCCCTTGTTGCATTGATCCAGAATTTTGATAATGGCTAAATGTTTTTCCGAATTATCAAACAGAGAAGCATATAATTGATCGAATTCATAGCGTAGTAATCCGTCTTTCGAGAAACAAAGTTGGTCGATATTTTGCGCCACACTCAATCCTTTTTGTAGTTTTTCCAAATAATGCGGAACGCCGCCCATCATCATATAAATTTGTGCAACGTCATATTGCGTATATCGAATGCCTCGACTTTTCAGAAAAAGATCGGTTTCTTGTAAATTAAAGGGCAATAATCTGATTTGTTGGGTGATACGATTGTGAAGTCCGCCTTTGTTTCTGATGATTTTTTGCAACATATAGGAAGCCGCAGAACCGCAAATCACGATAATTAAATCATCTCTTTTGGTGCAGTAATGATTCCAAAAGTTTTCGAATGCAGTTAGAAATTTTGATTTTGCGGTGGCAATCCAAGGGAATTCGTCGATAAAAATAACTTTCTTTTTTGATGATTTTAACCGATCCAAATAATTTTCTAACAGCGAGAAAGCCTCAAAC
>NZ_JBAVFG010000066.1:0-2846 GCF_049588135.1 Kaistella sp. | reverse complement strand
CGGGCTCATAACCCGGAGGTCGCACGTTCGAGTCGTGTCTCCGCTACTAAGTAAAGAGAATCAAGAAATTGATTCTCTTTTTTTGTGGCCAAAAATTGGGCTTATGAGGTGATTTTGGGTTTTTTTTTAATTTCGTAATGCTTTCGAAAAATATGAATTTCCTTTTTCTACTAAAATATGACTTCATTTCAATATCTCTTTTTTATCCTGTAACCTTCACGAAACTCTCCTGTTTTAAAATTCTTCCTTACATTTGAATCATGAAAATTCTGCATACCGCCGATTGGCATTTGGGTAAACGGCTGGACCGTTTTTCACGTCTGGAAGAACAGGTTTTAGTATTAAATGAAATTATAGAAATTGCCGATGAACAGAATGTAGATTTGGTTCTCATTGCGGGAGATTTGTTTGATAATTTTAATCCAGGCGTTGAAGCGATTGAACTGTTTTATAGCACCTTAAAACGATTATCATTAAACGGGAAACGTCCTGTGATTGCGATTTCTGGAAATCACGATTCACCCAATTTAATTGATGCTCCAGATCCTTTAGCGCGCGAATGTGGTATTATTCTTATCGGACATCCGAATGCTAAGGTTCATCCTTTTGAACTTGAAAATTTTAAAATAACTCATTCCACAAACGGTTTTTTTGAATTAGAACTGAACGGTTTTGATTTCCCAATCCGGATTTTACATACGCCTTACGCCAATGAAGTTCGTTTAAAAGAATATTTTGGCGAAAATAAAGAAGAAGCTCTTAACCAGATTTTAGCAGGAAATTGGGCAACGATTGCCGATGAATTCTGTGATGAAAAAGGAGTGAATCTGTTGATGGCTCATTTGTATATGAATATAAAGGGAGCCGCAATTCTGGAAGAACCCGAGGGCGAAAAACCCATCAAAATCGGAAATGCAGATTTGATTTTTTCAGAAACGATTCCGCCGCAGATCCAATATACTGCTTTGGGACATTTACACGGTTTTCAAAATATTGGAACAACGGAAAAACCAGTTGTTTATTCGTCATCACCTTTGTGTTATAGCTTTAGTGAGGCGGGGCAAACGAAATATATTTCCATTATTGAAGCTGAACCGAATAAAGCCGTTTCATTTGAAAAAATTGCATTAAAAAACGGAAAACCTTTAGTAAGAAAAACATTTGATTCCGTTGAAAAAACAATCGATTGGCTTACTGAAAATCCCAATGCTTTAGTTGAATTGACTTTGGAAAGCGAAACCTTTCTGAAAGCTGATGAACGCAAGCAAATTTACCAGTCACACGGTGGAATTGTTCATCTTATTCCGAAAGTTAAAAATCAGGACTTTGCTGAAAATATTTTGCACGAAATTAATCTCGATCAGGATATTCAGTCTTTGTTTAAAGATTATTTTAAATCTAAAAATAGCGGTCAACAGGCTAATGAAGAGCTTCTTACTTTGTTCAATGAAATTCTAAATCCTTAATTTATGATTCCAATTCAACTCACCATCGAAGGTTTATATTCTTATCAAGAAAGGCAAACGATCGATTTTAAAAACCTTACAGAAGCTGGTCTTTTCGGGATTTTCGGATCGGTTGGTTCTGGTAAATCATCTATTTTGGAAGCGATTTCCTTTGCGTTATATGGCGAAACAGAGCGTTTGAATGCGAGAGACAAACGGGCGTATAATATGATGAATCTGAAATCAAACCGTTCTTTTATTGAGTTTGATTTCTTCAATTTTGAAAATAGAAAATTTCGGACAACGAGAGAATTTAAGCGAAATTCTAAAAACTTTGAAGATGTAAAACCGTCCAGTATTGTTTTCTATGAATGGAAAGAAAACCGATGGGAACCTTTGCAACACGTAAATCCGGAAGAAATAATCAATCTTACTTACGCAAATTTCAAACGAACGATTATTATTCCGCAAGGTCAATTCAAAGAGTTTTTGGAATTGGGAGCGACTGATAGAACCAATATGATGAAAGAAATTTTCAATCTGTATCGGTTTGATCTTCAAAATAATGTTTCTAGTTTGAATGCGAAAAACAGATCTGAACTGGATCAATTGGAAGGTCAGCTGAAAGGTTTTGAAGAGCTCAATGAAGAACAAATTGCTGCACAAAAAGAAAATCTAACGGTACATCAGAAAAAATTGGATGATGTAAAAAATGAATTCAAGAAAATTGATGAAAAATACCAACTTCAAAAAAATCTAAAAGTAGATTTTGAACTCTTGAATCAGAAGCAAGAAAACCTTAAAAAGTTGTCATTACAAAAAACTGAAATTGATCTTTTGGAAAGGCAGACAGAACAATTTGAGAAGATTTTCAATCTCTTCAATCCTTTAATCAATGAAAAAAATAAACTTCAAAAAGAAATTGATTCCAAACAAAAAGAGAAAAAAAATCATGGCGAAATTTTAGCGGCAACTGAAAAGGAATTCAATTTGGTGAAGGAAAATATTCAAGCCATTTTGCCTGAATATGAAATTTTGGAACAGTCTAAAATTCAAGAAAATGATTTGAGTATCATCCTTCAAATGTTAAGGTTTTCTGAAGAAAGTAAAACCCTGAAAGAGCGTACTGAAAAAGGTTCGCAAAAAGTGAAGGAAGTTGTTGAACATCAAAAAACGATGAAGGAGAAGATCGATGTTTTGGTAAGAAATTCTGAAATTCTGAAATCTCAAAAATCAGATCCTCAGTTATTATTAAATGTTGGAAATTGGTTTTCAAAAAAGAAAAATTTAGCAGATTCTCTTCATTCGCAACTTAAAAAAACGGCGGATTTCAAATCAGAAATTCAAAAGATTTTTGAGGAATTGAAACCTTTTAATATTGATGTTGAAAGTTTTAAAAAT
>NZ_JBAVFG010000065.1:0-15801 GCF_049588135.1 Kaistella sp. | reverse complement strand
ACCTTTTTCTGCTTGTTTTTTAATCGCTTCTAAAACTTCGGGATGGGTATGACCCAAAATTGCGGGACCCCAAGAATTGATGTAATCGATATATTGATTATCGTCAACATCGGTCATATAAGCGCCTTTGGCAGATTTCATGAAAATGGGTACACCGCCGACAGATTTAAAAGCACGAACGGGAGAATTCACTCCGCCCGGAATATATTGGTAGGCTTCATCGAATAAAGCGGAACTTCTTTGATAATTCATTTTTTTGTGAGTAATAGGTAATAATTAATGAGTAATAATTGATTGTGGATTATTCAATTAAGACCTTGGTTTTTTAATTTGAAGATAAATAAGTTGTCCGGATTTTGGTTGTTGACCGAAATCCATTCGGTTTTTTGCGTATAATTTTTTTAATTTAATTCCGAATTTTTGGGCAATATCGTGCATATTTTCTCCGTCTTGCGTTTTATAAGTGGCGATATTTCCGCTCGAAGATTTAGATTCTAAAAAAAGGATTTCATTTTTCTTGATTAAGCTTCCATCGAGTTCGTTCCATTTCATCAAGCGGCTTTCGGAGATTCCGAATTTTTTAGAAACCGAGGCAAGATCTAAATCTTCTGGAATAATCACGAATTTCATACCGTCATTTGGATGGCTTTTAATTAAAATAGAATTCAGTGTTTCCGCTTTTGAAACAATTTGATTTCCTTTTATTTGTTGTTTTACGTAGGTAGCTTTTTCAGATAAAACTGTTGTGGTTAAGGGTTTTAAAGGAGTTTTGCCTTGATCCAATTGCGCCATAAAAATACGATCATTTTTTAAATCAGGATACATTTTCAAAATCGCATAAAGCACTTCTTCGGAATTTGTAGTGTCGAATTCGTACAATCTGTTTTTTTCTATTTTATCAATTAAAATGTAAGCATATTTCGGATTGGTCGCATAGCCCGCTTTTTTCAAACCATGTGCCCAAGCTTTATAATCGGTCATTTCGAGTTTGAAAAGGTTCACATAATAAGGTCGATATGCCAAAAATTTCGAATGATCTTCGTAAGAATCTCTCGGATCTTCATACACTCGGAAACATTCATTGGGAGCGTCATCCGTGTGTTTCATGGTTTTTCCAGTCCAATCTTCTTTGCATTTAATTCCGAAGTGATTATTGCCTTGTTGTGCCAATCTACTTTGTCCGCCACCGGTTTCCAAAAGTCCTTGTGCTAAAGTAATTGAAGCCGGAATTTTATATTTTTCCATTTCCTCAACCGCATATTTTGCAAATTTCTGAATATATTGCTCATCGGTTTTCCAACCTTGCGCATTGAATTTCGCAAAAAAGAGGACTGCAAAAACAAAAACTATTTTCTTCATATTTTATATTATTTTAAACCAAATCAATTTCAATAGATATTGATTTTAAGATTCAATCATTGATTCAATCTCGGTTTTTCTTTCTCAACAATTCGTTGGCACCCAAAATCCCTTGTAAACCACCGGTATGAAAAGCCAGAATCTTGCTGCTTTCTAGAAAGAAATTTTCTTCTACAAGTTCGAAAATTTTCCTCATCATTTTTCCGGTGTAAATTGGATCGAGCTGAATTCCAAACTTTTCTTTAAAGTCATTGATAAAACGAATATTCTCGTTGGTTATTTTACCATAACTTCCGTCGTGAGCCTCAAAAAGTGTAAAGTTATTCCTTTCCGTAAATGCTGAAATTTTCTCATTTAAGGAAATATCATCAACAACTTTGAAACCTAAAACTTTCTGATTTTCTTCTGCAAACTTCGAAATTCCAGCGATTGTTCCACCAGTTCCAACTGCGGCGCAAAGATAATCAAAACTTTTTGTTTCAAAACTCAGCATGTGTCGAATGCCTTCCACAGCGAGTTTGTTGGTTCCGCCTTCGGGAATAATCAATGCGTTAGGAAATTCTTTTTCTAAAGTTTTAATTAAAGGCTCTTTGTTTCTATAGATTTCTCGGGTAACAAATCGGAAATTCATTCCGTTTTCGCTGGCAGATTTTAACGTCGGATTTTCTTGCCATTTATTTTGAATTTCTTCACCGCGAATAATTCCTAAAGTTGTTATTCCAATTTTTTTTCCTAAAGCTGAAACCGCCGAAATATGATTTGAAAAAGCACCACCAAAAGTAATGATAAAAGGATCCTCAGGACTTTTATCTAAATAATTATTAATGTTATAAAAGAGTTTCCAATATTTATTTCCGGAGATTTCGGGATGAACGAGATCTTCTCTTTTAACAAAAAGCTGAATGTTTTTCTTTAAAGGAATTTCGATGATGGGAATTAAAATTTCGGGGATTTTCATTGGTACAAATTTCGGGGAAATAATTGGAAAGATTCTTTTTAGATCCAAATAATATGAGGCAATTCGTATAAAACTATTAATTCTAAAAGTAAAATAGTAAAGATTTCAGATTTGAAATATCAGACTTATGTAGATTACGACAATCAATATCAAACACTTACTCAAGTTCCTATAATTTAAAATAACTTCTACGTCATCGATTATTATGAAACGAACTTTTTAAATTAAATCTTAAAAAAATTAACTTTCTTTTAAAACACTGTCAGAAACAAAATCCTTAAATTTACGTCATGAAAACCTTTGGCAGAGATTTACTCACAAAAATACAAGACGCAAAACTTCAGGGTGAAGCCGCTCACGAAATTTATTCACCTCCTTACCGACCGCTCTATTCTTACGACGAAATTTTAAATAGAAATCCAAAATTCGCAGCGGTAAATATTTTATTATATTTAAAAAACAACGAATGGTATCTGCCACTCATTGTTCGCAGCGAAAATGAGCGCGATCGACACAGCGGACAAATTTCTTTACCCGGTGGAAAAAAAGAAGATTTCGATCCTAATTTTGCAGCAACTGCCAAACGCGAAACTTCTGAAGAAGTAGGAATTAATGAACACTATATTAGAGTTATTCGGGAACTTTCGCCGATTTATATTCCGCCAAGCAACTTTTACGTGAAAGCGTTTGTTTCTTACACCAAAAAAAATCCTGAATTTATTCTTCAGGAAACCGAAGCAGTGGAGTTGATTGAATTCCCGATTTCCTCTATTTTAAATTTGGATAGCGAACCTGAAATGAGAATTTTACCAAACTCGCATGGTGTGAAAGTTCCGGTAATTGATTTCAACGGCTATATCATTTGGGGCGCGACTTCGATGATATTAAGCGAGTTTAGTCAGTTATTGAAAAATTTGTAAATTTGCAGATTATGTTAATTAGATAATGGCCAAGAAAAATATTTTCACGGATGCCTTTGGTAATCTGTATTTCCTGAAAAGATTAATCATTTTTGTTTTAGGAATGGTTTCCTACAGAAGGTTCAATGGTTTTAATAAATTGAAGATTTCTGGCACCGAGAACTTGATCGATCTCCCAGATTCCAATGTGCTTTTTGTCTCGAATCATCAGACTTATTTTGCAGATGTTGCTGCGATGTATCACGCTTTTTGTGCGGTGAACAATGGCTATTTAAATTCCATTAAAAACCCAATTTATCTTCTTAATCCAAAAGTTGACTTCTATTACGTTGCGGCGGAAGAAACTATGAATAAAGGCTTCATGACTAAGATTTTTAAATTAGCAGGAGCCATTACCGTAAAAAGAACTTGGCGTGCAGAAGGACACAATGTGAACAGAATGGTAGATTTATCGGAGGTGGAAAATATTATGAAAGCCCTCGACAATGGTTGGGTAATTACCTTTCCACAGGGAACTACTTCGGCATTTGCACAAGGTAGAAAAGGAACGGCCAAATTGGTTAAAAGCCAAAAACCAATTGTGATTCCAATAAAAATTAATGGTTTTCGACGCGCATTTGACAAAAAAGGTTTGCGGGTAAAAGTAACTGGTTGTAAACCAACTATGGAATTCAAACCTGCGCTAGACATTGATTATGAGAAGGATGACTCTCGTACTATTATGCATAAAATCATGGTTGCTATAGAACAAACCGAGGATTTCAACGTTCTACATGATTACGACGAAGAGCGCAAAGCACAGAAAACTGAAGTTAAAAACCAATAACAATCCTTATGAAAAAACTAATTTTTGTCTTTCTAATAATGGTTTTAGCGGGATGCAGCAATAATCAAGATAAATATTATGATTTTGATTATAGTTTTGCACGAAGTGGTGGGATTTCTCCTATTTATGAAAATTTACTCATTAAAGGAAATAAGGTTCATTACTCATTTGAAGGGCAAGGAAAGAATATCAAAAAAGAATTTGTTATTTCTAATGAAGATTTACAAAAAATCGAGAATACACTTACTCAAAATAAATTTGCAAAAATCCAAGAGGATTATAAAAAATTATACGATAATATTTCTGTTGAAATCAATGTTAAAAAAGGAAATAATGCTGGCAGCAAAAGTGATGCTTCTTTAATAATGCAAAAAAATCAACAGCATTGGGACAAGATTGTTAGTGCTTTTCAGCAAATAATTGACAGCAATATAAACTCCAAATCTTAAAAATAATTCGACCAGACCGATGCAAAATATCCTTGAGGAATCTAAAAACAAAACCAGGGTTCTTGTTCTAAGCAGCCAACCGTCTGTAACCCAATTATTAATTGAAGTTCTTAATTTTCATGAAAAGGATTTTGACTTTTATTTAGACAACGGTGTCTTTAATAATTCAGATAACGATTTTGTTATTCTTGAAACTTCTGACCTGGAAAAAGCCGCTTTTTTTGAACCGAATATTGTTTTAATTACTTCCGAAATATCCGGCGAACAAACAGTTCAGGTTATTGAAAAAATTACGCCTGGTGGAATTTTAGTATATAATTCTAACCTCTCTGAAATTGTAGAACAATCACTCAACTTCTTTCGAAAATTAGAATATTTGGGAACTGCTTTTTCAAAATCCAATTCTAATTTTACGCTGCAAACCAATATTGGGGAAATTCCTATTTCATCTTCTGACGAAAATTTAATTAAAAATATCGACGGTGTAAAATTACTCTCTCAGCAGTTTGGGGTGATGGAAGAAGATTTCTACGAACCTGTGATGAGTTTTGAATAGACAGATCGGTGTTTCAATATCCTTTTCTAAAAGTCTGAAAAATTCATTAAATTTATCGTTCTAAAAATGTAAAAAATGAGTTATCAGCAATCCGGAAAAATTCCTCAAAAAAGACATACTGTTTTCAAATCACAGGATGACAAATTTTACTACGAACAACTTTTCGGTACGGAAGGATTTCACGGTATTTCTTCTTTATTATATCACATTCATAGACCAACACAGATCAAATCAATCAGCGAACCGAAAGATGTAAGTCCGAAAATTGCGGTTGCCAAAAACGTTACTCCAAGAATGTTCAAAGGAATGAATGTTTCTCCGGAGAACGATTTTCTGGATAGTAGAAAAATTTTATTGGTGAACAACGACCTGAAACTGGGACTTGCAAAACCTAAAAAATCAACCGATTATTTTTATAAAAATGCAGAGTGTGATGAACTCCTTTTTATTCACGAAGGAAGTGGGACGCTGAAAACTTTTCTGGGAAACCTTGATTTTTCTTACGGAGATTATCTCATTATTCCGAGAGGAACAATTTACTCAATCGAATTTAAAGATGAAAAAAATACGCTTCTTTTCATCGAAAGTCACTCGCCAATTTATACTCCAAAACGCTACAGAAACGAGTTTGGCCAAATGCTGGAACACGCTCCGTTTTGCGAAAGAGATATGATTGCCCCCACTTTTGTAGAACCGATCGACGAAAAAGGAGAATTTTTAATTAAAGTAAAAAAGGAAGATCAAATCTGGGATTTCATTTATGCCACACATCCATTTGATGTCGTTGGTTGGGATGGCTATTTTTATCCTTATAAATTCAATATTAAAAACTTTGAACCGATTACTGGCAGAGTTCATTTGCCACCACCAATTCATCAAAATTTCGAAGCACATAACTTTGTGGTTTGTTCGTTTGTGGCGAGAATGTATGATTACCATCCGCAGGCGATTCCGGCGCCGTACAATCACTCGAATATCGATTCAGATGAAGTTCTGTTTTATACAGAAGGTGATTTTATGAGCCGTAATCATATTGATTTAATGGATTTCACCTTACATCCCGGCGGAATTGTTCACGGGCCACATCCAGGAGCGATGGAAAGGTCAATAGGCAAAAAATTTACCGAAGAATTTGCAGTAATGGTCGATCCTTTCAGACCTTTTAAAATTACCGAAGAAGCGATGAAAGTAGAAGACCCTTCCTACAAAACTTCTTGGTTAGAAACCGAGGATTCTTCAGTCGAAGATCGCAGCCAAGAATAATTTTTCTTATGACTTTTATCAAAACTGATTTTCCTCATTTCAAATCTGAAATGAAAGAATTACTTTTGAGAAGTAAACAATAGCAATTAAAAAACAAAAATATGATTCAGTATGTAAGCGCCGAAGAAGCGGTTTCATTAATAAAAAGTGGTGACCGAATTTTTTCTCACGGGAGCGCATGTACTCCAAATCTCTTGATTACGGAATTAGCCAATCAATCGTCTCGCTTAAGAGAGGTAGAATTCGTTTCGATTACGCAGCAGGGAAATGTAGAAGTTGCCAAACCACAATATAAAGATAGTTTTTATATCAATTCATTATTCGTTTCTACACCTGTTCGGGAAGCGGTAAATTCGGATCGTGGTGATTTCGTTCCTGTTTTTTTAAGTGAAATCCCAATTTTATTTAAAAGAGGAATGCTTCCGCTTGATGTAGCAATGATTACCGTTTCGCCACCAGATGCTCATGGATATTGTACGTTAGGAACTTCTGTAGATGTGGCCAGAAGTGCGGTAGATACTGCAAAAACAATCATTGCACAAGTTAATCCCAGAATGCCGAGAACTCATGGTGATGGGATGATTCATTATTCTAAAATCGATAAAATGGTTTGGCATGAAGAAGAATTGCTAACCGTTGATTACGGTGCAAAAGTTGGTGCAGACGAAATGCTGATCGGTAAAAATGTGGCAGAATTAATCGATGACAGATCAACTTTACAAATGGGAATTGGAACTATTCCAGATGCTGTTTTAAAATGTCTTCATAATCACAAAGATTTAGGTGTTCATACTGAAATGATTAGTGACGGAATTGTTGATTTGGTCGCAAATGATATCATTACCAATAAATACAAAGGAACCCATCTTAACAGAACCATTACCAGTTTCGCCTTCGGAACCAGAAAACTGTATGATTATATTAATGATAATCCATCTTTTGAATTTATGGATGTGGAGCATGTGAACTATCCAATCAACATCATGAAAAACAATAAAATGGTTGCGATTAATTCAGCCATTGAAATTGATCTGACAGGACAAGTTTGTGCAGATTCTATTGGAACTTATCAGTTCAGTGGAATTGGTGGTCAAATGGATTTCATGCGTGGTGCAGCACTTTCTGACGGTGGAAAACCAATTATTGCAATCTCTTCCCGAACCAAAAAAGGCGTACCGAGAATTGTTCCTTTTCTAAAACAAGGTGCCGGAGTGGTAACGACCAGAGGGCACATTCATTATGTGGTAACCGAATTTGGTGTAGCGTATTTATATGGTAAAAACCTTCGTCAGCGCGCAAAAGCATTAATTGAAATTGCCCATCCTGATGACAGAGAAATGCTAGATGCCGCCGCATTTGAACGATTTAAAGCATCACGTTAATAACATTTTATTTATTGAAAATTCCCAATCTCTGTTGGGAATTTTCATTTTTATTAAAGATTATCGAAAGGGTCAAAAACTGTTTTTTTCAAAAATTTATTTGAAAATACAACTTAATAATTTGAATTTTTCAACTCCTAAAATTTTTGTAATTTGGCAAAACTAAAAAAAACAATAAAAATGTCAACACTTACATTTGCTGAAAAGATCGCACAGGCGGAAAATTTTTTACCAATTAACGGAACAGACTATATCGAATTTTATGTAGGGAATGCAAAACAAGCTGCTCATTTCTACAAAACGGCTTTCGGTTTTCAATCCTTAGCCTATTCTGGACCAGAAACCGGAGTTCGAGACCGCGCTTCTTATGTTTTACAACAGGGAAAAATAAGACTTGTTCTTACTTCTGGTTTAAATTCTGACTCACCAATTTGTGAACATCAAAAAAAACATGGTGATGGCGTGAAAACATTGGCACTTTGGGTGGATGATGCTTATTCGGCTTTTGAAGAAACTACAAAACGAGGCGCAAAGCCTTATCTTGAACCACAAACTTTAACCGATGAACACGGCGAAGTAAAAATGTCGGGAGTTTATACTTATGGTGAAACCGTTCACATGTTCGTGGAAAGAAAAAATTATTCTGGTGAATTCATGCCAGGTTTTCAAAAATGGGAAAGCGATTACAATCCTTCCGACGTAGGACTTTTATACGTTGACCATTGCGTAGGAAACGTTGATTGGGATCGAATGCTTCCCGTGGTAAAATGGTATGAAGACGTAATGGGATTTGTGAATATCTTAAGTTTTGATGACAAACAAATCAACACCGAATATTCTGCGTTGATGTCTAAAGTAATGAGTAACGGAAATGGATTTGCGAAATTCCCAATCAATGAACCAGCAGAAGGAAAGAAAAAATCTCAAGTTGAAGAATACCTCGATTTCTACGAAGATGAAGGCGTTCAACATATTGCAGTAGCAACCAAAGACATTATCAAAACCGTTACCGAACTGAAAGCGAGAGGAATAGAATTTTTACCAGCCCCACCAAACACCTATTACGAAATGGTTCTGGAAAGAGTTGGACAAATTGATGAAGACCTCAAAAAATTAGAAGATTTGGGAATCCTGATCGATTGCGATGAAGAAGGTTATTTGCTTCAAATCTTCACCAAACCTGTAGAAGACCGCCCTACTCTTTTCTTTGAAATCATAGAAAGACATGGCGCACAAAGTTTTGGAGCTGGAAACTTCAAAGCATTATTTGAAGCATTAGAAAAAGAACAGGAAAAAAGAGGTAACCTATAAAACCACCTTTTATGTTCGAACTCAATTTGAACTAAAAACACTTCCATGAAAAAAATATTCGCGCTTTTTCTTTTTATTTCAGCATTGGGATTGAAAGCACAATATGGCAATGCCAATATCATTCTTAATCTCCTGGAGCAAAAAAACGGAATCAATAAAAATTTAGACCACGTCAATATCGACGATGTTAAATTTGTTTTAATTAAAGATTTCGATGATCATACCGAAAGAGACTTTGTCATTATTAAAGGAAATCAAGCAACATATGTAGAAGTTTTTGATGATAAGCAAACTGGCGAATCTTCGTCGAATGTTTTCTCTGGTGATATCGTTCGGTCGAAGCATCAGATTATTTCTCTTCGAGCAGACAAATTAGAAGGAAAAAAAATCCCCATCGCGATGACCAAAACTTTCCTAATGACTAAACAGAAAGACATTCTTTATCTCATTGACTTCAATTCCAAAGAAAGATGGATCGAGGAAAGTGCCATTAACAAAAAATAAATAGCAAACAAAATAAGGTTCAAAGTAGAAATTAATTCTTTGAACCTTTTCTTTAATTTAAAAATACTATGAAATCATTTATCAAATATCCTGAAAATTCAGATTTTTCAATTCACAATATCCCTTTTGGTGTAGGGGTTTTTAATAAAGAATATATTGCTTGCTGTTCGCGAATTGGCGATCAAGTTATTGATTTAGCAACGCTTTACGATTATGGTTTTTTTGATGAAATTGAAGGCATTGATGAAAACATTTTCGAGGCTTTTACTTTAAATGAATTCATCGAACTAGGAAAACTGGTAACAAAAGCGGTCCGATTAAAACTACAAGAATTATTGCATCAGGATTCAAAATTGGCTGGCGATACAAAAACAATTGAGGAATGTTTTTACGACTTTAATGAAGTGCAAATGATGATGCCAATTCACATACCAAACTACACCGATTTTTACAGCAGCATCGAACACGCCACCAATGTTGGGAAAATGTTCCGCGATCCAGCAAATGCACTTCTTCCAAATTGGAAACATCTTCCGGTTGGTTATCACGGTCGTGCTTCTTCTATCGTAGTTTCCGGCACAGAATTTCATCGTCCGAAAGGTCAAACGAAACCTGTTGGCGAAGAAAATCCAATTTTTGGATCTTCTAAACAACTTGATTTCGAATTAGAAATGGCATTTATCGTGAATAAAAATACCGAAATGGGCGACAGTATTTCTACTGCCGAAGCTGAAGATGCTATTTTCGGAATGGTGCTCTTTAATGATTGGTCGGCAAGAGATATTCAAAGTTGGGAATATGTTCCCCTCGGACCATTTTTGGGGAAAAATTTCTGCTCTACAATTTCACCTTGGGTGGTAACCTTAGAAGCTTTAAAACCTTTCAGAACTGATTCTCCAAAACAGGAACCTGAAGTTTTAGATTATCTAAAATTTGAAGGACAACAAAATTTTGATATTAATCTTCAAGTTTATATTCAACCAGAAAACGGAAAGGAAAATTTAATTTCAGAAAGCAATTACAAATTTATGTATTGGAATATGTTGCAGCAATTGGCTCATCACACTGTAAATGGTTGTAACGTGGAAGTTGGGGATCTATACGCTTCTGGAACCATTTCTGGAACTGAAAAAAATTCTTTCGGCTCCATGCTCGAATTAACTTGGCGAGGAACTGAACCCTTGCAATTATCAGATGGAACTGAACGGAAATTCATTAATGATAACGACACGGTAATTATGCGAGGTTACGCTGAGAAAGACGGAATGCGAGTTGGTTTCGGAGAAGTGTCGGGAAAAGTTTTGGCTGCGAAATAGTTATTGATTTGCAAAAGACAAAAACATGAAAACAATCTCTCCAAAAGACCTCAACAACTTCCAACTACAAACGCTTTTGCAGACGGCGATTGCACCACGACCAATCGCTTTGGCATCAACGATTGATCAAGACGGAAATGTAAATTTAAGTCCGTTTAGTTTTTTCAATATGTTCAGTTCTAATCCGCCAATTGTGATTTTTTCGCCGGCGAGAAGAGTGCGCAATAATACCAC
The DNA here is from genome assembly GCF_049588135.1 of Kaistella sp. Lineage (GTDB taxonomy): Bacteria > Bacteroidota > Bacteroidia > Flavobacteriales > Weeksellaceae > Kaistella. The sequence continues at coordinate 4,723 of NZ_JBAVFG010000065.1, read as the reverse complement.
GAAACATACTTTAGAAAATGTTCTAGAAGTTCCGGAAGTGGTAATTGGCATTGTCAATTTCAAAATTGTGCAGCAAATTTCTTTGGCTTCCACCGAATATTCGAAATCGGAAAATGAGTTCATCAAATCGGGGTTAACGATGAAAAATGCCGATTTGGTTCAGCCAAAATTAATTGAAGAATGTCCCGTTAATTTGGAATGTAAAGTTCTAGAAATAAAACATTTAGGAACAGAAGGCGGCGCAGGAAATTTAGTGATTTGCGAAATTATTAAAATTCATGTTCGGGAAGAATATTTGAATGATGATGGAAATTTAGACCAAAAGAAACTTGATCTTGTTGCAAGGTTGGGTGGAAATTGGTACTCCCGAAACAATGAAAATAATTTGTTCGAAGTTCCGAAACCTTTAGTAACAAAAGGAATTGGTTTCGATTTGTTGCCCGATGAAATAAAATTCAGCGATATTTTTACAGGAAATGATTTGGGAATGCTCGCCAATATAGAAGACTTACCGACGGGCAATTTCAGTTCTGATGAATCGATACACATTGAAGCACAAAAACTACTTCACCATCATCAAATTGAAGAAGCGTGGAAAATTTTAGCAAAATAAAAGAGCGAATTTTTTCGCTCTTTTTTTATTACTCATTTTCTTCTTTAATACTTAAATCATCATTCAAATCAGGATTTAATTTCAAAGCCTTTTTATGCTGATTATTTCTTAATTTAATGTTTAAAACTTCCACCAATAAACTGAAAGCAAGACATGAATAGATAATGTTTTTACTCACATGTTGATGAATTCCTTCCGCAACTAGCATCACACCAATCACTACTAAAAACGCAAGCGCCAACATTTGCAAACTTGGGTATTTATTGATAATTGCAGAAATAGGACCGGCAAAAGCCATCATGATTCCGATTGAAATTACCACTGCAATAATCATCAACATCACATTATCGACCAAGCCAATCGCTGTAAGAATAGAATCCAGGGAGAAAACCATATCTACTAAAATAATCTGTATAATCACCATTGTCATTAAGGATGAACCAGCAGATTTCGGTTTATGATTCTCATCGTGCAACTGCATTTTTCCGTGAATTTCGAAGGTACTTTTACCAATTAAGAAAATTCCTCCGAGCAAAAGAATAAGATCTTTCCAACTGAGCGACAAAGCCAAATCAGTTCCTGGTTCTTCCAAAAACGGTAAAGTTAATATAGGTTCTTTCAAACCGATAATCCAGTTGATCATTAATAATAACCCCACCCGGAAAACCATCGCAAATGTTAACCCGATATTTCTGGCAAACTTCTGTCTGGCTTTTGGTAATTTATCGGAGATGATGGAAATAAAGATGATGTTATCTACGCCGAGAATAATCTCTAAAAAAGTAAGCGTTAACAAACTGATCCATATTTGCGGTTGTGCAAAATCTGGAAATTCGAGCACCGACAATAACATCATAAATTAAAATTTTGGTCGGTAAAACTACCAATATTTAATATGAGCTAAATATTAACTTTTATTCATATTAAAATTTAAAATACAAAAAATTCACCTTGGCGAATCTTAAAAAATAAAAAGCATATTTGTTCTTAAAAATTTAATCTCCTTAATGTTGAAAAAACATTTAAACAAAGTGTGCTTTAATAAACCTGATCATCGTTGATGTTGCCATTTCTAAATCTTGCGGAAGTTGATTTCCCGTCCACGGTTCTTTGGCACCAAAAGTATGATTTGCCTTTTGGATCAGAACCAATTCCGAAGTTTTGCACCATTCATTCAGCAGAAACGCTTCTTTTTCCTTTATCGCTTCATCCTCTGTTCCTTGAATAATCAGAAAAGGCTTTACCAAACTTTGCGCAGCACGCTGAATATCGAACCTCGTTTCATTATTTTTGAAATCTTCAAAAAACTGAAAATAATGCGGCATATTCTGGTTTGTTCTTTTGTTTTCAGAATACATTACGCCTGCATTTTTCCATTCTTCAAAACGATCTTTTGTAGGAAAACGGTATTTAAAACTGCTCACTCCAGCCAAAGAAATGAGCACTTTCACTCGATCATCTTCAAATGCTTTAATCACCGAAATCCCGCCGCCACGGCTGTGACCAATGATTGCGATTTTATCTTTATCGATATTCGGATGGTGATAAAAATGATTCAAAACCTCATCATAATCCGACATTTCTTTCGAATAATTATTATTTCCAAAAGCTTCTAAATCGGCAAAATCGCTGGGTTGATCTATCGTTGTTCCATTGTGCGAAAAATTAAATTTTACAAAAAAGAAACCAGCTTTCGCGAATTCTTCTGCCATCAAATCCCATGCGCCCCAATCTTTATATCCTTTGTAACCGTGTGCAAAAATAATGAGTGGCAGATTTTTTTCGTTCTCCAAATAAAAAGCATCAGCCAAAAAACTCCGAGTTTCAAGGCTTTTGATAATGATATCTTTTTCGATATTGAGTTTCATAATTGAAGATATCTAGAGGATCAAACTTGGAGTAATCTCAAATTTAAGAATTATTCATTTTGAAAAATCTTCAATTTTAAACTCTTTTATTGCCATTTCCAGAAGTAATTAATTTAACGCATCATCAATTCATCTCCATGTAAAACCAATCTTGTTTCTAAATTATTGGTAAATAATCCGCCCGTTCCCAAGCCTTGCGAAATTTTTGGGGTTTTAGTAAAAGTATATTGCGCAATCGCATTCAAGCCGATATTGCTTTCGAGGGCAGACGTAATCCACCAACCGATTCCTTTGTTTTCGGCGAAAGCAATCCACTCATCCGTACCGGAAAAACCTCCAACCAGTGATGGTTTCAAAATAATAAACTGCGGATTGATCTTTTCTAAAAGTTCTTTTTTGTCCTCGAAATTTAAAACGCCAATTAATTCTTCATCCAAAGCAATAGGCGTTGGAGTCGTCTTACAAAGTGCAGCCATTTCATCGCTATTTCCTGCCTTAATTGGTTGTTCAATAGAATGAATTCCTAGATCCGAAAGTTCCTGTAAAACAATTTTAGCTTCTTCAAAACTGAAAGCCCCATTGGCATCAACTCTTAATTCTAATTCCTCTTTCGGGAATTTTTTCCGAAGTTTTTTTAGAATTTCTTTTTCAGACTTCCAGTTTGCACCGATTTTTAATTTGATGCAATGAAATCCCTGATCAAGTTTCTCTTCAATTTGTTGCTCCATGAAATCGGCATCGCCCATCCAAATCAAACCGTTGATTTTTATAGAAGAATATCCTTCTGAAAAATCACTTGGGAAATAGATATCGCTACCGTTTTTCAGATTCAACATTGCCTGTTCATAACCAAACCAAATGGAAGGGAAATGAAGCAATTCTTTTCGAAGAAGTTTTTTGTTCTCATTAATATTATCGCAAAGCCATTGTAGCATTTCTTCATACTCGGGAACATCTTCGAAACTGAGTCCACGGAAAATTCCACATTCTCCAATTCCTTTCTTATCACCATCGGTTATTTCTAGAAAATAAGTTTCCTTGGATGTTAGAATACCGCGGGAAGTTCCACTGGCTTGTTTGAATTCTAAAAAATATTGTTTAAAAGTTGCTTTTTTCATAAAAAAAGTCAGAGCGTGCTCTGACCGAATTAGATTGTTTTTATTTCTGTTTTATTTCGCAGTAGTTTCTCTCATGAACTCTTCTGCCTTTTCTACCATCTCATAACTTCCGCAGAAAAACGGAACTCTTTGATGCAGTTCGGTCGGCTGAATTTCCATAATCCTTTGGAAACCATCTGTACATTTTCCGCCTGCTTGTTCAGCCAAGAATGCCATTGGGTTGCATTCGTATAAAAGTCTTAGTTTTCCGTTGGGTGACTGCGAAGTCGAAGGGTAAATATAGATTCCACCTTTAATCATATTTCGGTGAAAATCAGAAACCAAACTTCCGATATATCGCGAAGTGTATGGACGATCTTCTTCTTCTCTTTGACAATATTTAATATAATCTTTCACTCCTTGTGGGAATTTAAAATAATTTCCTTCATTAATAGAATAGATTTTCCCTGTACGAGAAAACATCATGCTCGGATGAGAAAGGTAATAGGTGCCTAAACTTGGGTCAAGTGTAAAACCATTTACCCCATTTCCGGTCGTGTAAACAATCATCGTTGAAGAACCATAAACCACGTATCCTGCGGCAATTTGATTCACTCCTTTTTGCAAAAAATCTTCTAATATCACTGGAGTCCCAGGTTCGGAAACTCTTCTATAAATCGAGAAAATGGTGCCTACAGAAACATTAACATCAATGTTTGAAGAACCGTCTAAAGGATCAATTAAAACTACATATTTGCTCAAATGCGCATTGCAACTAGCCTGAATCTCGATAAAATCATCATTTTCTTCCGAGGCGATTCCGCACACAACTTCTCTTTGTGATAATGCTTCAATGAAAATTTCATTGGCAAGAACATCTAATTTCTGTTGCTCTTCCCCTTGAATGTTTTCATTTCCGGCTTTGCCTATGATGTTAGCAATCCCAGCTTTGTTTACTTGGCGGTTCACTACTTTCGATGCCAATCGGATGGCGCTTAATAGACGAGAAAGCTCCCCTGTGGAATACAAAAAATCTTCTTGTTTGTCGATGATGAATTCACCAAGAGTTTGGAACGACTGTTCTGACATTATTTTGCTTTTTTGGTTTTTACAAATTTCGTAAAATTCTTTCAATTGAACAGCAT
>NZ_JBAVFG010000064.1:0-1662 GCF_049588135.1 Kaistella sp. | reverse complement strand
GTATTGGTGTAGGAAAATGAATTGGCTTCATTTGGTTTAATCGGAGCCAGTTTTGCAATCAGAAACTTTTTAGTTGTGGCTGGGATTACCACTATTTCATCATTAGGAAGAGTACAAGTTAAATTCGTTAGTTTGAATTCAAACTGTGCAGAAATCGGCATTTCTTCCTTATTATCTGCATAAATAAAAACTTCGTTATTAACGACTTCATTGTAAAACAGAATGTTCCATTTCTCTTGGGAGAAAAGAAAAGTTTGAACCAATAAAAATAATAGTAAAAATATTCTTTTCACAATATTTAATTTTTGCTAAAATAATCAAAAACAATCTTAGAAATATCGGCGATTATTTTGGTGTTTATTTCTGAACTTTCCATAGAATCTGAAACGAAAACGCTTATTGCATAATGCTTTCCGCTGGGTAAAGTCACAATTCCTGCATCATTTTCGGCGATGGTGAGTCCGGCATCTGTTTTTCCTGAAGAGCCGGTTTTGTGAGCAACTGAATTTTTCGGAAGTTGTTCTACCAATTTATTTGTTCCGGTCGAAGTTTCCAATAATATTTTCATTAAAAAATCGGTCGATTTTTTCGATACGATTTTGTTAAAATAAAAATCTTTTAAAAGTTGAGATAAAGAATTGGTCGTGGTATTATTTGCATAAATTGCATCAATACTTTGATGCATTTTTTCTTCATTAAATTTAATCTGAAAATTTTTCACCTCCTTTTCATTCATGAAATTCTGCACGGTTTCTGTTCCGCCGATTAATCGTAACAAAATATCGCAACCGTTGTTATCACTTTGTGCGACGGTATATTTGATAAGTTCGCTTAAAGGTATTTCGATATTTCCTTCCGGATATTTTTCCCGAATCGGACTCCAAGTATTTTCTAAAAGATCAGATTTTTTAATGAAAAGTTTCTGATCCAAATTCAGTTTTCCTTCATCAACTTTATTCAAAACCGCCAAAGCAATATGAAATTTAAAAACGCTCAACATCGGAAGTTTCTTTTCCCCATTTTTATTTTCAAAATGAAACGAAAAATCAATTCCCGTTACAGAAACTGCCACAGTGGCATTTTTGCCTTCTGTAATTATGTTGATTTCTTTTTTTAAATTTTGCTTTTGTGCAAAACTGAAAATTGAAATAAAGAGGAATAAAAAGGTTAGTTTTTTCATTATTTTAAGATATCCAAAGCAATTCTTCATTAGTAATTTTCCACTTATCATTTATTCTTTTTAATTCGAATTTTATTCCTTGTCCACATAAACCACCACAATGAAAATTTAATTCAACAAAGGCTTTTGTTCGTTTTTTATTAAATATTACATTTGAAATAACAAATTCGGAAGTAAAACCTTCCTTGCAGTCATCGATAGAATTATTTTTACAGGGAAGTTTTTCTAATCTTTTAATCTTTAATTTATTAATTTTTGAGAAATTGATTGGATTTGTTTCTACAATTAAATATTGATCATCTCCCCATTCCTGAATTGAATTATATTTTTTCGGATAATATTTCAAAGTATCTAATTTAAAAAAATTAGGAACTAAATAATAACTAAGTATTCCAGCATTAATTAAACTGTCGTTAAATTTTTTATGGTTTTTACTTCCAAAAGTGATTGATTTAGATGGGAAAATTTTTGAACCATAAGCA
>NZ_JBAVFG010000063.1:0-2567 GCF_049588135.1 Kaistella sp. | reverse complement strand
GGCTCACCTGTTCCCATTCCGAACACAGAAGTTAAGCCCTCTAGCGCCGATGGTACTGCTAACGCGGGAGAGTAGGTCGCCGCCAGTTTTTTTAAACCTCAATCATTTATTTGATTGAGGTTTTTTTTGTGTGATAAAATCAGAGAATAAAGCTCATCAATTTGGTTTGATAAGCTTTATTTGTGCAATAAACTCAGCGGGATAATTGTAAAATGCCAATAAAGAATGAAGATCATAACTTGTTAAACACCATATGCAACGATTCCGGATTATATTCATTCTTTTAGAAGTATATAAAAACACACTTATTTACACTCAATATTTAAATCTCCTTATAATCCCTCACACCATAAATACTGTAGTGTTCTAGGCTGCAGCACTTTCTCCGCAATTAGGAACACTGGATCCGTATGAAACTTGAACAATAGATAAATGATTTTGATAATCTGCAGAGAAGAAATATCCCGACTTCTACTTCCTGAAGTGATTATTTGAAGTTTTTTATTTTAGCATTAAATGGTTCCGAAAAAGTATATTGTATTCCTGCAGTTTGAGTAGTATAAAGTAGGATAATATTACATTATTGTGATTTAGTAATTCCCAATTCTCCACCTGCTAAGTTTATATTGCGTATTTTTCAGAGAACTTTAGACTTTCTCCGATAAGGGTCATTGTCCTCTGTTTTTTATATATAATATCTTCTTGTATAGGCATAGTTAATTGCAAAGACGTTGGATTATTATTCATAATATTCTATATGCATATCCGTTTTTAATCATAATTTATCAACAGGTAAAATCTAAATTTTCTAGCTACAAAAATTTACCGTTTGGATTGCGTTCGATTTCCTGTTCAATGTGATAAAATCATTTTTATCGGTTAATTTAATTAGTTTAATGTCATTTTCACTTTATAAAAACAAGTCAGGCCAATTCTTCAAATTATGTAATTGGTCATGCCTGGCAGTAAAGTGTCTGAATGTAAATTTTTAATATTATTGGACGCAGCACTATTTTGATTTTTCATATAATCGGATGTAAATTTAGTCAACGCAATGGTGCCAGATTAATATACCGATTGAGATCTGGATTATAGTTTAAAGTATTTTTTTATTCTTACCTCAGGTTATTTTTTGTTTATTTTATGAGGTCAGTTTCATAAAGAAATAGAAACCCTGTTTTTTGAATTTCGTTTATACTCTACCTAAAAAAACCTAAAAATTTAATTTTTAAATTTTTGCAATATTGCTTTGAGAATTTTCGTTTTTTGAATTTTTATAATTTTGAATATTTACAAGAACGAAAATGCAGATGCTTGATATTAAAAATTAAATACTTTCGAATCATTTTTTTAAATGTATATCCGTAATTAGTAATGAAGATATATTTTTCTGTCCTTGTTAAGTGTAACGCCTTTGTGCCTTTAAAAAAGTGATAAAAACAGCATATATGTAAATGAAATCTTTGTCTCGTTCACGACGAGATTAAAAATTTTCATTATGATTAAAGACCGATATACATTTTTTTTATTCTATTCGGAATACATCCGCTCAAGTGACGTAGGTTTTTTTTAGATTTCATTTTTATAACATCTGTTTTTTGGATTATACTTCAGGTAATTTCTTATTTGATTCAAGTTGCCTTTTAATTTGAAAATTTGAGATTAAATCAGTATCCATTTTACACATATAAATTTTTAATTAAAAATCAGATAGGTTTGTTGGCTTTCGGTTCATCCATTGTTATTGTTATTTATTTTTAGAATTAAAGAGATATTGATTATTTTCTTTTTTTCAGCTTCCCCGAGATTAAGTTTCTTTTCCTGATTCAGCTCATGATGATCTACGGTCTTGTGACGGAAATTCTACAAGACGAAATACATTTAGGACGTTTGCTGGAAGGTCTTGATTTAGTTGCAGATATTATTGGAGTCCTGATCGGTTACTTTATTTTCAAAAAGTTAGAGCATACTGTTAAATAGTACGGTTCTTTTTGATCTTTTTTCTCCGCTGTCTTATATATAATAAGTACTATTTTCCAATATCAGGAGTTTTTTTATTCCAGAACCCTGTTCATATTTTTGGCTTTAGTGGTATTTATTAATTAATCTCAATCGCTTTCAGTATTTTTAGATAAAGTGGATAACTCTAGTGTATTTCTATTTTATTATTACTTAAATAGTTGAGATATTAGTTATGCACATTTTCGAATTATCGTCAAAAGAATTTGCGAGATATAGACAGTAGGATTACATTTGCACCACTCTAAAAAACAGAGTAGCGAAGTAGAATAGTCAAGCAATATATTTTATATTTAAAAAAAATAAAAGCTTGCGGATTAAGAAAAACTTCTTATCTTTGCAATCCCAAATCGAGAGATGATTGGGGAGCGAAGTAGGAGAGTATTGAATGTTATTAATAGGGAGTTATTGGTTAGTTAAAAAACTTTTAAATTTCTTTGAGAAACATTTGGTCACTTAGAAAAAACTTTATACTTTTGCACTCGCAATTCGGAACGAACGACAGAAAGAGTTTCCGGATATAAGCGAAGAGATTAAAAGATCATTGA
>NZ_JBAVFG010000062.1:0-10405 GCF_049588135.1 Kaistella sp. | reverse complement strand
GAAATGAATAAACAAGAAATCTTAAATATCGTGAAAACCAAGCTCGCCGAGAAAATTGAAAATTTAGAAAATTTAATCGCCGAAACCCGAGCTTCCAACAACGAAACCAAAAGTTCGATGGGTGACAAATATGAAACCACGCGCGAAATGGTGCAACAGGAAATCAATAATTTGCAAGTTCAATTGAATGAAAATCTTAAAGCCAATAATTCTTTAAAATTAATTCCACTTTCTGCGACTAAAAAGGTTGGTTTTGGCAGTTTAGTTGAAACCTCAAATGGTTTATTTTACATTTCAGTTTCGTTGGGGAGGATTGAAAATGGTCAACAAACAATATTTTTGATTTCGCCAGAAAGTCCTTTAGCAAAAACCATTTTCGGGAAGAAAAAAGACGATGTTTTTACGATTAATAATATCAATCAAACCATCCAAAATATTTGGTAAAATTTTCTTTACTTTTGTAAAATATTGCTCATTACTAATTACTCATTGCCTATATAATCATGCAAAATTACCTCGACCTTCTTCAACATATTCTCGACAAGGGAACCGATAAAACCGACCGAACCGGAACCGGGACCAGAAGCGTTTTTGGCTACCAATTGCGCTACGATTTATCGAAAGGTTTTCCTTTGGTAACGACCAAAAAAGTGCATTTAAAATCAATTATTTACGAATTATTATGGTTTTTGAAAGGCGATACCAATATTAAATATTTGAATGAAAATGGCGTTTCCATTTGGAACGAATGGGCGAATGAAAATGGCGATTTAGGTCCTGTTTACGGCGCACAATGGCGAAGTTGGGAAGGCACAAACGGAAAAATTGTCGATCAAATTACTGAAGTTATCGATCAAATCAAAAAAAATCCCGATTCTCGAAGATTGATTGTTTCCGCATGGAACGTGGCGGAAATCCCGAATATGGCTTTAGCACCTTGTCACGCCTTGTTTCAGTTTTATGTTGCGGATGGAAAATTGTCGCTTCAGTTATATCAAAGAAGTGCAGATGTTTTCCTCGGCGTTCCGTTCAATATTGCGAGTTATGCGTTGCTATTGATGATGGTTGCACAGGTTTGCGACTTAGAAGTTGGTGATTATGTTCACAGTTTTGGCGATGTTCATATTTACAATAATCATTTTGAACAAGTAAATAAACAACTTCAAAGAACACCGAAATCTTTACCAACGATGAAATTAAATCCTGAAATTAAAGATATTTTCGGGTTTGATTTTGAAGATTTCACTTTAGAAAATTATGCTCCAGATCCGGGAATTAAAGCACCGGTTGCGATATAAAATTAATCTTTAACTTTGATTAAAATTACACAAAATGGAATTGACGATACAATTAGAAGACAACGCAGATATTTCTTTTTTAAAGAAGATGCTTTCGCAAATTAAAGGAATTAAAAGCGTTGATATTTCTGATGACGATAAAACTCATTCTTGGGAAGAAATCGAAAAAACTGAAGAGTTCAAAAAATTGATTGAACAAAGCAGAAATCAAATTAAAAGTGGGCAATTTGTAGAACATTCCGAAGAATTAATGGATTCTATTTTTCAAAGAAAATGAAAATCATTTATCCTAAATATGCAATACAAAGCCTTGACGAAATTGTTGATTTCTTAGAAAACCGATGGACTGAAAAAGAATTGAGAATTTTTGAAAATGATTTTCGTCAATTCATTAAATCCCTTGAAGAGAAAATAATTTCATATCCTTTTGCAGAAGAACAAAAAGTATTACGATTCGCTTTATTAGGGAAAAAGCAAGTGAAAGTTTATTTCGATTTGCAAGCGGATTCGGCAGAAATTATATTGTTTTTACCGTCTAAATCAAATCCCGAAAAAATAAATCAAATCCTCAAAAAAAAGTGAAGCCCGGCTTCGCTTTTTTTGTAACTTTTTCTGAATATTTCAGACTTATCTAAGTAAATCTTCTTTTCAAAAATTCAATAAAATATATTATGAAAAAAATATTAATTTCTGCACTTTTATTGGGTGCGATTTTTAGTTCCCAAACTGCATTTGCACAAACCGAAACTTCCGGTAGAACTGAGATTTACAGAGCGTCGCACACCAAAATGACGGAGCTGAAACACACCAAGTTGAAAGTGAATTTCGATTACCAAAAAGAACAAATGGGTGGCGAAGAATGGTTAACAGCTTCTCCGTATTTTTATCCCACCGATTCTTTGGTTCTGAATGCGAAAGGAATGTTGATTCATGAAGTTGCTTTAGATAAAAACGGCGGCAAAAGTCCTTTGAAATACGAGTATAAAAATGATATGCTCAAAATTAATCTCGATAAAACTTACAACAGAAATCAGGATTATACGGTTTACATTAAATATACAGCGCGTCCGAACGAAGTAACTCAAAAAGGAAGCGCCGCAATTTCTGATGCCAAAGGTCTCTATTTCATCAACGCACAAGGGAAAGAAGCAGATAAGCCAACGCAAATCTGGACGCAAGGTGAAACGGAATCGAGTTCTGCCTGGTTTCCCACCATTGATAAAACCAATCAAAAAACAACACAGGAAATTTATATGACCGTTCCCGATAAATACGTCACTTTATCCAACGGTTTAATGAAATCTTCCACTAAAGAAGCAAACGGACTGCGAACCGACCATTGGGTGATGGACAAGAAACATTCGCCATATCTCTTTTTCATGGGAGTTGGCGATTACGCGGTAGTAAAGGATAAATGGCGAAATATCGACGTGGATTATTACGTTGAAAAAGAATATGAACCGTACGCAAAACAGATTTTTGGGAACACGCCGGAGATGATCGAGTTCTTTTCCAAAAGATTAAATTACGATTATCCGTGGTCCAAATACTCGCAAATTACTGGTAGAGACTACGTTTCCGGAGCGATGGAAAATACCACGGCAACGCTTCACCAACAATCGGCGCAGCAAAAACCCGGCGATTTAATTGATGAAAATAAATGGGAAGATGTGATTTCGCACGAGCTTTTCCACCATTGGTTTGGCGATTTGGTCACTGCCGAAAGCTGGAGCAACATTACCGTCAACGAATCTTTTGCCAATTATTCCGAATACCTTTGGAACGAACATAAGTACGGAAAAGATTTCGCCGACTATGGTTTGATGAAAGCAACCGATGGCTATTTCCGCGATCCATCCAACGTATCTAAAGATTTGGTGCGTTTCAATTATCATTCGCGTGAAGACGTTTTTGATGGGGTTTCCTATAATAAAGGTGGTGCGATTCTTCACATGCTACGGAATTATTTGGGCGACGATGCGTTTTTTGCAGGCTTAAATGATTATTTGAAAACCAACGAATACAGCAGCGGTGAAGCACATCAACTGCGATTGTCGTTAGAAAAAGTTTCGGGGAAAGATTTGAACTGGTTCTTTAATCAATGGTATTTCGATAGCGGCAACCCGAAAATTTCTTATACAACGACTTTCGAACCAGTGAAAAAAGAAGTTACTGTAACCATAACTCAAACTCAAATTGGCAAAAACTTCCAGTTTCCTTTGGCGATTGATGTTTTCGAAAACGGAAAACCTTCCCGCAAAAATGTTTGGGTAGATGCCAAAGAGAAGAATAACTTTACTTTCCAAGCAAGTAAAAGCCCTGAATTAATCAACATCAATGCAGATGGAGTTTTGCTCGCAGAATTCATCGAAACCAAAACTCCCGAGCAATATTTAATTCAATATTTGGGTTCTAAAGAGTTTTTGAGCCGTTACAAAGCGGTGGAAAATGCCGCAGAAAACGCTTCGAAAAACCCATCAGCATTAAAAACTTTGGTAGCAGCTTTGAAAGACGAGAACTTCAGAATCCGCATGAAAGCGCTGAACGGACTCGATTTATCGAAGCCCGATCAGGCAAAAGCCGCACTTTCGGAAGTAGAGAAAATGGCTTCCAACGACCCGAAAACTTTGGTTCAAGCGGCAGCGATTTCGGCTTTAGCAAAAACAAAAGACAAGAAATATTTGCCACTTTTCGACAAAGGAATGAACGCGGTTTCCAATTCGGTGAAGGGCAGTTCGCTTACCGGGATTGCGGCGATTGATCCGGCGAGAGTTGCCGCTTTGGTAGAAAACATGGATTTGGAAGGCGCAAGCGACGAACTTATTGCGGAATTGATGCCGACGATTGTGAAGAATAAAATCGAAAAACAAATGCCGGCAATTGCTTCTACCGCTGCTTTCTATCCTTTCATTAAATTCCAAAAACCTGAATTGGGTGCTGTTGCCGAAGATGGTTTCAACTGGATTATGAGTTCCGACAACCTGAAAGCAACGGAAAATGTAACCAAAATTTTAACGCAAGTGAAAGGACAAATCGGTGGAAACCCCCAGGCGAAAATGATGATTGTGCAGATCCTGAAAGACGGTCTTGCCAAGAAAATGGCAGTTTTGAAAGCCAATCCTTCAAGCCCAACGATTAATCAACAAATTGATTTGATAAATAAAACGATTGAGGCGTACAAATAAATGTAAAGTTTTAACCTTAAATAAGAGCCTTTCGATGATTTTGGAAGGCTCTTTTTTTTGTGGGTTTTGATGGGAAATTGCAAGTTCCACTGAGCGAAGGCTCTTTTTATAAGTTCAAACTTCGCAGAGTGAGATTATCAGAAATGCATTTATGCGCCCTGTTTTTTAGGTTTTGACCTTTTCGAGGATGGTGGTTTCGGTTTTTGAGATTGTTGCTCTTTTTTTAACCTTATAAAATCGCTAATCATTTGCTCTTCTTCTTTTGTAAGCGGTCTATTGTCCACCTCAAAATCTATTTCCAAAGGTTCTTTTATAATTCCCATCATCTTTAATTTTTAAAATATTTGTTAATCAGTTTTAACGCCGAAACGTTATCGATAATCATTAAATGGTTACCGAAATGATAAGCACCTAATTCGGTTTCGTAATGTTCAATCAATTTGGTTTTTGCAACAAAAGATAAAAATCCTTCATTTCCTCGCTGAAAAGATAATTTACAAGCGAAAGCAATTAAATTTCCAGGAACGCCTAAATAGGTTTTGTTTTTCCCGATGTTGAAAGGTGCGCTTTCAATCAAATGCATATAAACGTGATCCGGCTTTACTTCCAAACTTACCAATCCTTGAATGATATTTGGATTATTAGAAATGGTTAATTTATAAATATCTCTATTCGGAATTTTAAATTCACTTTTCCAATTGAATTTCCAACCAGCAGTTTTGGTAATTTTTTTTAAATCTATGTCATTCAATAAAGCAACTTCGGTAGGAAAACTATCTCCCGAATTCACATTTTCAACAGAGTTTGTTAGTTTATCAATAACAAAATCTAATGCTATTTGTTGCTTTTTATTCACTTAGTAAATTTAGCGAATTTATCTCAGACCGTGAATTTTGGATATGATTTTTTATGGGCGACGAGATGGATGTTTATGAAAAAGAGGGTTGCCTTAGCCAATAACCGATAGCTTTTTTAAACTCAGCCCACAAATTCTTTCGGTTCCTCAAACTTCTCCCCAGAAATTCTCGTCACAAACATCGCTGCAACCGTATCGCCAGTAGAATTAAGAACTGTCGCCAAAGGATCTACCAATGTCCCGATAATCATCACCGCAGGAATGGCTTCTTGTGGAAGCTGGTAAACCGAGATCATCAACATCTCGCCGATGTAGCCACCATTCGGGATTCCGCCCGCAACGATGCTGACGAAAATGGTGATTCCTAATGCCAAAAGCAAATTCATAGGGTCGAAAAAATCCTTGCCTATAATGAGAAATGCCACGTAAATTTTAATGATAGAAGACATCGACGAGCCGTTTTTGTGCAGCGTACTTCCTATTGGAATTACAATGTTGGCGATAGTATCTGGTACGCCTATTTTTGCGGCGGCTTGCAAATTAGTGGGCATCGTGGCGAAACTACTGCATGTGGAAATAGCTGTTAAACTGGGATAAATATTGTTTTTCCAGAATTTCTGAACGCCGTCTTTCCCTTTTGCTGCAAAGGCATACAACGAAAAAAAGACAAGGAAGTAAACAAGTCCAGCAACATAATATAAGCCGAGCGGTTTTGCATAAAACCCGAAAAGCTGTGGACCAACGGTGGCGACTTGATACGCAAAATAAGCTCCTAAACCAATGGGTGCGGCTTTCATTACAAGTAACAACAATTCTTTCATGACTTCATACCCTGAACTTAAAAAATTTCGAAAAACGGTTCCTGCTTCATCAGTTTTTCTGGATGCAGTTCCCGTAAGAAAAGCGAAAATTAATAAGGCGACCATGTTTTTTCTGGAAAATAATTCAGTAAATTCTCCCACAGTGAAAAAACTCACAATGCGGTTTCCCCAAGTATCATCAGCGGTATTTTCGATGATTTCTTTGGAAGTTGAAGGCAAAGCTTCTGTGGGAAATAAGTACACCACTGCAATGGTAAAAAGGGCAGCAATAATAATAAAAAGTAAGAAAGTGAAAATCATGGCGAAGATTATTTTCCCGAATTTCCCACCTTGTTCAACGCTTGCAATCGAATTCGCAACGGCAAAATAAACGAGAGGAACCACACTTACAAAAAGTAAATTGAGGAAAATATCGCCGACTGGTTTCAGATAATTGACCATGTTTGGAGAAAATATTCCGATCAGACTGCCGATCATAATTCCTGCCAAAAGTAAAATGATGCCCGAATAATTTTGCAAAATGGTCTTCATCTGTTTAAATTTAATCAAATATATAGGTAATTTTCCAGACTATTATTTAAAATACAGAGCGCCTTTTAAATTAAATTTAAAATAAAACAATAGCGGTACTGAACCTTAAAAGAATAATAGGTTGGAGAAGAATGAACAAATTTGAAAATCAAAGATTTTCATTTAGATTAACTAAATTTGATGAAAAGAATAAAAGCATGGCTTATATAGATTATTACAAAGTTTTGGGCATTGATAAAAAAGCAACGCCCGACGAAGTGAAAAAAGCGTATCGGAAACTTGCGAGGAAATACCATCCCGATGTGAATCCTAGTGATAAAGAGGCGGAAAAGAAATTCAAAGAACTCAATGAGGCGAACGAAGTTTTGGGCAATGCTGCGAACAGGACAAAGTATGACCAATACGGTGAACACTGGAAACACAGTGAGGAATATGAGAAAGCGCAACAGCAACAGCGCCAATCGCAACAAGGAAGAAGTTATGGAGGTTTTGGTAGTGCCGATTTCGGAGAAGGGGAAGATTTTTCCGACTTCTTTCAAAGTATGTTTGGTGGAAGTTCGGGTGGTTTTGGCAGAAGCACGCGCGGAAGCAGTTCTGGAAAATTTAAAGGGCAAGATGTTGAAGCAACTTTGAGTTTGCAGTTACGGGATGCGGCGAAAACCCATCAGCAGACTTTCGACATCAATGGTCGAAAGGTGAGGATTACAATTCCGGCCGGAGTGAGCAACGGACAAAAAATCAAACTGAAAGGTCACGGAAATCCTGGTCACAATGGAGGGCCAAACGGGGATTTGTTTATTACTTTTAATATTGAAGAAGATTATCAGTTTAAAAGAATGGGCAATGATTTGAGTGCAGATCTTGAAATTGATTTATATACTGCCATTCTCGGTGGTGAAACTTTAGTGAAAACGCTAGATGGAACGGTCAATTTAAAAGTAAAACCAGAAACGCAAAACGGAACTAAAGTTAAGCTAAAGGGCAAAGGATTTCCCATTTATAAAAGAGAAGGCGAGTACGGAGATTTGTTGGTGACCTACATTGTGAAAATGCCAACGAACTTGTCTGATAAAGAAAAAGAGTTATTTCTTCAACTTAAAAATTTAGCATCATGAACGACAGAATATCACGAGAAGAATTGGTAAGAATCTACAATATTGAAATCACTTTTTTCGATTCATTAGAAGAATCCGGGCTGCTAAAAACCGAAACAGAAAACGAAGTAACGTATTTGCTTTATGAAGAATTGCCTGCTTTCGAACGATTTACCAATTGGTATTATGACTTAGAAGTGAATTTGCCGGGTTTGGAAATCATGCATCAGTTATTAGAAAAAATGGAATCGCTTCGAAATGAAAACAGAAGGTTAAAGCAATTTTATCTGGAGCAGGAGTTTTAAAGAAAAAATGCTTGTCATCAATAATGGGTTTTTGAATTTGAAGCTTCTGGTTTATTGATTTGGTAATGATTTTTAAAATTTATTAAAAATAAATAAATAAAATTAGGCTTATTCGGAATTAAATTGTTAGTTTTGGCTATGTTTAACAAAAATGTATTTTTATGAAAAAACTTTTATTATCGTGCTTTTTAGCACTGGGTGTTGGTGCAAGCGCACAATACAATTATGTTGGTGACTTCGAGGGAGATGCTAGTATTTATGGACAATTCGGGAATGGGACTATTACTGCGGCAGCAGCTTGTACTGGTGCACTAGGTGCGCAAATCGCTTCTCCTAATACTGCGAGTTATCAGTCAGGTTGGATGATGCAACTTGATAAAGTATCATTATTAGACCCTGCACAAAAGAATAACGGTCAGGCAGCTACTGTTACTATCAATTACAAAAAGGCTGTGAATCCTGTTGGGACATTATATCCTATGTTGTTTATCTATCTGCCAGATACTGATCAATGGAGTATTGTTCAGATTGGAGCTGGTGTGCCTTTAGCCGCTCCCGCGCTTACAACTTGTTCAACAATAACAGGAACAATCCCAGCAGGGGTTATGGAAGAGGGTACTATTTATGCTGTAGGAGCTTGGTATGTAAGAGGATCAAGCAGTGGGAATATTTATTTTGATAATATTTCTATTGTACAGGATGTTGTAACTACTGCGCCAGCTTGTACTACAATTACTTCTCCTGCCGCAGGTTCTACTATAGGTTCAGGTTCTGCTGAAATAGTTTGGGCAGTTGCTCCTACGGCAACCAAATACAAATTAACAGTAGGAACTACTTCCGGAGGATCAGATGTATTTAATGGAACAATAACAGGAGGTGCTACCAGTCAGTATGTTTCAGTAGAAAAAAACAAAACGTACTATGCAAAGGTAGTTCCTACTAATGCTAGTGGTGATGCAACGGGTTGTACGGGAATCAGCTTTAGCACAGATAGTTCAGTTTCTTATTGTGCTGCGACATCTGTCAATGTTGACGAAAAAATAACTAAAGTTGTAGTTGCAGATATCAACCAGACTACTGCTTCAGCAGCTGGATATGGAGATTATACAAGTGTTAAAGGACATATGATACAAGGGAAAAGTTATGTCATTACAAATACCATAGCTCCATTCTATAACGGAGATAAAACAGCTGTATGGATAGATTTTAACCAAGATGGTAAATTTACGGATGATGAAAGAACTATTTTGTCCGCAGCGGCAGCTTCAACTGGTACTATAGTAGTGCCTGCAGGTGCATTGTTAGGTGATACTCGTATGAGAGTGAGAGTGGATTATAACGCAACACCAGTTGCTTGTGGCGCTCAAGCATCTGGATATGGACAAGCTTTTGATTTTACGGTTAATATTGCGGCTCTTGCAATACCAAGCTGTACCACAATTACTAATCCAGCAAACGACGCAACAGGCGTTACGGCTCCTAATGTTACAATAAATTGGAATGAAGATGCTATGGCTTTTGGGTATAAAGTATATGTTGGCACTACTCCTGGAGGTATAAATATTGTTAACGGTACTGTTGCTAATACTACCAGTTTTGCGCTAACAGGTCTTGATAGAAATACAACTTACTATGCGAAAGTCGTTCCTACGAATACATTAGGCGATGCTACAGGATGTTCAGAAATTTCATTTACTACTTCTGCAGACTGGACTTATTGTGCGGCAACTCACAGTACTGTTAATGCAGATAGAATATCTAATGTGCTCTTTGCAGGTATTGATAATGCGAGTACAGCGACTACGATTGTAGGAGGTTATGAAGACTTTACTACTGTTGTTGGAACTGTAGAAAAAGAAGGGGTTTACCCTATGGCTATTACGGTTGCAAGTGGTAATGCTAACGATAAAGTAAAAGTTTGGATTGATTATAACCAAAATGGCATATTTGAAGATAGTGAAATGACGTTATTAACTTACGGATCTCTTACTTCAACAACTGGAAATATTACAATTCCTGCAGATGCGAAATATGGAAATACTCGTATGAGAATCAGATTAGCAAGACAAGCAAGTGCAGCTGCGGTTGTAGCTTGTGGTAATATTGCTGCTCAAGGAAGAACACAGGATTATACAATTAAAGTAAAAGAGCCTACTGCAGCAACTTCGTCTGTAACTAAATCTGCTACTTCTGTTTACCCTAACCCATTCCAAGATGTATTGAAAATCTCTGATGTGAAAGGAGTGAAATCAATCTCTGTAAGCGACGTTTCAGGAAGACAGGTTAAAAACATGAAACCTTCTGCTGAATTGAAT
>NZ_JBAVFG010000061.1:0-15597 GCF_049588135.1 Kaistella sp. | reverse complement strand
AGATAATTCATTTCTATCTACTTCACGAATAAAAATTTTTCTATTGTTATTAAGTATAAATTGATTTCCTGTAATGTTTATTGCATAGAAATTTTCGGCGTTTAAATGTTGTATTCGTAATTGTATTCGTAATTGTATTCGTTTTGTATTCGTTTTGTAATACCGAAAATATCTTTATTATTTGGAATATCACCTTTTTTAATTTTTCTCTCAAGTTCTACATCGATCGTAGAGTCGCCAAAAATAGATAGTGAGTCTAATAATATGTTGATATTATTTTTAATTATCTCATTCCCTATAACTTCAGGTTTTTGATTCTGTTTTGGCATACAAAAAATAAATACACTAAAAAAAATGAGCGAAATAAAAAAACTATTTATAATTCCAATTAAATGTCTTCGATAAATCATATGCATTATTTTTGTTAAGTGTTTTTCCATTGAATATAGATTTTTCCCATGTATCGCCTGCTTCCTCACCTTTTATATAGGTAGTTTGACCATTATGAGATCTTCCCCAATGTACAAATTCGTGTAACACCGTAATAGCTAATAGAAAAGATGTACCTTGAATTGATGACACTAAAGAGACTTGTTCTAATCCTAAAATAAAATTCTTTCATATAGTTGTAACACTCATGTGCCCAGTGTCTCCCAAATGATCTTGGAGTGTTTTAGTTGCATAATAATCATATTCAAGTATGACTTGACCATCACTACTATTAACATCCAAATGTTTAAGAATTTGAGTTTTTGTCATTTTTGTAGTTTCTACAAGTGCATCCAAGACTTTAGGATTTGAATTTAAAAAATTTGGGAGTTGTGCTAAAACTTCATAAAAGTCGGGATGAAGTCTTTTAATTCTATCTATACTATATTTTCTTGTCCATGTTGTGGGATCAGCTGGGTCATTTCTCTGTAAAAATTCTGTAGTTAAATGCGCCACGTGATTCAACCCACTGGTTATCAATCCTTGTTTAAATCCATCTATAAATTTCCCTCCTGCAATAGTAGAAGAAATTCCTCCACTTAAACCACCAGAAGTTACCATCATTGCTTTTAAAAGTCCTGGGTTTCGTTCTGCAAAAGTACCGATATCAAGATAGCCATCATTATTCACAAACATTCTGCTTCCTGTGTTTCCTAATGCCTGTACACCACTTGCTATTAAAGAGGAAACTGCACCACTTAACATTCCGGATAAGAATTTATCTCATCATAACCCATTGGTTATGAAGTATAACAATCATCCGTTTTATAATAGACACCTTTACTTTCTTGCTCAAGTTCCCCTGTTCTTCTGTTGATTTTTACGAAGAAAGCTTCACTACTAACTGGACAACTTTCAAATTTTGCAAGATAAAGATAAATAAAATCTTTCTCTATTTTATAGGAGCCACCAATAGGATTTTTACGATCAAACCATAAATCATAAGTTCTTGCTATAAGCAATGCTTCAGACAAATTGTTAACAAATCCAATGAAACCCCGTAGTTCTTCTACATTTGTAAAGTACTCTGATTTTTTATTTTGATTTGCCATTATATATGTAAAACATCCGTCTGGCAAACACTCCAGAAAAAAGCCTTCCTCGATTGTTCGATTTTCTTTAACCTTTTTATTTTTAGCTCCTATTTTTTCATAAATTAATTTTTCTGTAGAACCATCTTTTCTTATAACTTTCCAATAATTATATTTCTTTTGGGGTATTATATATTGATACAAACGATCTTTAAAATATAAAGTATCAGGAATTTTCATATATTTATTCGGAATAGTTGTTTGAGAGAATACCAAATTAAAAGATGAAACAAGAATTAATAGGATGTTTATTTTAATCATAAATAAATATTTTGTACTATATTTCATAATTATTATTTAAAACTTAAAAATTCTATATAACTAGCACCATATTTTCTTATGGTACTATAAGATGTTCCAAACGAAAGCCCTATACCATAATTTCGAGTTTGCAAATGAGCAATTGTTTCAGAAACATTTGTTGCACTTCTTACCGCATCATCATAGCCATACCCATTTTTCATAAACTGTTTTAAAGTATTAATAAAGAATCCATTAACAGCATGTATAGAATGAATAGTTTCATGATACCAAGTGCCAGCAAATTTTAAAATATCTTTAGTTCCTAAAAAATGAGGAGAAAATAACACTTTTCCGTTAAACATATGGGTTACTCCATTAACGCTTTGTCCATCATCATATAATTGTCCATTATCAATTTCTAATTTGTCATAAATATTATCTTTATTCGCAAATGCATACTCTTTTGAACTAACTCCATACAAATCAGCAAAGACAGACGCTAAATCCTGTAATGTAGCCTCTGTAATTGGTTGATTAAGGTAATCATCACCGCAATCTGTTGTTAATGCGGTTTTAATTTGCCTGTTAGCCTTTCCTTCTTCTATTGCAGCAGCTCCCATATGTGCAACATGATTTAACCCGCTTGTAATCAAGCCTTGCCTAAACCCATCCATAAATTTACCTCCTGCAATGACGGAAGAAATCCCTCCGCTAAAACCTCCAGCTACAATCATCGTTGCTTTCATATAATTTTGTCCAAAGCCGTTTTGCACTGTTTTCCCTAAAGCTTTAGATGCTGAAAAGCTAGTTCCTAAAGCACTCACCCCACTTGCAATTAAAGAAGAAACCAAACCACTAAGCATGGCAGCCCCGCTGTTTCCATTGTCCAAAGAAGCGATAGTTCCACTGCTGAAAGCATGTAGTCCCGCTTCAAACAATGCTTTGCCAATCGAAATAGCTTCACCAAAAGCAGAGGTGGCAACATTGCCAATTCCCAAACTAATAGCTCCACTTATAGCTCCCATTAAAGTAGCTTTGCCTAAACCATACCAAAAAGGGATACCACTCATCATATTAGCAATACCTTTAGCAAAGAGACCTACCGCAGCACCAACAAGAACTGCAGCTATAATGCCGAAATTCCCGCTTGGGTCTGTGAAAAGTAACGGATTATTAAACACATAGCTAAAACGGTCATAACTTTGCGTATTAAAAGGATCCTGTACATAGTTATCAGGGCTTAAAAATTTCCTAAGAATGGGGTCGTAAATACGAGCATTCATATTGATTAACCCCGCTTTCCAAAGATGTTCATGCCCCGTATATCCACGATATAAGAAGAAATTAACGGTTGATAATTGTTGTGCATCTGTAATTAATGTGCCAGCTGCGTTTACAAATCCTTTAAGATTTCCCCAAGCATCAAAGAAGCGCTTTTCGACCACCGTACCATCTGTGGCTTTGGTAATGGCTAGAATACTGCCCAAATTGTTCCGATGTAAAAAGTAATTTTCTTTTTCGGCAAGAACAGTTCCTGTTAAAACTTCTTTTTTGATGTAATTTGCAGAATAGGGATCTCCTGTGATATAGGTGATAATTTCTGTTTGATTACCTGTTTGGGTAATTTCTACCGCAAAATCAGAAGAGTAATACCGGGTTTTACCTGTAACCGAAGAGGTCATTGCTGATCTTGTTTTCAGGATGCTGTATTCAAAAGACAAATCTTCTTTACCTGCAAGAGTAATTTGCAGTGGACTTTTAAATGCATTATAGGTTACTGCTGCAAATCCTCTTTGATTATTTACGTTTTGTCCATTGGTATTAAAGGTAATGTTTTGCAGTTTATAATCAGAGTGATTGTAATTATATTTTCCTAATTCAGAATTTGATGTAATCCTGCCCCTTTGATCATAAGTATATTCATTTGCAAGAACTCCATTTACGGTTTCTGTAAGCAACCGATTGAGGGTATCATAAGTGAAGTCTTCTTTTTTACCAAAGGTGTTGTTTCTGCGCCAATTCAGCACGCCTTTGTTTACATCGTAATTATAATCAATATCCAAAGCTACCGTTCCATTGATGGTATTTTGATGTTTAATATTGAATAATGAAAAGTCAATTGGACTGTATTGATTTATTATAGAGTACCCGTTTCCGTATTCCATTTGGGTGGTTTGTCCTTGCGCATTGATGTCTGAAACATGCCAAACCATTTTCCCTGTATTTATATCATTTTGCTGTAAAAGAATGCCATTGCCATCATAAACATTTTGAATGCTTGAAGTACTGATATAAGAAGGTGTGAGCAGTTTTGTAGAAATGGTAACTACATCTGCCCTTCCGAAAGAATCAAAGGTGGTAGAAGATTCATAAGTGAAATAGGGAGTTTCTTCCTTTTTGCCTTTTATGCGGTAATAGGCATCGTAAATTGTAGTATAGGTAAATGTTTTTCCATTATTACTCGTTCCTGTAATGGTCTCAGGAAGTTTTGTTGCATTGTTGTAGGTATAAGTTTTAGAAATGTTTGTATTTTCTGCTGTAGTATTACCTGTGGTAGTTTCTGTAAGAGGTCTTCCCAAATAATCATAAGTGTAAACTGTTGTTCCTTTTGGGGTGGTCTCTTTGGTCACTCTGCTTAAATTATCATATTCATAACTGAATGTTCCCGCAGAAGGATCGATAATTTTGGTTTTATTTCCCCAACCATCAATTTCAAAAGTTGTTTTTATACCTTCGTAATTGCTTTCTTTAAGAGCACCATTTGGAAAATAGCTATAATTGATAACACCACCTTGATCTTGATGCCTGATAGTGTTGCCCATCACATCAAGTGTTTTAGAGGTTTTTTTATAACCATCATCCACGGTTACTTTCATACCTTCATAACAGGTAGTGATGACTTTCCCCGTGAAAGCAATATTCTTTACAGGGCGGTTGAGTTCATCATACTCTACAGAATTCCATTTAGGTGTTTCTCCTTCAAAAAATATTTCGCTCGTTCTAGTTGTTTTTCCGAAAATATCATATTCGGTTTTGGAGACAAGCCATTTTCCATTAATAGATTGGGTTTTAGATTGGATTTCCCGATCGAAAATATCAAAAGTTACTACACTTTCAGTTCCTCCTTCTCTTTTTTTGGAAAGGTTATAAATCCCATTAGTAGGGAGATTAGTCCTGTTTTTAGAAATCGTGGTTTTTTTACCTAGAAAATCTGTAATGGTAATGATATTACCCCAAGAATCATATTGGTAAAAGGTTTTTAGATTTCCTATTGGGGCGGTCTCATCTAAAACCCTCCCTAAAACATTAACATTTGAAATCGCAATTAAACCATCTGGAGTAGTAGTTTTATTGATATATCGCTTAGTGCTATCATAATCGTAAGTGGTTGTTTGCGGTGAAACTCCTTGCGCAGATATTTTTTGACTTAAAAGATTTCCTGTTGCTGAATCGTAGGTATAGTTTTTAATAACAGGAGGTGCATTTGCTTGATTACCATAGGATCTATTTTCTGATAAGGCGCCGTTGGAATTATCATAATCATACTCTTCTTTTGTAGTGAATGAGAGTCCTTCTTTGTAAATTGTATTGTCATTTGTGGCAATTTTTCCATAGAAATAATGTGTCCCGTAGGAAAATTCATTTTGATAGGTATACTCAGAAATTGAAGACCCAACACCACCATAATCAACATAACTTGTTTTTAGCTTTAGATCATCATTTTCATCGTAGATATAACTTTTGTTAATAGTAATTTTTTTCAGATAGTCCTTTGAAACTTCATCTGTTGGCAAAATGAGATACTGATTATTTCCGATGTTAAACTTTCTATTCGTTATTTTATTTTCAGTAAAAAATTTAGTTAAACCTCCGTATGTAGAAATTACAGTGGCGTTCTCCATTAATGGGTCTTTGGTTTGAACATTCCAAAAGACCGCTTTTGCCGGATTTAAGTTAATGTATTTTTTATTTTTTAGTTCAGATTCATATGCATCACTAGAATATGTTTTTTGAAAACCTATAAATCCTTTTCCTTCCAAATTCTGTATCCCATTTTCATATCTGTATTCTTTTGTAAGAATTTTATTATTAAAAACAGTGTGAATTTTACTTACAAAATAAAGTATAGAATTAGATTTGTGTACAAAGTATGGGTATTGAAAGTCCTGTGACTTATATAAATATGTTGCTTCATCGGATGACGGACTTGCGATCATATTCCGGTAGTCAACCTTTTGCAAAACACCAGATCCATTATCAACTTCCTGAATTTGTTTTTCTAAAAAATCGGTGTTATCAACTGCTATAACTGTACTTTCACCAACAAGTGAATCATAAATATAAGCACCAGATTTTGATACGTTTAAATAATCAAATTCTGTAGATGAAACAATTAGTGAAAGAGGTGAGATTATTTTATTCTCCAAAGAACCGCTATTAAGCATTTTAAATGTTCCATCTTGAAGATTTTTATTTTCATAAAAAGTGATTTTATTTACAATTGATGATTGGAAAGAAGTGGTGTTATAATGACTCCCATCGTATCTCATTAATGTGTTTCCTACATTATTTATAACTGTATTACCAAGATTTGCATTATTGTATTTTACTGTTCCAATTTTGTTTAATGTGATAATATCAGACCTTCCATCATTGTTAAAGTCGGTAATTATGATATTATGAGTTGAATATCTTGTGTACTCGTAAGAGTCAGGCTTACCATCCCAGAACTTTTGCCAAAATGTAGATTTTTTAATGAAATTTCTTTGAGATGGCTTTAAATAAGCAATTTTCTGTTCAGTATAATCTTCTTGTATCTTTGAGAAAGAAATCCCATTATTTGTATACTTCCACCACAGCAAGGTTTCTGTTTGCATTTTATAATACGTATCCCCCATGTCTAATCCACTGTTGTCATTTTCGGGGATTTCGTATACTTTTTGTGGTGTTAAAAAATCTGTAAGTCCATCTCCATTAAAATCTCCTAAAAATATGGGCGTATTTTTATTAAAATTAGCTAGAGGCTGATTATGCAATACTGTTTCAAGAGAGTAATTATTAAAATTAATTTTATATACCGAGAAATTTTTATTGTCACGATCTATAGCCAATAGTTCTGGTAGACCGTCACCATCAAATTCAATTGGGTATATCTCTTTGTCATATAAATTAAAGTTATCATTTAAACTTAACCCTGTTAACTTAACATCGTTGCCAGAATTAAGTTTGCCTAATTCTACAAAATAAATATTGTTAGTCCGTTTAAGATTTTCGGGTTCGATAATAAGAAAGTCAATTAACCCATCATTATTAAAATCAGCCTGTACAAATTTTCTATTTGATGGATCCCTGATGTAGGATGTAACATAGTTACCATGGCTGTTATAATCATATGGATCATCAGACTCATAGGTCTCCGTTTGTAATAAACCTCCTTTTACTGCAACAGTAACATTTCTACTTTCATTGGTGATGACATTCTTTATTTCAAAAACAACTTCATCCTTTAGCAGGGAATTAATTGGATTATTAGGATTAATTTCATCGGTTTCACCTACATAATTCTCATTTACTATAATAAGTTGATCTTTTTCAGTGATTTTATTATTAAGATCTAAAACTTTTCCAGAAAAAAACAATGTTTCAGAATCGTTTCTTAAAATAGTTAGATTACTATTAGTCATTGAATTTCCTAACTTTACGCCATAATCAGTATAAGATTTTCTGATTTGAAAAATAGGTTGTATTTTATCATCTCCATTAACAAAATCACCTAATGTTACAGTTCCCAATCCCGTTGAAATCCCTGTCTTAATTTGCAAACGAGATTTTATTGTAACAATACCTTTGTTTGAATTATTATAATTAAAGTGTAAAGGTTTTAAATATTCTCCATTTTCATTTTCTACATTAATCGTTATGAGACGTTCAATGCTATAATCTTCGATAAAATCATGTTGAAAAGAATAAGTACGATATATTTGGGTATAAGTAGAGCCAGATACGATTTGTGATAAGACCTTTGTATTAATATACGGAATTCCATTTCTGTAAATTTGCAGATTTTTTTCACGAGTCTTATAAATAAAATTCACATAGAATTTATCATTTCGAATATTTGTGCCTCCGTATGATATTTTAACTATTCGTGGAATATTATTTTCACTCTCATAAGTGTAATGTATTTCATTGTCAAAAGCATCTATAAATGTTGAAATATAGCTTTGTCCAGATACAATTTCTTTATACTTTGCAATTCTACCATCAGTATATTGAACGATAAATGAATAATCTCCGGTAACTGGTTTAGTAACTTTTATTTTAGAAAATGTTTTTGTTACAAATGATGTAGGGCTAATTTTAATTAACCTTTGGCCATCTAAATAAAAAGGATCTGTCTCATCATATTGTGGACCAATTGTAATCCCATCCACTTCTTTACTTTTCCCCCCTCTGGTAATAGTTGATAATCCAATAATATTCCACCCCCACCCAGCTTGCCCATTTCCGCTTTGACTATTGTAAACTAATGCAATATTAGGATTAAAATTATTAATCCCTTTTAACATCTCAATAGGTAAGGAATAAGTCAATGCTCCTGATTCACTTACAGTCATTTCAGCATTAACGGTAGGAGTTAATATTCTATCTTCGGTATTTGGTATAGCAATTTGATTATTTTGAATTGAATCATTTTTTGCATAACCTGATGTATTATAATTTAAAGGGATTGTTGCTATTTCCTGTGAAAAGAACAATAAATTACTTGCAAAAAAATAAAGAAATAGTATTTTTTGTTTCATAAAGCAATTACCATTTTAAGATGTTCTTAGATATAACTTGTCCTGTGTTTAAGGTGAAATTAGCAACAAAAACTCCAGGAAGTTGATTTTGCAAAGAAAAACTAACTGTATTTACACCAATAGTTGGTGTGAATCCAAATACATTAGCGCCGCCTGAATTATGAACTTGTAAATTAAATATTTTATTTAATGCTGCACCAGACCAGCGAATAGTTACCATATATTGGTCTGAAGCTTTTGTTGGATTTGGAAAGATTACAATGTCATTGCTTATGGCATTCAACTCATCCTGCGTGAGTTCAGTTAGAGGTGTTAAAACATTTCCGCTTGGCGTGCAATCTATTGCAGAAATTTCATTGCCACCAGTATCATAGTTAAAACATTTACTAGTACCAATATAAGTGTCATTGGGTATTTGTTCTAATTTAGGAATGTTTACTAAACAAAGATTATTAACTAATAGGTTCACATTTTCGCTCCAGTCTAAAAATGAATAAAATTGCTGAAAATCATCCTTGACCAATTGATCATAGCTTTGCATCTCTGGTTTATATTCTGCATCTAATGGGTTAGGAACAGATTTATAATTAACAAACGGCGGTGTACTAGGATTATATTGTATCGAATTCACCGCATAAAATAAATTTGGAGTCTGCCAAATATCTTTTATAAAGTTCGATTGAGGTTCTACTGCATAATTCCATTGATAACTACTTTTTTCTATAAGATTAAGCCCATCATTCAAAGTGTATCCTAAATCAATTTTCTCTTTTTTATTTCTTAAAATAATTTTATCTTGAAGTATTATTTGGTTCTCTTTTCCCTTTGTAGTAGTAAAATACTCTGAAAAAGGGGTTGTATTATACGGTAATGTACTATAAGCTATTACAAGAAATTGTCTTGATTTTATTATTTTTTCTGGAAACCAAAATGTTCCCAACAAATCTTTCAGGTACCAATTTTTTAGATTAATATCCTTGTCGCTGAAATTATATATTTCAATAAATTCACCACGGTGATGTTTATTAGCGTGCACGAGCTCACCTAATACTGCTCCATCTTCTTTTTTTTGAAAATATAATTTTTCATTATAAGGAGTATTATAATAAACTTCAGTTATCATTATTTGAGCAATAAAATTGTGCAAAAAAAATGTAAAAACAAATAAAAACAAAATAAATTTCAGCCTCATATTATCCTATTTTACTTAATATTTTTTGTAGATTTTCGATATGTATTGATTTTTCAAATGATCTATTTATATTCATTACCAAAATACTTTTTAATATCTTATCACTTTCGTGACCATAATTTCTAGGGCTCTGTGCAATTGTGAGTATCTTATTTTTAGTGTTACTATCTCCTTTTTTTACAAAATATTTAGCCCATAAGACATTTAATCGATCAATAGAATGGGGGGAGACAGTTCCAGCTTTGTCATTGGTTATATCAAGTAAGATACTTTTAGCTTCATCTAAATTGTTTTTTAAAAGTAATAGTTTTACAATTCTAGTAGTTAATTCAAATTTCTGTGATGGATCCCCTACAGAAATTTTCATTTTATTTAAAAGATTATCCAGCTCATATGAAAGGGACAGATCACCTCTTTCATATTTTATAATCAAAGCATCAAATAAAGCTTCTGCTGACCAAAAGTTATTTTTCAACGCATGATTTTGCCTTTCAACGGCTATCAGTAGATCATAATTGCTTAACTGTTTTGATAAATCTCGGATATGTTTCAGGAAATAAGGATCAGATTTATTGACCGTATTATAGAAAGAAATTGCCATGTCTAACGCTGATTCATAATTTTTATCTTTTCTGTGTTGTTGCACATTCAACTTATATAATTCCCGTATATGTTGTTTTCTATCTTCCGAAACTGGCTTTGCTAATAATTGAGATAATTGTTCATTTAATTGAAACGTTGAAAGAGAAGCGAATCTCTTTTTAAACAACTGCTGTTGTTGTTTTCTGTAAAGCTTTAGATTAGTATTATTATGAGGATTCAAGATATCAGCATTCCACGCTATTGATCTATCTATTTTAACAAGTTGTTTTTTAATGTTTTTTCTATATGGATAATTTTGTAAAATATTTTCATATTTTTCTTTCACCACCAATAAAAGGCGCGTATTTATACCAATCTGGTTACTCACCTTTCTGTTTCCTATTGCTGCTTTAAAATATTCATTATGTAATCTTTGCTTTATCTCGATGTTATTCGGATGTAGGTGCGCTGCGTTGCGGAAAATTTTAATTACTTCAAATTCTTGTTTCTTTTTTGCTAATATAACTTTTCTTAATCCGTCGTAAGCTCTTATTTCTTGAGGATTGTCATTGATGATTTGTAGATAAATATTTTTGGCTTTCCACAACTTGCCAGCTTTTCGTAAGTCTGCAGCATTTTTCACGAGCATCTCTGTAGTAGGATTATTCATGGCAGAAGTTGCGGCGAATAAACGGTTGGGAATCATGGAGTAAGCTAAGGTTAAAGAAGTTAGCTGTAGAAATTTTTTTCTTGTGATCATAATTACACTTCTTTATATGATAAAAAAGGGGAAGATCGGATTCGGCCGGTATTTTTCTACTGTAAAAGTTATATATCATTGTTTAACTTCCCCTTACTATACAAATATATAAATCTTTTTTGAAATTATAAAAGAAAAGTTAAAATAAATAAATTATGTTAAATTAACAATAATATTAAAAGAATCAATGAAGAAAAATTAAGTATATTAATTAATTTGACATAAAAATTAAGAAAGTGTCACTTTCAAATACATAAATATGCCCGTTAAAAACCTTTCACGCTTCGCACGACTATTAAAGAGGATATGATTATACTTAAACATACTTCACAAAATGAAACAAATATTATCGAAACAAAAAAGGAAGCCAAATGATAGTCATGTTCGTAAGATTTTATCTTCCAACCATGCCGAAACTTTTAAATGAATAAAGTGAGATCATGTAAAATTATGCAGGTGAATTAATTAAAGATTTAGAATCATGGATTGGAAATTTTAGCACCGAAGACAACGAAAATTATTTTTTGGATGGAATTTTATTTGAAATATATTTTGATAGTAATGGAATTTATAGAGACGAAAGATTGAAAGATTATTTTATTTCAAATCTATATTCACTACAAATGAAAGATACATTTGCTAAATCCTTTAATTTTATTGAAAAAGAGTTGTTACCCTTTACAAGTAGAAATTTTTTTTATTTAAAGTTTAAAAACCAACCAGTTCAATTAGATCTAATTTTCGATAAAAAGGAGCAGCAAGATGAACCTATTTACGACTTAAAAGACGTTATGTTTGAAGGAAGTTCCGTTTTAAAACTAGATAAATCGTTTTGGCTTGCAGACGATAATTCAGTAAAATATCAACCAATCTTAAAAGATAATTTACTTTCGAAAATTTCCCAATTATCTAAAATTCCGAAAGAATTTTTAACTATCAATTCAAATTTCGACCATGAATTTAATTTGAGTTCAAAAATAAATATCCCTATTGGTTATATAATAAAAAAATGAATCCACTGATATAACTAATGTTTTGTGGATCTTGCAAGCCGATTCTTCAATAAAAATAAATCTTCATGATAGTTTGAATTTGTATTTTTATGAGAAACAGCAAGATTATAGGCAAGAACCTTTTGTATATTTGGACGGTACTAATCTTTAGCATGAAAATAAAAAAGAAAAATCTCATGTATAATCATTATAAAAGTTCGAAGTAATTTCTTAATCTAGAAAAATTTGAACTAAAAGTGATAAAAGAATCATTACTTTTACACTTCTCTTTTTTAAATGACCATGGACAATAATAAAGTTAAACGTTCCGCAAAATTAACCTCAAAAAGTATTGAAAGTAGTGGATTACCCACTGACTATAAAGCTTTAGCTGAATTTCTATGGAACGGATTTGATGCCGGAGCAGATATTTTAAAAATTAATTTTGAGTCAAATGAATTAGGTTACCTAAATCATTTAACAATTTCTGATAATGGCACTGGTATAAATATTTCAACTATCGATGATACTTTTGGAAACTTCAACGTATCACAAAAAAAAATATCTTTTTCTGAAACCGGATTTATTAAAGGAAAAAAAGGAAAAGGCAGATTTTCTTTTGTAACCTTTTGTAATAATGCAATATGGGACACAACATTTGAAACTGATAGGAAAGAAAAATTGAATTACAAAATAGACATAAACAGAGACAGTAGCCAGGATTTTTCTACTTATGAAAACAGAATTCTGAAAATTGGCAAAACAGGTACAACCGTTTCATTTAGTAATTTTCATGCGCTAACGGGAGACTTATTAGAAAATAAGAACTTTACAAATTTTTTATCAAGTGAATTTGGATGGTTTTTATACTTAAACAAAGAAAATGATTTTAAAATTTTAATTAATAATATTCCATTAAACTATTTTGATATTATTGAAGAAAATGAAGATAAGCCAATTATGATTGGAGGTTTTTCATTTAAGGTTAGTTATTTAAGATGGAAATATAAAATAGGAGAAAAATATTATTATTATTTTTTAAATAGTGAGAAAAAACAAATTGATCGAAAACACACTTCTTTCAATAACAAAACAGAAAATTTTCATCATTCATTATATATAGAGAGTGACTATTTCAATTCTTTTAAAAAAACTGAAAATGAAGTACCAACTCTTGATTTTGCAGACAAAAACCAAACAGATTATATTTACAAGACACTTTTACATCTCTTAAATGAATATGTTGCGGAAAAAGAAAAAACTTTTATAAAACATCATCAAGCAGAAAAACTTATTGCTGATTTTAATAAAAAAAGAATATTCCCAGATTTTAAGAATAATAATTACGAGCAACTTAGAAAAAAAGATCTAGAAAATGTAATAAAAGAACTATACACAGTTCAGCCAAAAATTTTTCAGGGTTTAAAGGATACGCAAAGTAAAACAATTGTTGGCTTTTTAAACCTTATACTCGATTCAGAACAAAGAGAGTACGTAATTAATATTGTCGACAATGTAGTTAATCTTACTGATATCGAAAGAAAAGAATTATCTGAAATACTTCAAAAAACTAAACTTGTACACATTGCTGAATTAGTGAAATTTCTGGAAAATAGATTTAATGTAGTTGCTACCTTAAAAACTTTAATTTTTGAATTAGAGAAGTTCACAAATGAAAGAGACCATATTCAAAAAGCAATCGAAAATAATTATTGGTTATTTGGTGAACAATACAATTTGGTTTCGGCAGACAAAAATTTTGAAATAGTTCTAAACAATTACCTTCACTTTATTGATACTGGAGAAGATATCCCTGATAGGATTGAGAAGAAAAACAGATTAAAAAGACCTGATATTTTTATTGCCAGAAAAGCAGACACACCAAATATTGAGGACGATTTAATGATTGAGAATAACATTTTAGTAGAATTAAAGAGACCTTCTGTTGTCATTGGAAAACTTCAATTTTCTCAAATAGAAGACTACATGAATATAATAATGCAAAAACCAGAATTTAATAGTCAGTTAAGAAATTGGAAATTTTACATTATTGGAAAAGAAGTAGATTCTTACATAAAAGGTCTTTACGAAAATCAGGCAATTAAAAACAAGAAGTTTCTTGTACAAGAAATAAAAAATTATGAAATCTATGCTATGACATGGGATGATATTTTTAGAATTTTTGATAATAGACATAAAAATTTTATTAATAATTTGGATTTTAAGGTGTCAATCATCGAAGAATTAGAATCAAAGGGAATCACATTAAATAGAGATGCTTCTAATTATTTAATTAAAACACTATAATATAAATGTCTCGAAGGCTGAAAAAGATTTTTTTTGAATATATTGAAGAAAACCAATATTAACCTTGTTTTGAAAGCTTATAATCAATCTTCTTAATTTCTTGTTTTAATTCTAAAAATAAACCTCGTACATTTTGTCCAGAAAATTCTTCTGCATCAAACTCTTCGGTATTGATACTGCAGGCAAATTCCCAAATTTCTTTAATTTCAATCAAAGGTATTTTTAGGGGTTCATAAAAATTATTATCCAACTTTACACAAATAAAATTGCCTTCATGAAACTGAAATCT
Organism: Kaistella sp.; assembly: GCF_049588135.1. Taxonomy (GTDB): domain Bacteria; phylum Bacteroidota; class Bacteroidia; order Flavobacteriales; family Weeksellaceae; genus Kaistella. The sequence goes on along the minus strand of NZ_JBAVFG010000061.1, from coordinate 849 downwards.
TTTATAAATAATTCCATCATTTATCGTGATAAAAACATAGGTTTTATCGGTTTTTAAATCGGCTAAATTTTCAACATATTTCCCAACAATATAAGTCCCGTCTTTATACGGCGGCATCGTATCGCCACTTGCCGGGAACGCGCGGTATTTTCCGTTTCTAAGAAATGGTAAAGAAATGGTTTGCAAACTTTCGATATAATCAGGATCGCTATAGCCGTTCAGGTAACCCATCGAAGCTTTTTGCGGAATAATTTCAATTTGATTATTCCCCGAAGTATCCACCGTTATCGGAACTAAAATACGATTATCAGGAAGATTGAGCATTTCTTCTAAAGGATAATTTCGAAGATCTACGCCAACCAAAAGATCAATACTCACACTGAAATATTTTGAAATTCGCATTAAAATTTCAATCGGCGGTTCGGAACTTCCATCCTCGTATTTTGCATATCGACCTCGGGTAATAAAAAGCGTGTCCGCAATTTTTTGTTGGGAGAATTTTTGCTTCGCTCTCAAAAAGCGCATGTTATCGGATAAAATTGATATTGGTATAATTTGTAGCAACAAAGATAATGAAAACTGATACAAATAGCGATAATTTTGTAAAATGAATCGTGCAATTGTACACATGGATTTAGATACCTTCTTCGTTTCCTGTGAAAGACTAAAAAACTCCCAATTGGAAAAATTACCTGTGATTATCGGAGGTGGAGACCGTGGCGTGGTAGCATCCTGCTCTTATGAAGCGAGGTATTTTGGCGTTCGAAGTGCCATGCCCATTAAAATGGCATTAAGGTTATGTCCCGAAGCAAAAGTCATCAAAGGCGATATGGACCATTACTCCAATAT
>NZ_JBAVFG010000060.1:0-1720 GCF_049588135.1 Kaistella sp. | reverse complement strand
CGGAAAATCTCAAATGACTAAACTTTCGGAATTCAAAAAAAATTCAACAATAATTTTCAAGAAAACTTTAATGGAAGAATACAAGGAAATGAACGGAAATGCGGAAGTGAAATTTGCAGGAAAAATTAATATTTCAAAATCTGAAAGTGGAATTACACCATATAAACACCAAGAAGATGCTTTTTATAATCTTCAAAAACAAATCATAAAAAGCGAAAAAAATCCATTTGCTGGGCTTTTAGTTTTACCAACAGGAGGCGGAAAAACACTAACTGCCTCGTGGTGGATTGCGAAAAACTTTCTTGACAAAAACAAAAAAGTGCTTTGGATTGCTCACAGACACGAACTTTTGGAGCAGGCAAAAGGAACTTTTACAAAAACTTTAGCTTATTCCGATATTTTCAAAGAAAAAGACAGTTTCAATTATCGAATTATTTCGGGAATTCACGACAAACCGATTAATATCAGAAAATCGGACGATATTATTTTTGCAAGCAAAGACAGTTTAAATGCAGGTTTAGAGCATTTGCTCAAAAATTGGATTCATGAAAATACAGACGAAGTTTTTTTAGTTATTGACGAAGCGCACCACGCAACAGCAAAAACTTACAGGAAATTAATTGAGAACATAAAACAAAATGTAAAAAAATTCAGACTTTTAGGACTAACTGCAACGCCAACAAGAACTGCAGAAAGCGAAAAAGGACTTTTGCAAAAGGTTTTTCCCGACGATATTATTTTCAAAATTGATTTGAAAACGCTTATCAGATTAGGAATTCTGTCTGAACCAATTTTTGAAGAAGTTGAAACAGGGCAAAATTTTATAGAAGACTTAACTGACCAACAAATTCAATTATTAAATACTTTTGATATTAATAGCATTGGGGAGCAAATTGCAGAAACCATTGCAAAAAACCGAGAAAGAAATTACAAAATAGTTGATAAATATGTTTCCGATAAGGAAAAATACAAACAAACTTTGATCTTTGCTTTGAATGTTGACAATGCGATTACACTTAATAAATTATTTCAAGAAAGAGGAGTAAAATCTGATTTCGTAATTTCAAATGTGAAAGATGCAATAACAGGAGTTACAAGTAATTTCACCAAAGAAAACAAGGAGAAAATTGAAAAATTTCGTCAAGGAAAATTAGAAGTCTTGATAAATGTAAATATTTTAACAGAAGGAACTGATGTTCCCAATGTTCAATCTGTATTTTTAACAAGACCAACAATTTCTACAATTTTAATGACACAAATGATTGGTCGAGGTTTGCGAGGTTTAAAAGCAGGTGGAACAAAAGAAGCGTATATCGTAAGTTTCGTTGACGATTGGCAAGATAAAATTGCTTGGATAAATCCCGAGAAATTATTTATTGAAGAAAATGTTGATTTCAATAACCAGGATAAAGAAACTAAAAAATCGCTTCTTCGTTTAGTCTCAATAAGCAAAATTGAAGAATTTGCGATTTTAACGAACAGCATAATTGACCCCGAAACAAAAAGCGAACTTGAAAAATTAGATTTTATCCAAAGAATTCCGAAAGGAATTTATCAATTTAGGTATTTGATAAAATCCGAAGGCGAAGAAATTGAGAGAAATTGCGAAATTTTGGTTTATGACAATATTGAAGATTCTTACAAAAAATTTGTAGAAACTCTTCCTTATTTTGTTTTGGACAACAAATTGGAAGAAAGAGAAAGTTTAGATGAAACAGAG
>NZ_JBAVFG010000059.1:0-3926 GCF_049588135.1 Kaistella sp. | reverse complement strand
GAGTAATTTTAAATGTTTCATTTTTGTGTTAATTAATGGTTATTTATTAGTTGGAAGCAAAGAAGAAATAAGATCTTTAATTAAATTTCATCAGCAAATTTCACAGTTGCTTAATTACCTTTATTTTACAAAAATTAGAGATCGATTTATTTCAAGGTCACTTAATTATTTGGAAGAGTAAATTTTCAAATAATTATTCGAATCTGAAATAGCAAATAGATGAATAGCCTTTTAAATCGACCAACAACATTTTTATTAAGTATTTGGAAGGGCGAAACAACTTAAGATAGGTGGAAATAAATGTCTCATTTAATCCAATAAAAAAAATAGAAAATAGAGTGAATTTATATTTCAGTAGACGGTAACTCATGGGGTTTTTTAGGATAAATTTTCCCATTTATCAAGTTTTGAAATTTGGCTTTTTCCTGTAAAATCTGATTATTATCCAAAATATTAATTACATCGATTTCGCGAGATCATAATCTAACTCTTTTGAAAAAACCAATAAAATTGGAACAAATAACAACAAGGGTAAAAATTTAAAGGAAAAAACATTGTACTTTTAAGGATTAAAATAAATTTGTACAGAATTAAAGTATCAATATTTACTTGAAAAAACTGAATTCAATAAGAAATTAAATATTTAAAAATATGGCCTCAAAAAACGAGTATGATGAACTTTTCCAAATTTTAAAAGAGCGTTTTGAATCAAACATGAATCGCCATCCAAATTTGAAATGGAAAGATATTCAGGATAAACTCCATCAAAACCCACAGAAACTTGAATCGTTATTTCAAATGGAAAATAGCGGTGGCGAACCTGATGTCGTAGGTTTTGATGAAAAATCTGGAGAATTTCTTTTTTATGATTGTGCCGTCGAAAGTCCGAAAGGTCGCAGAAGTTTCTGCTATGACAAAGCAGCACTCGATAAAAGGAAAGAAAACAAACCCAAAAATAATGCAATCGATGTTGCAGAATCGATGGGTATTGAAATCTTGAACGAAGAAGAATATCGCGAATTGCAAAAACTAGGAACGTTTGATACCAAAACTTCGAGTTGGCTGAAAACTCCAGAAAATATTAGAAAATTAGGCGGAGCTTTATTTGCGGATTTAAGATATGATACTATTTTTATATATCATAATGGTGCTGAATCTTATTATGCTGCCAGAGGTTTTCGTGGCGTTTTGAGGGTTTAAGATTTTTTGATCTTTATTATCAAATACAAAAAGACCGAAAGAAATTTCTTCCGGTCTTATTATTTATCATTTCCGAATTAGGAAATTTTCTAGATTACTCAACAATAATTTTAGCAGACTGTGTTTTTGTGGTAATAAAATAGACTCCTTTTGGAAGTTTTTTAAGATTCACTTTTTCTTTGTCATTCACCTTATTGATTGTTTGTAGCAATTGTCCATTTAAACTATAAACTTTTACGGTTTCATTTTTATCAATTCCGCTGATGAAAAACTCGTTGTTTTTTACAGGGTTTGGATAAATGGTGATTTTTTGGTTTTTAGTTGAAACATCGTTCGTTGCCATTGCAGAATAACAAGTCCAAGAAAGATTATCAAAAGAAACTCTGTTATTCGTAACTTCATCAATCAATTCAATCACTATATTTCCTTCAACATTAATATTTTCAATAATTTGAGTTTTTGCTGATTTAGAATAAGGAATTAAACCTTTTACTATTCCATTGATTTTAAGCGTATAATTCCCTGCTGAATCTGCAAATGGAAGGTAAGTTTTAACTTTTAAAGTCCCAATACCTCCCGAGATTACAGAAGATTTCAAAGCCCCTTTTTTAATACAAATTGCTTTGTTACTTGCTCCATCAATATAGATTTGGGTATCGGTTCTTGCACTGGTTGCAGTCCAAACGATTCCGTTACTAGACCAGGTTCGATCTACGTATGAAGAAGCTGGAGGCGTACCTCCTGTAGATGGTATGTTTTCAAAAGTTTCCGTTCCACAACTAGTTCCTGTATCACCTGTACCACCATCGACTTCGGTAGTTCCTTGAACAGTGGCACTATTTGCAGATTTATTTCCAGAAGTATCTTTCGCAACAATATAGAATGAGTAAGTTGTCGCAGCATTTAATCCTGTAATCGTTGCACTATTAGAAGATACACTTGTTTTGTAAGCATTATCTACATATACATCATATCCGCTTACCGATACATTGTCTGTAGAAGCCGTCCACGTTAAAGAAACACTTGAAGAAGTTACTCCCGAAACCGCAAGATTCATTGGAGTTGTTGGTGCTTCTGTATCCCCCGAATTTCCACCACCATTAAAGGTATCTGGCCAGGTATTTTGAGCAGCTGGACCACCCCAAATTACGGTCGCCAAATAAGGATTATCGATAAAAGGATTTCTATTATTCTGAATGCCTGCAACAACATTTTGTCTTTGCATTTCAAAAGCTGACACAGGATCTTCAATATTCCATTTTAATAAAATATCTGGGAAATCAGCAGAATAGGTACTTGGATTCATCGTTATATTTAATGGCAAACATTGACTTTTATATCTTACATACATGTACATCAAGATTCTAGCAACATCACCTTTCCACTCATCACCTGGATACCAACCGCCACGGCTCGTTTTGTAAGCCGCTGCACCTGCGCCGTCATCGAACAAAAGGTTTCCTCTCGTGCTGTTTAACGTATTATCTGCTGGACGAAGGTGGTGACCATCAGATCCAGGACCAGAAGTACCCAAGTTCGGAGTTCCTCTAGACTTTGCATATACGTGTTCGCGATTCCAAGTGCCGCTATAAGGACGACTTCTTTGGTGGGTTCCTGAACTTTGTGAACCATAAATCAACAGCATGTTTGCAGGGATTTCTGGGTCTGCATCACTTATTTTAAAAAGTGCTGCTAATCCTTCAGAATAAGAAATTGTTTTCGTGTGCGTAGCGGTAATTAATGTTGCTAAGTCATTTTTCAGTTCGTTTTTAGTTTTACTAAAATTAATGCTCGAATAATACGCCGGAGCGGATTGAGCAAACATGAAAAATGAAACGATACTCGCTAATAAAGATAGTTTTAGTTTCATAATTATAATTATTTATTGTTTTTCTGCAATGATCATATTTTTATAAAAAATACGGATTGGATTTTCTTTTATGATAATTAGAACTGGTTTGTCAAACTCCAAAAAAATTATACCGTCGTATATATATAGTTTTGCCGATATTTTCCCTTCAACAACGGAAGATTGTACCTCCACTGAAATCCCGTTCTCTCTTTCTTTCAGAGTAAAGGATGTTTGCAGATTCCATTGAAAAAAAGATTCTGAAAAATTGAATGCATTCGTCCAAAGTCCAGGATGATTTTCGCCAGCTCCTACAAAAAGCCTGTTGTTGGCTTTATCAATATTGATGACATAAAGCGGTTCTTTTTTTCCACCAACGTTAATTCCTTTGCGTTGACCAATTTTAAAAACATCAACGCCTGAATGCTCACCCACCAAAAAACCATCAAAAAGAGAATAAACACCCTTCTGGGATTTCCAGAAAAGTGATTCTTTTTTCGAAAAAAACTCAGGAACTTCTCTTTTGTAAAGAGGAGCGTTCGCTGGGATTTCAACAATTTGTCCTTTGTTAGTCATTAAAAAAAATTAAAATCCTTACCTAAAAAAGAAATACTAGTTACTTTCTGTTAGGGCGGGCTAAATTATATATTATATTTCAAATTAGAGGTAATAAATATCATTTTTTTGACAATACCGTAACGATGCGACCTCAGAGTGGAATTATTAGCAAATATCCACTTGGAAATAAATTTTAATGCAAATTAAAATGATTATTTCGTAACTTAGTTTGAACTTTTTTAAAATCCATCAAACTGAATTTTTCAATTCATAAAGGAGAAGAAAAGATTTTTCCATTTTTCAACAAAGCGTAGTGGCT
>NZ_JBAVFG010000058.1:0-1783 GCF_049588135.1 Kaistella sp. | reverse complement strand
GGGAAATTGTCCGTTTCTTTTTTCTAAAATTTTCAAAACTTCGGAATGCAGATAAATAAACTCTTCAGAATCGTGGGTTTGGTTTTCTATTTTCTTTTGTTTGAATTTTAAAATATTGGTATTGATGATATTTTTTGCATCAAAGTTTAATAAATCTGAAACCCTCGCACCTGTATAAAATCCTACTATAATCCAATCTTTGGCGTTTTCTAAATATTCGTGTGGGTAAATGGTATTTTTAATCTGCTCCAGCTCTTCAAATGATAAAATCGGTGGAGTGTAGTTTTGTTTGGCTCTCATAAATTCCCAATGCAAAACTTCCGTATTTACATCAATTTTCTTTTTTGAGGCGAAACTGCAAACGGTTTTGATGTATTTTAAATCTTTTATTATCGTGCTGGAGCTGTATTTTTCTTTCTGCATCCACTTGGCCAAATCGTCCCGAAAATCGTCGTTAACGTTTTTAAGTAATATTTGTTTATCGAATATGATAACACGGTTTTTAATGGTGATGAGTTTCTTCCGTGTGGCTTCGGTAATGGGGTCTTGTTTGCCCTCAATACGTCGGCTCTTATCTTTAATGTAATAATCAATGAAGTTTACCAAATCCGTTGGAATTGATGTTTTGGCAGTTTTCGGTTTTTCCTTTTCGGGGAAATATTTTTTATTGTAGAAATCTTTTATTTCGACTGCCTTTGCATCGGGATTATTTGCAAGAAACATTGATATTTCAGATTTTAATACTGCAAGATTGTTATTTAAAATAGCAATTTCAGAATTAAAGTTTTTTTCAATGACCGCTTTTGGTGTCCTTTTGATTAGTTCAGATTTATAACTTTCCTTTTCATCGTCCCAATGTTCGGGATTAATCGAGTAGGGCGTTTTTAAAATTATTTTAAAATTCCTGCCTTTCGTATATCGAAAATAAATTGATGAGGTTGCCCCTGTTTTGGAACGTAAAAATAGTTTGATTGCCACCACATTTTTTTTGAACAAATCAAAGATATAAAATTCAGTTGATACAAAATAGTGTTTTTGCAATTTGTGTCAACCGTTGTATCAACCAATTTGAATCTCAATACAATTTAATAACACGAAATAACACGTTAAAAATATCTTCTAAACACCATGAATATGTTGTTTTTGAAACTGAAAGGCAATAAAAAAGACACTTCGTTGAAAGTGCCTAAATTCGTGAATTGTGGAGTTGGAGGGATTCGAACCCTCGTCCAAACAAGCAACACATAAGATTTCTACATGCTTATTCTGCAATTAATTTTCGATTGTAAACAGAGCACAGACACCCAATTTACAACTTAACTTCTTAAGTTTTCGATCCCGAACCGAAGTCTTTCGGGACTTATTTCTGCATTGCTATGCCTCAGAATCAAACGCCGCAGAACGGAGCATTTGCGAGACATCTTGCCTCCTTACTATCTTCGGGAGAGCGCTTGAATCCTACTTTATTCAGATTAAGCTGCAAGAGCGAACTCTTGGTTGCCAGTTAAAAGTTTGCAGCAAGGGATTAAAGAGATCGCGCTACGGTTCTCTGCATGCTTACTTACCCATCGATCTTGCTGTCGAAACCAGTCAACCCCATGTTTTGTAAGACTGCAAAGATAAACAAAAATTACCTTAATCAATATTAATTGTGCACTAAGCAGATTCGAGTTTTGGGCGTATCCTTCACTCGGTCATTCCGGCTCGTCTAAAGACGAGACTCCATTTCCTCATTCAGGTCGGGCTTTCCGTTGCAATCTTTTGGGGGAAAGTGGTGCGAGCG
>NZ_JBAVFG010000057.1:0-9274 GCF_049588135.1 Kaistella sp. | reverse complement strand
CTGTAAATGAGATAATTGGATTTTATAAATGATGAATTTTATAACAAATAGAAAAGGATTTTAGATTAAAAGGAAAGTGTTTCGTTATTTTGATTTGGGCTGAGACTAGTTGGTTTTTCTAGAGATTTTAAGTTCTAGGTTTATCATGTCTTTGCAAAAAATGGGTTATTATTCTTTACTTTGAAGGAAAGACTTTACTTTTGTAGCGTGCAAACAGAAAAAATAATTTTAGGAATCGATCCAGGAACCACGATTATGGGTTTCGGACTTATCTCAGTGAAAGGAAGTAAAATCGAAATGATTTCTATGCACGAACTTATTTTGAAAAAGTATCCGAATCACGAGACGAAACTCAAATATATTTTTGAAAGAACTTTATCTTTAATTGATGAATTTCATCCAGATGAAGTTGCATTAGAAGCTCCATTTTTTGGGAAAAACGTACAGTCGATGTTGAAGCTCGGTCGTGCGCAAGGAGTTGCAATGGCAGCGTCACTTTATCGCGATGTTCCGATTACCGAATATTCTCCGAAAAAAATTAAAATGGCGATTACAGGAAACGGAAATGCAAGCAAAGAACAAGTTGCGGGAATGTTGAAAACGCTTTTGAATCTCAAAGAATTCCCCACAAAATACATGGATGCTTCCGATGGTTTGGCTGTTGCAGTTTGTCATCATTTCAATTCCGGTACTATTTCTCAAGATAAGTCTTACACAGGATGGGATAGTTTTCTGAAACAAAACCCAGATCGACTGAAGTAAGTTAACTTTCTAATTTTCAATGTTTTTATTTGTAAAATAATTTTACAAGAATTACACAAAAGATTTACTTGGTAAAGCCTAATACTATCTGTAACATTGTTGCGTTTTATAAGACTAATTCTTATTGATTAAATTTTAAATAAATGAATGCGCAAAAAATAAATCCCTTAAATCAAGCCAATCATTCAATGAACTGGTTTCAAAAATTCCTGATGGTTTGCTCGGGAAGTAATATTCATATTTTAAGAAAAACCCCGAGCGACTGGAATAAATTTTCTGGCATCGGCGGAATCGTTTTATTCACCGCAGTTTTTGCAACATTGTCAGCGGGGTATGCGATGTTTACCGTTTTCGATGATATCTGGATTTCGGTAGGTTTTGCGGTTTTATGGGGATTGATGATTTTCAATCTGGACCGATATATCGTTTCATCAATTAAAAAAACAGGATCATGGTGGAATCAGATTTTAATGGCAATTCCGAGATTAATTTTAGCGGCTTTCTTGGGAATCATTATTTCTAAACCTTTAGAATTAAAAATTTTCGAAAAAGAAGTCAACAAGCAATTAAATACCATTATTCAAAGAAATAAAACGCAACTTCAAACCGAAATGAATGGCAGGATTCTGCAGCAATCCGGACCTTTTGAAACAGAGAAAAAACAAATTCAAAGCAAAATCGCAGATTATCAAAAATCTTATGATTCGGCTGCAGTAGAATTAGAAAAGGAAATTCTCGGTAAGCAAAGTGGCTTAACCAGTGGAAAGGTAGGATTCGGATCTAATGCAAAACGTAAAGCAGAACTGAAAGAACAGCGCCGTTTGGATTTAGAAAATTACCAAAAACAAATTGCGCCACGATTAGAATATTTAGATAAAGAAGTTTCGAAAGTTTATACCAATATCGAAAAAGAAAGAGATAAAACTGAAACTTTCGAAGATCAGTTTAATGGATTTGCCGCTCGCTTGCAAGCGCTAGATGAACTCGGGAAAAACTCAGCAATTATCGGACTTGCAGCGGCTTTTATTATGGGACTTTTTATTACCTTAGAAATTTCACCGGTTCTGATCAAATTAATTTCATCGGTTGGTCCTTATGATCATCTTTTAGAAAAAACAGAGAATGATTTTAAACTCTATTCTAAAGAAAAAATTGAAAAAGGAAATGCTTTAACCAATTTTAGAGTTGATGATTTTAAAGATAAATTGGGAAAATAATTTCAAAAATAAATAAACATATAAAAACCTGCAAAATTTCTTTTGCAGGCTTGGATGGCTGATTTAGTGTTATTTTAATTCAGTCCATTTACTATTTTGGCAACGTCGTCCGAATTTACGATTCCTTCAACTTGACTTGTCATTTCGCCATTTTTATTGAAGACCGTAATAATGTTTGAGTGGGAGAAAACAATCGGTGAAATTTTCTTGTACTTCACAGCGAGAACATTCGCTAATTCACGTAAAGATTCTTTGTCGCTTCTAAGGAAAAGCCAAGGCTCGCCGTCCATATTGAGTTGTTTTGCGTAGGCTTTCAAAACTTCTGGCGTGTCATTATCTGGATCGATGGAAACCAAAACCATGGTTGTTTCTTTCTGTTTATTCTTGTCGATTTTCGATTCTATCTTTTGCATATCGGCGACTAGAATCGGGCAGGCTGTGGTACAACTTGTGAAAATCATTACGACAACTAAGTTTTTTCCTTTCAAATCTTTTAACTGAAGTTCTTTGCCATCTTGGTTTTGCCATTTAGAATTTAGGACAAAAATAGATCCTGCAGAAGTTTCTTTTTTTGCAGGTTGAACTTCTTGTTTTTGAGAACAGGAAAAAAGAAATAGGGTTGAAAATAAAGTTAAAATTAAATTTTTCATTTTATTGTATTTGAAGGATCTTTAGCACATCGGAAACCGAGATTCCCAACGGTGTAGTTTGCTTTTAAACTGGATCGGAATGCATATCGCATAAAGGATGCGTAATTCAAAACATCGGTGGTGCTCGTTGCAGCAGAAGCGCAGAACAAACCTTTGTCATCGTATTCTGCATTTCGAGAATCGTTGGTCGTCATGATGGAATTAAAATCATCCGTCCATTCCCAAACCAAATCGAACATATTGTAGATTCTCCAATAATTAGGTGCAGAGATTTTTACTTTGTTTTTTTGCCGATCTTTTTCATTATAAAGATTGATTAAATGGGCAGAGTAGGTTGGTTTATCTCTTGCGTTCGCACTTTCTTCATCCGCCATTGCCACGTATTCCCATTCATCTAAAGTTGGTAATCTTTTTCCTGCACTTTTTGCATAAGCTTTTGCAGCAAACCAAGAAACATAAGTTACGGCAGCATTTGGATCAGTATTTTTTGGAAGCGTTTCGTCATCTTGCCAATCTTTCAAATAGGTGTCATCTGTAAAAATTGCTTTGATATTACTTCGTTTCCACTGAGGATTCTTTTTTACAAAATCGAGAAACTCTGCGTTCGTGACAGGTCTTTCGTCTAATAAAAAATCGTCAACTTTGACCAAGGTGCTGTCTTCACCATAAAAGGGTTGGTATTCGCCACCTTTAATTAAAACCATTTTAACATCGGGAGTTATGGCGATTTCTTTTTCAGTTGTATTTGAGGATTCTTGAGTTGGTTTTGGTGTATTTGCTTTTTCACAGGAAACCATTAGAAAAAAGAAACCACCAATGAGCAAGAATATTTTTAAAATTTTGAGCATGGTGATTTCTTTAATGATAATTAATGAGAATAGGATTATTGTACTTTATTATAAACTTTAGGATTTTTCTCTCCTGTCACTTTCAAGATTCCAATTGCACCTTTATTGAATGCGCGGAAAATAGAGTGATCTACTAAGACGTAATCTCCCGGTTCTTCTACCTTAAATTCTACGATGGCTGCTCCACCTGCTGGAATCACCGTTGTTTGTACGTTTTCGTTAATCTTGCTTCCACCTTCCATATAAACTCGGTCGAAGATTTCACCAATCACGTGGAAAGAAGACACCAAGTTTGGTCCACCATTTCCTACAAATAATCGTACGGTTTCACCTACTTTCGCTTCTAAAGCGTGTTTCCCCATCAAAGCATTTTTCTTACCATTGAAGACTACATAAGTTGGTCTTTCATCAACACCTTTGTCTTGATCAAATTCCTGAAGTCCTTTCTCATCGGTTTTTCCTTTGGTATAGAATTCCCCTTGCATGATGTAATACTCGCGGTCAACTTTAGGTAATCCACCTGCTGGTTCTACTAAAATTAAACCATACATTCCGTTGGCAATATGCAATGGAACTGGCGCTGCGGCGCAATGGTAAACAAATAATCCAGGATTAAGTGCTTTGAAATTAAAGATTGCTTCTTTTCCTGGAGCCACGTTGGTTGCTTCTGCACCACCTCCTGGACCATTCACTGCGTGAAGATCGATGTTGTGTGGCATCACACTGTCGCTTCTGTTGGTTACATGAAGTTCAACTTCATCACCAACTCTGATTCTGATAAAAGTCCCTGGAACAGTACTGTTGAAAGTCCAAAATTTGTAAGTTACCCCATCGGCTAATTCACCAATTTCTTCGGTTGCTTCTAAACGCACGATTACTTTTTTGGCAGCACGATCACCAATTGGGGCTGGAACCATTGGCGGATTTACAATTGCTTGTGATTCAGTTTCGTTGCTTACTTTGATGTCTAGCGCATTTTCGGATTTTGCCGAGGGATTTTCTGAAGGATTTTGTTTACATGCCTGCAACGTTAAGAGGGCTAATGTAAAGCAGGTTACGATTCGTTTCATAGTTTGATTTTTTTATACTGTTTTTAATAGGACAAATTTATCTGAATTGAATTAGCTTTAAAAATTTTGAGGTATGAGTTTTATCAGATTAATAATTTTAGTAGTATTTCGATGTTTTATTTGATGGACTCCGCCATAATTATCCACTTGTCAATTGGTTTAATGTAAATTTAAGGATTATTAAATCAATTTTAAGAAAGTTTCAGAAGAAGTGGTTCTACAATTATTTTTTGTGAATAATATTTCGCTTCATAAATATTTGATTTTAGTGTATAGTTCCCTTTTTTGATGATGAATTGATTTTTATTGTTTCTTAAAATAGGGACGTTATAGATTTTTATTATTTGAAATTTCTATCAATCTCAATTATATCAAATTTGTCCTTGGTCGAAATTCAATAATCGGGTAAATTGTTTGGTTTGTTGACAATGATTGAGCTTATTATGTAGTTGCAGTTATGTTTATTGGTGTAAAGTGTTATCGTTTTGGTTGTTTCATATTTTTTTTTTACATTTGAATATAATATTAATTTTAAAAAAATAGTTATGAAAAAAATTCTATCTTTTGTACTCGTAGCAGGTATTGCAACAAGTGCTTTCTCACAGTCTTTGTGGACTGATAATTTTGAGTCCTACAATGTAGGTAATCTAGGAACGCAAGGTGGTTGGGGGCGAGATGGTGGTGGAGCCTCATCTTTCACGAAAGTGGCCAATATTGATGCTGCACACGGAAAATCTTTTCAGTTAGCAAGTAATGCGACTAACGATGGGGTTTGGGAATACCATGATACAAATTGGCTCTCTAAAAGCGATGATAATAATACTTTAGTTGTAGAATACGATTATTACACAGGAGTTGCAGGAAGTGGAGTCGGAATTGTTCAAATGTATGACGTAGATGCAGGTTATGAAATGCCATTTGAACTTGGTTGGGATCCAACAGCGGGATATATGTATGTAGCTAATGAAAATGATGGTGTAATTATAGATGAAAATCCAACTGCTAATACTTGGTATCATATCAAAGCATCTTATGATATGTTTACCGGTCAGGTTAAGGTGCAATTAAATAATACGGGGGAAGTTTTTGAATTCGACTCCATTCCTGGTTTACAGCCTACAGAATTTGATGTTTTACTTTACTCTGTTACAACAGCTGGATTTGATAATATCAAAGTAAGTGCAGTTAATGGAGATCCTTTCTTAGCTGTTACTGATATCAGCAATGTTAAAACAAAAGTTTCTGTATATCCTAACCCAGCAACAGATGTGATCAATGTAAAATCTGACAATAAAATTTCTTTAATTTCATTATTTGACATTTCAGGGAAGCTTGTAAAAACAACTGCAGAAAGTACAATGAATGTACAGGATCTTGCGAAAGGTTCTTATGTAGTTAGTGTTAAATATGCAGATGGAACAACAGAAACTAAAAAAGTTGTAAAAAAATAATTTTTAATTTCTGATTATAATTTAAGGGTTGCAAATTTTGTAACCCTTATTTTTTTTGTAGAAAACAGATTTATTTAAAACTCTGAAACGATTGACAATCAGAGTTTATCATTTTCAGAAAACACAATTACTTTTTATCTGTTTACGAATTTCCCTTAGGTATAACTTGATTTAGAATTCTTTTTCTTAGAGGGTTTCTGTCTCCAAATTAAATTTCGTTATTTATTGCAAGCTAAATCAATATATTGCAAACTTCGGTGCAATTGACCACCTTATTAAAGAGGAAGAAACCAAGAATTTATAAACTTAAAAAAATGCAGAAATTTTGAAGTTTCGATTAACTTGTTCTTGTTTTTTTTAGTAGCCTACAAGTAAAATCACTTATTTTTTCTTGTAAGTTTTTGTAGTTTAGAACTTTAAAGCATTGCGAATATGTTGGGAAGAATCCAGAAAAACTGCCAAAACTATTACGCTGAATGTTGGTGGATTTTTAACAGTCACACCATTGAACTGCTTTTGGAACAAATGGAAAACAACGGTTAAAAACTTCCCAAAGAGCTCGTTTATGATTGCAATAAAAGAGGAAGCCCGGAAATAAAGGGCGTAAAAATAGCCATTCCCAGCACCGCAAGAAAAACAGACAAGGCTTATTAAAAACAAGTAAAACGCAAAAAATTCAGAACAGAGTTGCAATCGAGTCTATTATTGGGCATTTAAAAACCGATTTCAGGCTGGCTCAAAATTATTTTTTTGGGGAGAAAATAGACTGCGAATCAATGTGTTATTATCAGCAACGGCTTGGAATCTGAAGACAATACTGAAGCGAAAAATTATTTTATTTTTTTATCAAATACAAATTATCCTATTTTCTAATTCTATTTTTAAAAATAAACACAAAGCTAGTGTAGTTAAAGAATGACCGTCTAAAATCGAATTTTTTAATTTCTTGGTTGCACTCTGCCGTCTTTTCTGTCGCCAGCTCTACCAATCGTGTAACCTGTTGCGCCACCCACAACACCACCAATCACAGCACCCAAACCACGATTTTTCTTACTGATAATTGCACCTGCAGCAGCCCCACCCACAGTTCCAATAATGGTTCCTTTCGCAGCTTTGCTCATTCCTTGTCTTTGCGCAGTTGCTTGATTGTTTCCTTGATAAGTACCTGCGTTTGATGCAGAAGAGTTTTCTCTTCTCGGAGTATTATTGACGTAAACTGTTTTGGTTTCTTTTATAACACGTGGTTTTGCTGCTACTGCTTGTTTTCTCTCCTCAATACTGTCAACTTTCTTTTGAGTTTCGTAAGCCATTTTTTCTTTTTCGATGGCTAATTTTTGCTGTTCAATTTCCAATTGTCTTTGCTGAAATTCTATTTTTTGTTGATCCAATGATTTTTCAACTACGGTATTGTCTTTCTTACATGCAGTTAAAGTCATTGCTGCAATTATTCCTGTTAAAAAAAGATTCTTAAAAAGAAAACTTGTTCTATTTATTTGAGTTGTTTTATGAGTTGATTTCATAATGATGAATTTTAATAGGATTTGAAAAATAAATTTGGAAGTAATTATTCTTGTAATACTCTTGCCAAAAAGAGAACCAATCTAGTGTTAATGAATTGTTAAAAATTTAATTATTGGTGTAATTGATTGGTTTATAGTATGAAACGTGGGCTTTAGTTATCTTATTTTTTTAATAGTAAAAATTAGTCCTCGGAAAAAATAATCTGAATTTTCGGAATCCATAAAAAGGAAACCTTTTACACTTTTTTCAGATAGTTGGAATTTGATTGGAATTATTCGTAAACAAAAAACCCTAAACTATTTGAAATCAATAGAATAGGGTTTGATGTGAGGTTCCTAGCGGATTCGAACCGCTGTAGATGGTGTTGCAGACCACTGCCTAGCCACTCGGCCAAAGAACCATTTGGGTTTGCAAATATAGGACTTTTTATTTTTTTGAGAAAATAATATTAAAGATTTTCTTTTATACCAAGACTTTCGATGTCATTTTGCATGTTTTGCGCAAGGTCAAAAGCTTTAACCCTAACCACCCGAGTGTTCGACCAGTTGTCGTGCCAGCCGCTATTTCCTAAAAATGAAAGCTGATCAAATGGAACTGCACGCGAGAAATTTCTTTTGAGTAAATCATCGGTTGTGAGGTCACTTCCATCGGTTTTTACCACTTTGGTTCCAGTGATTAATTTTCCTAAACTTCTTCCATTGCTAAATTTTTCAATTAAAAACATAATCAATCCATAAGCTAAAAGTGCTCCCACCCGATCAACTAAAGGATTGATATTGGTGATGTTATCGATTGCTTCTTCCATATCGGTTCCGGTAATAAAGTATTGTGCAAACACGAATAGGAATACCAAAACCCAAATGATGATGACTGAAAATCCAAAATCAATAATGTAATTGAGACAACGATATCCTTTATCTGCTTTATGTCTCTCCACAATTTGTAAAACTCTTGCCATATTTTGTTTATTTAATAATTATTTACTAAGTACATGATAAAAATTGCAAAACGGTGATATTTAATTTGTTAAATGGATTTAGCAAAATGTTATTCAAATAATTTAAACCATATTTGAAAACACTAAAGGCCCAATAAATTCCCTATCTGCCAACAAACAATCTATACCATCTGTCCCAAACCAGCAGATAAATTGCTTCACTAATTCAATCCTTTCTGCGGTGTTCGAATTGCCTTTTTTGTCCAGCATTTTAAACATGATTGGTACCTCATATTTTTATAACAAATTCCAAGCATCAGAATATTGATATTAGCATGTCCAAATTTCCAATTCGTTCTATCCATAACCAATACCAAATCTTCTTTCTTGGGCAATATGCTGAATATTCTAAGTGAGCTTTGCGCTTCTGTTGCATTATCAAGAACATTTGCCAAGGCGGTATAATTGACCGTTTTTATTTTGCACAAAGCCAAAATCATCATTGAGATGAATTTTAATCTGGCTTTGTTCATTTTCGTTTCAAAATTTTGTTCTAAAATTGAACTTAATTTTGTGATTTTATTGCCTTGACTGGTGTTCGTATGGTTAATAGAATGTATTGTGAACGCGTGTTAAGCTATTGGGTATCAGTTACTTATTTAAACCGTAAACAACCTAATTACTTGGTTTTTAGCAGGTTTTAATTTTTGTCATGTAAAAAAAATATCTTAAAAATTTGTAAATACTTTGAATAATCTTCACTAAAAAATAAACAGAGAATATAAAGATGGCTATCCAAATTGAAGAAAGTAGAATAT
>NZ_JBAVFG010000056.1:0-4755 GCF_049588135.1 Kaistella sp. | reverse complement strand
TAATGATTCTGGTGAGAGAAGTAGGTTCAATCGCCATTTTCGGACCAAGATTCGTGCTTCGTGTTCCTTCTTTTGGATCAATTTTCAAAAGCGTTAAAGCTTGTACTGCGGTCGCATCGTGATCTTGCGCCATTTCCGAATACATCTTGGAAACAGCCAACCATGTAGATTTCAAAATGAGATCTACATTTTCAACTTTTTCGTCGTTTTTTTTATCCATAATTGTTTGTAATGTGGTTATCCAAATATAAATAATATTATGCATGCATAGTATATTTAATTTGTTAATTTTTTGTTAAAGGTTGATAACTAGTTACTTAAAAAGTATGAATCGCATAATACTATGCATGCATAGTATTTAAAAAAAGTCAGTGAAATGAGGATTTATTGAAGATTTTGAAGGAAATGAGTGATTTCCTCAAAAGAATTAAATTTTCGGTGAAAACTATGAGTTGAAATCTCCCAAAAACGGTCTTTAAACTCAAATTTAAGAAAAGAAAGATTTTTATTGAAGTTTTTTTGAAGAAAAGAATACAGCATTTCTTTCTGCAAAGTGGGCGCAAAAATTTGCGGTGCACGAAATTCTTTATTAAAATTAAAAAGCTTTGGATTTAGTAATTCATCATGTTTCATTAAAATATCTTCAGCGATTCCGGCGTTCAGTTTTTCGTCGTTGATCAACCATATTTTATCCGAAAATTCCTTTGCCAATCTCCAATCGTGGGAAGAAAAAAGAATAAGTTTGTTTTGGGTTTTTGCTAAATTTCTCAGCAATTTTAGAATGATAATTTTATTTTCTTCATCCAAATGAGTTGTGGGTTCATCCAAAATAATCATCGGTGAATTTTGCGCCAAAGCTCGACCAATAAACGCTTTTTGAAGATTTCCATCGGACAGTTTTTGTAAAGGAAAATCTCGATATTGCGTTAAATTTAAACTTTCGATAATTCCTTCAACTTCTTGTTTATCAGTGCTTTTTAATTCAAAATAATACGGATAATGAATGTATTTCCCCAAAGAAATTAAATCGGTCAAAGTATAATTTGCAGGAATTTGAGATTTCGAAAAAACCACTGCGATTTGTTCTGCTATTTCTTTATTGGAAAGTATTTTTATATTTTTTTGTCCGAGAAAAACTTCACCTTCTAATAGCGAAATTTGATTTAGAATGCTTTTTATTAAAGTTGTTTTTCCAACGCCGTTATTTCCAATCAAAAGACAAATGTCGCCTAAATTCAACGAAGTTTCAACGCCTTTAATTAAAGGAGTTTTGTAACCGATTGTTGTATTTTTTAATTCTAAAAACATTTATTTCTCACAGATTTCACGGATTTTTAAATCACTTTTAGTCTGGCTCTTTTTACTTGGCTCTTTTACTATTCATCATCATCAAAATTACAGGAATTCCGAAAAGTGAAGTTATCACATTCAGCGGAAACTGCGTGGTTTCAGAAACGATTGAAAAAACTTCCATGATTAAAATTCCTAAAATCATGTTTAAAATCCATTGTTGCCACAATTTTGCGGGATTAAAAATCATTCTGCAAAAATGGGGAACGACAATTCCGATAAATAAAATGGGTCCTAAAAACGCCGTAACAGAAGCGGAAAGTAGGGAAGAAGCGATGATAATTAAATATTTTAACCGATTCAGATTTACGCCCAAACTTTGTGCGTAAGAAGTTCCCAAACTATTTCCTATTAATGGTTTTATGGATTTAAAACTTAAAATTAAACCAAAAATCACAAAAAAACATAAAACCAAAATTTGATTAAAATTAACCTGATTATTCGCCCCGAAACTCCATAAAATATAATTTTTCAAACTTTGATTTTCAGCATAAAGTTGCAAAATAGAAACCACCGCTCCCGCTAATGCTGAAACCAAAAACCCGAAAATAATCAAGAAAGATTTGTCTTGAAATTTATTGGAAAAAGCCAATAGAATCAGCATTAAAACCAAACTTCCAGCGATGGCAGAAATGCTCAAAAAACTATTTTGTAAAAATTCGGGAAGAATAAAATCCTGAGAGAAAAAAATGTAAAAAGCGACACTCAAACTCGCGACAGAAGTTATTCCTAAAACAGAAGGACCCGCCAAAGGATTCTGGAAATATTCTTGCAACAAAAACCCCGAAGTTGGAATTGAAATTCCAGCCAAAATCATCACCAAAACCCGATTGATACGAAGTTGTGCGATTTGTGAGTTTTCAGAATTTGAAGAGAGAAAATCAGCGAAACTGAGTTTCAAAAAACCTATATTCAAGTTCATCATTACCGAAATAAAGATTCCGATAATGATGAAAATACAAGTAAATTTAAAGCTATTTTTCACGCAAAGCCGCAAAGTTTTCACGCAAAGAACACAAAGAAAATCTGTGTAATTTGTGGGAAATTATTTAAAAGAATTAATTTTTTCAGAAAGCATTTCTCCGCTCATCATTCCCACCGTTTCGTCTGTTTTATCTCCTTTTCGCATGAAGGTAAATGGAATGGAACCGCCGTCCCATTGTTTGAAATTGGTAAGAAAAAACTCGTGATTGAGCTGCTCGCCATCCAAAAGAACGATGTTTTTAGAAAGGTTGTTTTCTTCTGCAAATTTTTTCACTTTGGTTGCCCAATCTTCTTTTGCATCCAAACCAACAAAAGTAAATTTCACAGGTTGCGATTTTAATTCAGCCATTTTCTCTTTAAAATGAGGAATTTCCCGCATACATGGTCCGCACCAAGTCGCGAAAAAATTAGTTACATATAACGTATCGTTGTTTTGTTTTGTCAAAATTTTTGTGGTTTGATCGGGTGTTAATTCGATTTGTTTGAACGGGATTGTAGCTTCTGAAACTTCGTTGTATTCCGAAATGTTCACAGAGTCTGAAGTTAAGTAACCAGGCAATTCTTCAGTTTTCGTTTCTTTCTTACAAGCAGAAACCATTGCCAAAATCATTACACTTAGAATTAATTTTTTCATTTTATTTTTTTATTTATCGCAAAGGTAAACAAAGATTTTTGTTACTTAAAATGCAGCTTTTAAGTCAGACAAGGGCGTTTCACTTATCATTGAAAAACAATTTAATCCAAACCATTTGCGACTCTTTTTACGCGGTCTTTAAACAAACTTGAATTGAAATTTAAAAGCATTCCAAGTTTCAAATAATTTTTAAGTTGAGATTTATCGAAACTGCTTATAAATTCTACAGATTTAATTTCTATAACGACTTTATCCTCAATCAACAAATCCATTTTATAAGCGTTCTCAATTTTCAATTCTTCGTAAATGATAGGTTGATATTTCTGTCTTTCAACTTTTAACCCACTTTTTTCAATTCATAAACTAAACATTCTTCATAAACCCTTTCATATAAACCCATTCCTAATTTTCTATGAATTTGTAAACCCAATTCAAAAACAATTTTTGAGATTTCATTTTCTGTCATATTTTGTGTTTTAAAGTTTTTTCAACGAAGAATACATCTGTTGCTTTTTCAACTTTGTATTTCTTAAAATAATCGAAGGCGCCTTTGTTTGTCTTAAAATGTTTTCAATATTTTCCAAAGAATCTTTGTTTAGCCTTGCGTTATTTATCCACAAATAAAAAAGCAAAAAATTCAAATCTACTTTAAATCATAAAGTTTTATTATTTTTGAATCTTAAATGAATATGGAAAAACTCTTACCTAAAGCAAAGCAAGCCGAATTCCATTGGCTAAAATTAGCGAAAAAGCTACAACTGACCAAAAACACTTTCGTACTGGAATTTGAAATTCCAGAATCGCTGAAGAAAAATTATCAATTCGAAGCCGGGCAATATGTTACCATAAAATATCCGTCGAAAAACGAAATTTTCCTGAACGATTTTTCAATGACTTCGGCTCCTTTTGAAGGCAAAATTTCTTTAGGAATTAAAATGAATAACGAGGAAAGTTCGACCAAAGACTTATACAACGATTTCGAAATTGACAACGAAGTTGAAGTTTCGGAACCAAAAGGAAGATTTACATTGGATTCTAAACCACACGAATTCCGTACTATCATTGGTTTTGCGGGCGGAATTGGAATTACTCCCATTTTGAGTCATTTCAAAAACATTCTGCATAATGAACCTAGAACAAGACTTTTCCTTTTTTACGGTAATAAAAACAAACGAGATATTCCCTTTAAAAGTGAATTAGATGAATTGATAAAAAAACATCCAAATCGTTTGGAAATTCACTACTTTTATTCCCAGGAAAAAATAGGAAATGGTTTATTTGAAGGTCGATTAGATGCAAAGAAAGTTGCTTTAATCATCAATCAGATTTTGCAGTTAGACGATACCGATGAAGAAAGTACGATTTGGGATGCTGTAGATGAAGTTTTGATTTGTGGGAAAGGCGAAATGATCAAGTCGATTGCAAATGCGTGTTACCATCACGGAATTCGGAAAAAGAATATTCATTTTGAATTGTTTGAAGAATTTAATGAAGATATTTATCCTGTTGAAAAAGAATTTCCTTTAATGGAAAATATTGAGGTTGATTTTAAACTTTTTAATAAAAATTATAAAACGACTTTAAGCAATAATAAAACACGACTTTTACAACAGCTTTTAATTCAAAAATTCCCGGTGCCTTATTCCTGTAAATCCGGAATTTGTGGAAGTTGCGAATGTATTTTGGAAGAAGGCGAAGTAGAGCTTTTAGAAAATGAATATTTAACCGAAAAGGAAGAAAAATCGGGAAAAATATTGGCTTGTATGTCGGTCGTTTTAAGTAAAAAT
>NZ_JBAVFG010000055.1:0-18310 GCF_049588135.1 Kaistella sp. | reverse complement strand
ATCATTTAGTTTAAATTTAAAATCTTAATTTTCTTAATACTTAATGGTTTAAAATCATAACATTAATTTTTTCTTTAATCAATTCAGATTTCAATTCCAAAATTACTTTTTTCAATTCCGGGAAATCATCCATTTCTTCCCAGTTTTGCGAAAAATTATAAATATTTTCAATCCCTTTTTCAATGCTTGATACAAAATGTGGCTTCCTTTGAATTAATCCACGGAAACCATAAGCACCCAAAACCTGCAAAAATCGAATCAACTGAATTGGCTTTACCGAGCTTTTTAGTGATGTTGCTTTTTCATCATTCCAAAAAGAATAATAGTAGTCGAGCATTTTATTTTTAAAATCTTCAGGAAAATTTGCTTTTGCCTGAAATAAAAACGAGATTACATCGTACATCAAAGGTCCTTTCATTGCTGATTGATAATCGATGAAAAACACTTCATCGTTTTCATCCACCATAATATTTCTCGCCTGAAAATCGCGAATCATCAAACCTTGTGGTTTCAAATTTTCAATTTTTGCAGCGAGTTTTTTGAATTCTTTCAGCAAAGAAGATTTGTGATAAGGGATTTCTAAAACGTCGGCGACAAAACTTTTGAAATAAAATAAATCGTTGGTAATCGGCAATTCGTCGTAATTTTCATATTCAAATGTTTTCGAATAATCGATTCTATTTTCTGTTTTAATTTGAACTTCAGCGAGTTGTTGAAGCGTTTTTTTTACCAAAGTTTTCACTCTTTCTGTCAACCCTTCTTTTTCAATAATTTCCGATAAGGTTTTTTCACCCAGAAACTCTTGAATATATAAATTACGGTCTTCCGAAATTTTAAAAATATTCGGAGTATTGAGTTTTAATTCAGAAAAAATTTGAGAAAAATAGAAGAAGCTTTCGTTTTCTGAAAGATTTTCATTGAAAGTGACGATGAATTTTTGGTCGGAACTTTTGCCCACAAAATTGATTCTTGCAGAACCACTTTGTGCTAAAGTAAAAAAATCGGACACATTTTCGCCGATAAATTCTTCAAAAAAGATTTTTGCCTTTTCGTTCATCATACTTTTACAAATATAAGGAAATTAGAATTTTAGAAAAGATTATATTTGCAATATGTTCAATGATTTCAAGCCTGTACTGAAAATTCTTTTGCGATTCATCATTTTGTATGTGGTGATGGTTTTGGGTTATCAATTTTATTTGAATGGATTCAAAAATGCGGGCTTAGATTCTTTTTCAACTTGGGTGATGACACAGGTTGATTTTGTGCAGAATCTTATGGGCTATGCATCGCAAATGGTGGAAGGGAAGCCACAAGATGAAACTGCTTGGTTTTTTGTGAGCGGGAAATATGTTTCGCGAATGGTGGAAGGTTGCAATGCGGTATCGGTGATGATTTTGTTTTTGGCTTTTGTCTTTGCCTTTTATGAAGGTTTCAAAACTTTTATATTTTCCGCTTTGGGACTGGTTTTTCTTCACATCATGAATGTTTTGCGTATTGTAGGTTTGAATATTGTACTGGTAGAGCATCCGCAATATTCTAAAATGGCACATGATTATTTGTTCCCGGCAATTATTTACGGAAGTGTTGTTTTGTTGTGGTTGATTTGGATTAAATTTTACGCCCTAAAAAACGTTGAAGATGAAAATCGTTAAATGGCTTTTTGTTGCGCTCGCTATATTTGGTTTGATCGGTGTTCGAATGATGGAAAATCAATTATTTTACGATCCATTTCAAGCGTTTTTTCATTTGGCCAATAAGCATGCTCCGTTTCCGGATTTTAACTGGTTTCTTTTAGTTCTGAATTATCTTTTTCGATTTTTGATGAATTTACTTTTATCAGCAGCGGTGGTTTATTTAATTTTCAAAAATAAACAGTGGACGTTGCAAGCAATTATTTTAATGCTGATTGTTTTTGTAATCACCTTTCCAATCTATCTTTATTGTATTCATGCAAAATTTGAAATCGGTTATCTTTTTTCTTTTTATATGAGAAGGTTTGTGATTCAACCGTTGATTTTGTTATTGATAATACCTTTGTTCTATTATCGAAAACGCGTTCAGAAAGATTAATCTTCCACAGAGTGTTTTCCTTCCTGGGCGATAGTTTTCGCATTCCATTCTATTTTTTTAACGAACGGTCTTTGTCTTACCGGGCATTCCCATAACTCACAAATTTCACAAGAAATAGGTTTGCAGTCATCCAGATGAAAATTGAACTCGATGGTTCTGTCGGTATTTTCACCAATCAGCTTATAGAGATCTTCCATTTCATTATGAGCCTTGCGAAGCTCGTAATACCACGGTAACGTAAGATGCGCATCGATATGAAGTCCGCTGCCGTGCTGCTGGATCCGCATATTGTGAACGTCGATCCACTGTCTTTTTCGGTTTTCATTCAGGAATTTTGATAATTTTTCAAGCATTCCCAAATCGGCTTCGTCCATTATTCCGCTTAACGATTTTCTAATAATTTTGTAACCAATCCACATAATGTAGGCACCGAAGAGGAGCGCGACAACCGCATCAATCCAATACAGGCTTGTAATCTGCACTAAAATTAAACTCACTACAACTCCCAAAGTGGTGATGGTATCACTTTTCAGATGTTTCCCTGAACTTTGTAAAACGAGAGAATTTTCCTGGATGCCTTTCTGTTGAGAAATATGTCCCATTAAATAATTAATGACCGCCGTAACTGCGACAATGGCTATTCCCCAGTCTAACTGCTTTGGAATATTGCCATGCAAAAGGGAATCTACCGCTTGAACAATGATGATGGTTCCTGCAAAGATAATTAAGGCGCCTTCAACACCAGAAGTTACAAATTCTACCTTTCCGTGTCCGTAAGGATGCTCGACATCTTTTGGTTTTGCTGCGAGATAAAGCGAATACAATCCCATGAAAGCGGCGATGATATTGACAATACTTTCCATGGCGTCTGAGAAAACCGCATCGGAATTGGTGAAGTGCCAAGCCAATAATTTTGCCACGAAAAGAAGGATGCCAACGAGGGCGACATTTCTCTGAAAAATGAAGTTGGTATTTGGAATATTTTTATTTTCTGACATTTGAGTTTTATTATACTTATCAGGAATGTTTGATGAATCTAATCCATAAAAAATGCCCACTTGTTGTGAGCATTTTAATTTAGACTAATTTGTTTTGGTAGAGATATTCTGCAATCTGTACCGCATTTGTTGCGGCGCCTTTTCGAAGGTTATCTGCGACAATCCAAAGGTTTAATGTTTTGGGTTGAGAAACATCTCTTCTGATTCTTCCGACGAAAACCTCATCTTTTCCTTCTGAATATAAAGGCATCGGATATATGTTGTTTTTTACATCATCTAAAACAATAACTCCTGGAGTTTCTGCGAGAATAGTTTTCACTTCTTCTAAATCGAAATCATTTTCGAATTCGATGTTTACGCTTTCAGAATGTCCGCCTTGTACAGGGACTCGAACTGCTGTTGCTGTAATTTTAAACGTGTCATCTTCCAAAATTTTCTTGGGTTCAGTCATCAATTTAATTTCTTCTTTGGTATAATCATCATCAGAGAAAACATCACATTGCGGCAATGCATTTTTGAAGATCTCATACGGATAAACTTTCTCGACTTCTTTATTACCGACAACTTCAGCATTCAATTGATCGACTGCATTTTTCCCAGTTCCCGTTACCGATTGATAGGTAGAAACAATCACCCGTTTTACATCGTATTTTTGATTTAAAGGATGCAAAACCATCACCAATTGAATGGTAGAACAGTTTGGGTTTGCAATGATTTTATCTTCTTTCGTTAAAACATGAGCATTAATTTCGGGAACGATTAATTTTTTGTCGGCGACCATTCTCCAAGTTGAAGAGTTATCGATAACGGTTGTTCCAACGGCTGCAAATTTCGGCGCAAATTCTAATGAAGTTGTTCCGCCTGCAGAAAACATAGCGATTTCGGGCTTTCGGTCTAAAGCATCTTGCATCGAAACAATTTCGAATTCATTTCCTTTAAAGGTGATTTTTTTACCGATTGATTTTTCGGAGGCTACGGGAATTAATTCGGTTACCGGAAAATTTCTTTCTTCCAGAACCTTTAACATAATTTGTCCCACCATTCCGGTAGCGCCTACTACTGCTATTTTCATTAAGAATATTTATTTTTAAATTTATTTATGCAAAAAGTGAAGGGAAAACTCTAGACCATGGGAATGCATAAGTAAAAAATACGAATGCGATCAATCCCATAATAACGATTTTCATCGCAAGGGTGTCGTGTGATTTCATGTATTTATTAATGATGGTCATTAATACAACACCGATCAACATGGATACTGGATGTTCTACATAAGAGAATCTTGAGGCAGCGTTGCTCATTAACGTTCCTGTTTCCAATGCGCCTTTTAATCCTGGTGAGAATACCAACATGAAAATACCAACAATCAACTGAATGTGAAATAAAATCATGGTAATCAAAGTTGATGTTTTCAATAATTTTTTGATCTTTCCTGAGTAACCAAACATTGTTACCAATAACGCAACGATGAAGATAATGCCCGAAAGCAAAATCAAATAAGCAAAACCTTTGTGTGCTTCAGTAATAATCTTAAATGTATCCATTGTAATTTTTTGTTAAGCACAAAGATAAAAAAAATCCCGACGATATCGTCGGGATTTGTAAAGTATGAAAAATTGGTTTTTAGAAGTTGAATGACAAACTAGCAGCCCAAGTTCTTCCGAATCCGAAAAACACCTGATTCCCAGTGTCAACTCCATGGTAATCAATACCAGTTGAGAATTTTTCTCCAGCAAAAGTATTGGTATAAGAGTTTTGGATGTAATAGGTATCGAGTACATTATAAACATTTGCTCTTAATGTAAGTGATTGTTTTTCATTTAAGCGATACATATAAGAAGCTCCCATATCTACTAAGCCATAATTTGGCAATCTTAATGCTCCTTTTGCAGCTTTTGTTTCATCGGCGAAATCAATAACGTTTAAGTTTGCATACAAGCGATCTACAAATCTGTAAGAAGCATCAAATTTAAAATCTTTGATTGGAGTTAATGTAACTCCTAAAGATGCAGTAGTTTGTGCAGCGTTACCCACTTTAATTTTGTTTAAATAAAGTGTTTGCGAAGGAGCCATTCCATCTGCTACGATTTCACCTTGGTTATCAATAGGATCGTTGGTTTCATTAAATAATGTTCCTTGTGCATTTCCTTTGTAGTACCAATCTGCAATAGCAATCATTGCGTTAATAGTAACGTATTTGTTGATTTTTGAACTTGCTTCAAATTCAATCCCTTGGTGAATTTCTGTAATTCCTTGAATGTTCGCATAAGCAGCTACTATTTCCTTGTTAGCTTTTGTAATCTGCTGTGTTTTTCTTAGGAATCTGTCTTTCCAGCTAGTTCTGTAAAGATTAACATTTGCATTTAACCAAGAAGCTCTAAAACCGTAACCTGCTTCTAAACCAAAGATTTTTTCATTGGTAAGATTAGGGTTCAAATAGTTTTTATTGTTTGGGTAAACCGCATTTAAGAATGGTTGTTTTGAATAATATCCTGTATTTACAAAAACATTATTTCTCTCGTCAATATTATAGTTAACACCACCTTTTAAATTGTACCCAACAAGATTTTTAAAACCTGTTTTGGTATACAATGCAGGGTTTGTAGTACTTGGCTGTGCGATGGTTGGGTTTGTAGCTGAAATTGCATAACCAGCTGTTTGTCCATTAAGAAGTGTTTTTCCATCGATAAGGAAATTGTCTATTCTTTGGTAACCTTGCTGAGAAACTGCACCTTGGACAAAAGCAGATAGCTTATCATTAGAATATTCTAGTTGACCAAACCCTCCATAATAAATTACTTCACCATCATTGCTGTAACCAATTCGATCTTGCATGCTTTCAATTTTCCCACCGAATGGGTTCCAATCTGGTTTTGCATTAGTGGAATTTGACACATAATTGTAACCTGGTAACAATACATTCTGTGCGTTTGCTACATAAAGGTTTTTGTTTCCACTGTCTCTATATGCAGAAGCTCCCAAAAGATCACTTACAACTTGGTAGTGATAGCCGTAGTAGTATCTACCATCAAAACCAACTGAGAAGTTTAAATTATCATTGATCTTGTGATTAAAGGTTGAAATCAAACCATACCAGTTGTGAGAATTAATAGAAGCATTTCTAATAAGAACACCTTTTTCTGGAGTAGAAGCTTGGTTTGCTGCCACAATTGCATCAAAATCAACAAGTCCACCTATAGGTTGAAAAGCACTAAGTGCTTTTCCATTAGCTGTTCCGACATTAGCAGTTCCTGCACCTCTACCGAAAGAACCATAAGCTACGGTGCTTAGTTTTGAAGCTTCAGACATTTTCCAATCCCAGTTTAAGGACATTACTGGCTTGTGGTAGTAATTTCTTTTAAAAGTGTATTCTTTTCCATTTAGAACACCTTCTTGTTCATTATATCTTCTATCTGGTCTATCTAAAGAACCTCTGTCTATTAATTTTTGTAAAGTAATTTCGAAAGCACGTTGATTATGATATTGGGGAGCACCAGTTAAAGTGAACTGAAAATCATGCTTTGCATTAGGTTGATATCCAAGAGCAAAATAATAGTTATAACCTTCGAAATCTGTTCCGCTAGCATAAGTAGATCCTGCTGTTCTGCTTAATAAGAATGAGGTAGACCAGCCCGTTTGTCCTTTTCCGCTGTTGTAGGCGAAAAGTGATTTTACATAACCATCATTACCAAGTCCTACAGATACCTTCCCACCTTCTTTTCTGTCAGCAGCTCTGGTAAGAATATTCACAGTACCACCTACAGAAGCAATTGCCAATTTAGAAGATCCTAGTCCTCTTTGAACCTGCATTGCAGAAGTTACATCAGATAAACCGGCCCAGTTACTCCAGTAAACAGAACCGTTTTCCATATCATTCACAGGTACACCATTAATCATCACCGCAATGTTTTCTTGTGCAAAACCTCTGATGTTTAATTTGGAGTCACCAAAACCACCACCTCCTTTGGTAGCGTAAACAGATGGAGTTGCGTTCAGAATCTCAGGAAACTCTTGGTTACCAAGTTTTTCAATGATTTGTGCTTCTTTAATTGTAGAAACCGCTACTGGAGTTTTACGATCCTTTGCAAGATCCGCAACACCAGTAAGAACTACCTGCTCAATATCTGCTTCTCGGCTTGTAGTGTCTTTAACTTTTTGTGCGTAATAAACACTCGCAGTTGAAAGAGTGATGACCACAGTTAACATCGACTTTTTTAATACGTTACTTTTCATAAATTTTAAACTTATTTTTAGTTCTAATGAATTAGTGCAAAACTATTTAAAAAAAACGGAACAATTATGAATAAATTGTTAACATTTAAAATTTTGTTAATTTTTAAATTAAAGAATTGATTCTAAGTCCTTTGTTAGTGCGTTTTTGTGGTGAAAATATATATATTCATTGTGTAATCATTAATTTCGACACCTTAAATTTACATTTCCGATAAATTATTTCACTGCTTTTAAGCTCAAGTCAATATTATCCGCAGAATGGGTTAAAGCACCCGCCGAAATATAATCAACACCGGTTTTTGCAATCTCTTTCAACATGTCTCGGGTAATTCCGCCCGAAGCTTCACTTTCGCATTTTCCATTGATGAGTTGTACTGCTTTTCTCATCGTTTGAACATCCATATTATCGAGCATAATTCGGTCTGCTTCAGACTTTATAGCTTCTTCAACTTCTGCCAGATTTCTGGTTTCCACCTCAATCTTTAACGGTTTTTTTGTTTTTTTAATATAATCTTTCGCCATTTTCACGGCGTTCGTAATGCTTCCGTTGTAATCAATATGATTGTCTTTTAGCATAATCATGTCATACAAACCGTATCGATGATTGGTTCCGCCGCCAATTGCAACCGCCCATTTTTCACAAATTCTGAAATTGGGAGTTGTTTTTCTGGTGTCTAAAAGTTTCGTTTTTGTGCCCAATAATCGCGAGTCCCAATCGTGGGTTAAAGTCGCAATGCCGCTCATTCTTTGCATGCAATTCAGTGCCAATCTTTCGGTGGATAAGATGGAACGTGCACTTCCGGTTACGATAAAAGCAATATCGCCCACTTTTGCCGTTTCACCATCTTTAATAAAAACTTCAATTTTCAAATTTTTATCAAATTGTTTAAAAATAGTTGCAGCCAATTCCACACCCGCCAAGATGCAATTTTCTTTTACTAAAAGTTTTGCACTCTGCTGCAAGTCTTTAGGAATCGTGGAAAGCGTAGAATGATCGCCATCTTGAATGTCTTCTTCCAAAGCATTTTTAATGAAATTTTTTAAAGCTTCTTTGGTGATGTATGTGGGTTTTTTCATGAATTTATAAATTAGATAATCTTTATGGTTTAAATTTAATTAAATATTTTTTGCTATTTCCAAATTATTTCTGCTCCATTCGCTCCAAGAACCCACATAAAGATTCGGGATTTCGAAACCTGCATAATCCAAAGCCAACAAAGTATGACAAGCTGTAACGCCCGATCCACAATGGATTGTGATGTTTTCTGAAGGAATGTTTTTGAAAATTTTAGAATATATTTCCCTTAAAATTTCAGGGTTTTTAAAAGTTCCATCTTCGTTGAGATTTTCTTTAAAAGGAACATTGATCGCACCGGGAATATGTCCTGCAACTTCATCGATAGGTTCTGTTTTACCATCATAGCGGTCTTTTTCACGAACATCAATCACCAAAAAATCAGGGTTTTCAGAATTTTTCTCAACAAAATTGATATCCACTTTCGGCAGTTTCCATTCTTTTAAATTAATTTTTTCTGCTTTTTTAGGCTCAACTTTATTTGAATTGATGTTAAATCCTTTTGCTATTGCCATTTGTAAACCGCCATCCAAAACCTGAACGTTTTCAATTCCGGCAGATTTTAGCATCCACCAAAAACGTGCAGCAGAATTTGATGCATTTTTATCGTCATAAATAATGACATGAGCATTTTCATCAATTCCTAAATTTAGTAAAACTTCCGCAAATTTTTCCAAACTTGGCAAAGGGTGTCTTCCACCGCTTTTTGCGTTTTTAGGAATTTCGGCTAAATCTTCGTTCAAATCTACATAAAAAGCACCGTCAAGATGTTTTTGAAGATAGTTTTCGTGAGAAGAATTTCCGCTTCCCGCATCTACGATTATTAAATTTTCTTTCGGTAAATTCAATAATTCTTCTGGTTTTATGATGGGTGATATTTTCATTTAAATCAAATCTTTATTATAAAAAGCACCTTTGTTTTCCTTCATCTGCATCGATTGTTTAATGATTAGGTAAGAAATATTCGTTAAATTTCGCAGTTCCGAAAGTTTTGGCGAAAGGAGAGAGTAGCTGTATAATTCGTTCACCGCCTCGAAAATTTCGCGTTGCTTTCTTTTGGCAAGTTCTAATCTTTCGTTGCTTCTTACGATGCTTACCAAATCGCTCATCATTTCCTGCAATTGCCTTCTGAGATAGGAAACCATCACCATTTCGTCCATCATTTTCATGCCTTCTTCATTCCATTCTGGGATGGCTTTTAAATCATCAAAATTAAAATCATTAATTCCTAAAAGTTCCACGGTTTTCATCGCAGCATTATGCCCGAAAACCAAACCTTCCAATAAAGAATTTGAAGCCAATCGATTCGCGCCATGAAGTCCAGAATTCGTGCATTCGCCCACTGCGAAAAGGTTTTTAATGGAACTTTGTCCGTCCATATCAATCTCAATTCCGCCCATCAAATAATGACACGCCGGAACCACGGGAATGAGTTGCTTGAAAGGATCAATCCCTTCATCGATGCATTTTTGATAAATATTTGGGAAATGTTCAACGAATTTTTCTTTGTCCATTTCACGACAATCAAGCCCAACATATTCGTCGCCCGAAATTTTAAGTTCATTATCAATGGCTCTTGCAACAATATCTCTGGATGCTAATTCTTCGCGTTCATCATATTTTTGCATGAATTTTTCGCCGTTTTTCAACCGAAGTTTTGCACCGTCGCCACGAACGGCTTCGGAAATCAAAAACAACATTCCATCTCTTTTAGAAAAGAGTGCAGTTGGGTGAAACTGGTAATATTGCATGTTGGAAATTTTTCCGCGCGCTCGGTGAACAAAGGCAATTCCGTCGCCGGTTGCGATAATTGGATTGGTGGTGTTTTTGTAAACATGACCAGCTCCACCTGTCGCAACCAAAGTTATTTTCGCTGTAATTTTTTTGATGCTTTTGCTTTTCTCGTCGAGAATATAAGCGCCATAACAAGAAATATTGTCGGTATTCAGCTCTTTTCCCGGAACGTGGTGTTGCGTAATTAAATCGATGACGTAATGGTGCGGCAACATTTTGATATTTGGGGATTTATTGACGGTTTCGAGCAAAGCGCGTTCAATTTCTGCGCCGGTAATATCTTTGTGATGCACGATTCGGTTTTCGGTGTGGCCGCCTTCTCTTCCGAGCATGAGGTGACCGTCTTTTTGGTCGAATCTTGTTCCCCAATCAACCAATTCCTGAAATCTTGCGGGACCTTCTTTGATCACCATTTCCACGACATCGTGTTTGTTTTCGCCGTCGCCGGCTCGCATCGTATCGTCGATATGTTTTTGGAAATTGTCTTTGTCGAAATCGGTTACCACCGCCAAACCGCCTTGTGCATATTTGGTGTTGCTTTCGTCTTCATCGGCTTTTGTAACGATGATGATTTTGGCATCGGGCATTTTTTCGGAAATTTTTATCGCATAAGAAAGTCCGGAAATCCCGGAACCGATTACGAGAACGTCTGCTTTTATCATTTAATAATTGATGTTTTAATTATTTTATTAATTATTTTTAATGTTAATTTATACTCAATTATAGTTCCTAATATTTGAATCAAAAGTAAAATTAAAATGATTGAAACATTTCCACTAAAATTATTCTTAAAAATTATAATTCCGACAAATAGGAGTAAAATTGAATATAAAAAGAAAAAATAGATTCCTGAAATTATACTGAAGCGGACTTTAATATTCTGAAAATTTGATTTATCGAGTTTTAAAATTAATCTTGGTAAAATATTTTCAAAAGGATATTTTATCCTTGTTGCCTCAAAATATTTATCATTTTCATTAGCAAAAAAATATTTATTTTCTATTTTTTGATACCCAGAATTGCCCGCAAATTCAATCATTTTACCTTTCCTAATTGCATATTTCCTAAACGAATTTTCAATTAAATGACTATCAAAACCATCTAAATTTATTTTTTTAATTGTAATCATATTTTAAAAAGGATTCTTTATTTTCTTTTATTCGTTCAGAATGGCAGAGTCAAATTTTAAATAAATTTAAACTTTAGGATAATTTTCTGGATTTGCTTTGGCGAAACGAACACCATAAATTTTCACAATTTTTTTCTCTTCGAAAACTATATAATGAATCATCACCGGAAAAGCATTAACCTGCCGCATTCTAAATTCATCATAACGTAACTGAAAGTAAGGAAATTCTTTCAATTCCTCTAAAGCTTTATTGAAATTTAAGAGAAATTTTGATTTAAGTCCTTTTGAAATAGAACCATAAAAATCAGAACAATCTTTCAGGTCAAATTTTGCATTTTTTGAAATTAAAACCCGAAACATTTTATAAATAATTATGTTTTATTGTATCCCAATCTTCAAAATCTTCTTCTTTTGATTCCGCAAAACGTTTTCGCATTAATGCTTTTTCTTCTTCCGAAATTTCAAAATCAAATTCTTCTTCTTCTTTCGGAAATATAATCACTTCCGCAAATTCTGCATCGAAGTTTTCGGGAAGCTGAATATCTAATTTGTGGTTTTTCACCGCTACGATTTGTCGGATTGCATTCATTTTATCTTTCATTTAAAAATTAAAATTACAGAAATTTAAACAATTTATCATCCGGTTTTCGCACTTTTTTCATCGTTTGGAAAGCATCATCTTCTGCCCGAAAACCCAAAGCTAAAGTGACGGAAACCTTTTCTTTTTCGGGATTTAATCCCAAAATTTCTTCTATTAAATCTTGTTTAAAACCTTCCATCGGGCAAGTATCCACATTTTCCAAAGCGGCGGCAAACATCAGATTTCCCAAAACAATATAACTTTGTTTATCTGCCCAAATCATCACTTCTTTTGGGTCTAAATGTTGGATGTGTTTGCTAATGCTGTCCCGAAAAGGATTGAGACTTTCTAAAGGAACTTCTCTGGTTTCGGAAATGTGACTGAAATAATTGCCAATATATTCGTTGCCAATATTATTTTTTGAAACAATAACAATTAAATGAGAGCAGGTTGAGATTTGTGATGGATTGTAAAAAGCAGGAATGAGTTTTTCTTTCATTTCTGGACTTTGCACAATAATTAGCCGATAAGGTTGCAGTCCTAATGAACTCGCCGAAAGTCTTGCCGCTTCTAAAATGTGATAGAGTGCATCGGAAGAAACTGCTTTTTTAGGATCAAATTTTTTCACCGAATATCTTTTGTTCAGTGCATCAAGGTAATTCATCTAACAAAGGTAAATAATTTTGCTTCGCAAGTGAATTTCTTCGAGTGAATTTCAAATTCACTATTCACTTCCGCAGAAAAATTCACTATTCACCTAAAAAAGTCCGCCATCTTTTAAATTCTCGAAATAATCGTCGATTTCGAGTTTTGTGGATTGGGAGGCTTTCACGGCGAGTTGATCGCAGATTTCGTTTTCGGGATGTCCGGCGTGACCTTTCACCCAATGAAAAGTAGTTTGATGTGTCTTAATTAAAGGAACCATTCTCTGCCACAAATCCGGGTTTTTTACATTTTTAAAACCTTTTTTAATCCAGCCGAAAATCCATTTCTGATTAATTGCATCGGAAACATATTTGCTGTCAGTGAAAATATGAATATCGTTTTCGGTAGATTTTAATTTTTCCAAAGCCGTGATTACTGCCAACAATTCCATGCGGTTATTGGTCGTAAGGCGAAAACCTTGTGAATATCTTTTTTCGTAATTTTTTTCTGGGACTTTCATTACGATTCCGTAACCGCCTTTTCCAGGGTTTCCACTACAAGCGCCGTCGGTATAAATTTCGATTCTAAGACTCATTCCTAAAATTGAAAATCGTCATCATCATCCGCATCATTCATCGATGAACCCGAAAGATTTCCATTACCTTTTGGCAAATCGAAAGCCGCACCAGGATCAATTGTGGTTTTAATTTTTTCAAATCCACTTGGAGTATCCTGTTGTCCGAAATTAGAAGATTGGTATCCATAACCGCCGCCGCCACCAAATAAATCGAGGTCTGCAAATTTTGCAATATTTTTGTGGAAAGACATTCTCACATCTGCCGTCGCACCATTACGGTGTTTTGCAATAATGAGTTCTGCCTGGTTTTCAGTCGAAGATTCGCCACCGTCTTCATCATTATCCCAAGTGGTTATTTTGTAATATTCTGGACGGAAAATAAAGGAAACAATATCGGCATCCTGCTCAATCGCTCCAGATTCCCGAAGGTCAGAAAGCATCGGTCTTTTTCCAGGTCGGGTTTCCACACTTCTTGAAAGTTGAGAAAGTGCAATAACAGGAACATTCAGTTCTTTTGCAATCGCTTTTAGGGAACGGGAGATCATTGCAATTTCCTGCTCACGGTTTCCTGCGCCACCTTTTCCGGAATTCGCAGTCATCAACTGAAGATAATCGACCATGATAATTTTCACTCCGTGCTGCATGACCAATCTTCGGCATTTTGCTCGAAAATCGAATACAGAAAGTGAAGGCGTTTCATCAATATATAAAGGAGCATTTTCTAAAGCGGAAACGTTAGAGAATAAGCGTTGCCATTCTTCATCGTTCATTTGTCCTTTTCTTAATTTCTCAGAAGAAATTCCGGTTTCTGAAGCGATCATTCTGGTGATCAACTGTACAGAAGCCATCTCCAGGGAGAATAATGCCATTGGGATATTGTGTTCAACTGCAATGTTTCTCGCCATCGAAAGCAAGAAAGCGGTTTTACCCATCGCTGGACGAGCCGCAATAATAATTAAATCTGAGTTTTGCCAACCACCAGTTTCTTTATCAATATCTTTAAATCCAGATGGGATTCCGGAGATTCCTTCTTTGTCTTTTAATGCTTTAATAGTTTCAATCGCCTGTGCAACCAAAGTGTTTGCCGTGTCGAAACCTTTTTTAATGGTTCCGTTGGTAATTTCAAAAAAGGATTGTTCGGCTTTATCTAAAAGTTCGAAAACGTCGGTAGATTCTTTATAAGAACTGTCGATCACATTGGCGGAAACATTAATCAAACTGCGCAGAATAAATTTTTCTAAAATGACCCGAACATGGTATTCGATATGCGCACTGGAAGAAACCCCCATCGTTAAATCAATGATATAATGATCGCCACCAGCAAGTGCTAATTTGTCGGTTTTCTTTAATTCCTGAATTACCGTCATTAAATCTACCGGATGATTTCCTTCAAATAACTTAACAATGATGCGGAAAATTTCCTGATGTCTTGGGTCATAAAAAACGTCTGCCGTTAATAAATCGATGGAATAATCCAAACCTTTTTTATCAATCAGAAAAGTTCCGATAACGAGTTTCTCGAATTCTATTGCATTTGGGGGCATTTTTCCGTCGGAAATCGAAAGTTCCTTAGCGAAATTACCATGAATTAATGAAGATAAAGTTTCCTTTTGTGCCATGTGACAAAGATAGTTTTTTTAAGTTTTTGTTCAGAATATTTAATTAACAATATCTTCTTTTTGAAGGTCAATAAGTTGTTTATTAATATGTTGCAATGTTGGTAAGTCGAAAGAGATCGGGGTTTTTATTCTAGCCCGGATCGCAATGGAAATCCTTTTTTTTAGCGATGGGTAAAGGTGCGGCGAAAAAAGATTGCAATGAAGAGCCGGACTGAACTTGTTAGAAGTTCTACCCTTGTTGCTCCTAAAAAATCAATACTTCATTTTGCGAAGTTTTGGTACCGTGGTTCCAACTAAAAGTGCAATTAAAACCGTCATGGTTCCTCCAAAAACTACCGAACGAACGACTCCTAAAAGTTTGGCTGCAACTCCACTTTCGAATTGCCCCATTTCATTACTCGACATGATGAAAATGGAATTCACACTTAATACCCGGCCACGAATATGATTGGGTGTTTTTAACTGAACGATTGTTCCACGGATAACGACGGAAATTCCATCGAGCATTCCGCTTGCAACCAGTAAGAAAAAGGAGAGCCAATATAATTTGGACAGGCCGAAACCGATGATGCATAAACCAAAACCTGCGACTGCAACAAGTAGAATTTTACCTTGATTTTTGGTTAAAGGAACAAATGCTAATGTCATAATAATGCACATAGAACCGATGTCTGAAGCGGCATTTAGTAAGCCGAAACCTTCGGAGCCTACGTTTAAAATATCGGTTGCGAAAACAGGAATCATGGCGACGGCTCCTCCAAAAAGTACGGCAAACATATCGAGGCAAAGTGCGCCCAGGATTTCTTTGGTTTTGTAAATGTAGGCGATTCCTTCGCGCATACTTTCCACTACGCCCATTGTTCGGTCACTATTTTCTGAGGGATGTTTTTTTAGAAACCAAAAGAAAATGGAGGAGAAAATCATTAATCCAACAATGACGAGAATGGTTCCGGAAATATCGATCCAGTGGATTAAAAATCCACCCAAAGCATGACCAGAAACCGAAGCAGTAAGAAAGGTGGCTTGGTTTAAAGTAATCGCATTTGGGAGTTTTTCTTTGGACACGATTTTTGGAATCATCGACGGAATAATTGGTCCGATAAATGCACGACAAAAACCTGTAAAAAAGATGACAGCGTAAATATAATAGGAAATTTGAAGATTGCTGAAATGTAATAGTTGATGATCGAAAAATGCAGGGATTGCTAGCAAAGCAATGAGTGCAACGTAAGCGTAATTGCAAATTAGCAGGAGTCTTTTCTTCTCAGAATTATCGATAACATGCCCTGCATAAAGCGCAGTTGAAACTGCGGGAATGACTTCTGATAAACCAATTAAGCCGATAGCGAAGGGCTCTTTGGTTAGTTGATAAACCCACCAACCGAGTAAGGTTGCCAACATTCTAAAAGATAAAATCAAAAAAAACCGACCTGTCATGAGGTTTCGGAATTCGGGGATTTTTAAGGTCTGAATGGGTTGCAATGAAATCATTTTGCAAAAGTAAATTTTAGAAACGAAAAATCATTTAATAATTTGCCGCGAATGCACGAATCTTTTTTTTTAATTGGTTGACGGGTTTTCGATGGTTGAAATGAAATAAAGTGATTTAAAGAAGAAAAGATTTGTGAACTCGTGGCTTTTAGAAGCACTTGAGTTTTATAAAAAAAATTATCTTTGACCTATGAATTGGATTTTACTCATTATCGGTGGTTTATTTGAAACAGGATTTGCTACTTGTCTCGGAAAAGCACAGGAAAGCACAGGAAAAGAAAGTTATTTCTGGTGGGCAGGTTTTGTGATTTCTTTATTCTTGAGTATGTTTTTATTGTACAAAGCAATTTCTGTAGGTACGACTCCTATACCGATTGGAACGGCGTATGCAGTCTGGACGGGAATCGGTGCAGTAGGTGCGGTTTTTATGGGAATCTTTATCTTTAATGAGCCGGCAACTTTCTGGCGAATATTTTTTGTTTTTACTTTAATTGCTTCGGTGGTAGGGTTGAAAGTGGTGAGTCATTAAATTTTGAATTTCCCCAAAAAATCCGCAATCTTTCGGTCATTCGCTAATCTCGGAGTTTTATTTTGTCCGCCTAATTTTCCTTCAGATTTGGCATAATCCTGAAAAGCATTCTTCTTTAATTTAGTAATAATTAAAGGTTGCAAAATATTCCCGGAAATCAAATCATTATAATAGGTGTTTCGTTTTCGCATTTCTTGATCTAAATTTTTTCTGAAATCTCCTAAATTTTCAGGTTCCTTTTCAAATTCGATAAACCATTCATGATATGGCAAACCTTCTGTGGGATTTACTTGTGGTGCAAGATGAAATTCTGTGATCTGTGCCGGGAATTTTTCAACCGTAGATTTCAATGCTTCCTCAACCTCAAATGCAATAACGTGTTCGCCAAAAGCAGACGTGAAATGTTTCGTTCTTCCTGAGACCAAAATACGATACGGATTTTTAGAAATAAACCGAACAACATCGCCGATAGAATACGCCCAAAGTCCTGAATTGGTGGTTAAAATTAAAGCGTAATCTTTATGGAGTTCAATCTCTTTTAAAGTCAATCTTTTCGCTTCTGGTTTTCCAAATTCTTCTAAAGGAACAAATTCATAGAAAATTCCGTGATTGGTTAAAAGCAATAAACCTTCTTTTTGATAGTCATCTTGAAAAGCGAAAAAACCTTCACTCGCCGGAAAGGTCTGCAAAGTATCAACAGGTTTTCCCAGAAGTTCATTCATTTTTTTGCGGTAAGGTTCATAATTGACGCCGCCGGTAATAATGAGTTGAAGGTTGGGAAAAAGTTCTGTAATCTTTTTACCGTTTCGTTCGATGAGTTTTTCAAAATACATAATCAACCAAGGCGGAATCCCGGAAATTAAAGTCATGTTTTCCTTTTCGGTTTCCTTTACGATTTCGTCAACTTTGGTTTCCCAGTCTTCGATGAGGTTGGTTTTTAAACTTGGTAAACGGTTTTTCTGTAAATAGGACGGAATATGATGAGCGACAATTCCGGAAAGTCTGCCGGTTTGTATCCCGTTTATTTCTTGCAATTCGGGACTTCCTTGAAGGAAAATCATCTTTCCATTAACGAAATCGGCGTTGTTTTTTTTGGCGATATAATGAAAAATCGCACTTTGTGCTGCGGCGATTTGATAAGGCATTCCTTCTTTTGAAATGGGAATATATTTGGATCCGGAAGTCGTTCCCGAAGTTTTCGCAAAATACTCAGGAGTATCAGTCCAGAGAATATTTCGTTGTCCTTTTTTTACTTTTTCAATAAAAGGTTTTAAATCTTCATAATCCGCAATTTGAACTTGGTTTTGAAAATCTTGAATCGTTTTTATATTTTCAAATTGATGGGTTCTACCAAACAAAGTTTTTTCGGCAGTTTTTACCAGAGATAGTAAAAGGTTCTCTTGATCTTGAACTGCGTTTGCTTTAAAGGAATTCGTTTTTTTAACGTGATTTTTCGCCCAAATTAAAGCGATGTTTTTCTTAATGAAATTGATCATACGCAAATTTAAAGTATTTTCTAAAAGGAAAACAGCATGGAAACGAATAAAAAAGCCTCAAAATACATTCC
>NZ_JBAVFG010000054.1:0-12988 GCF_049588135.1 Kaistella sp. | reverse complement strand
GCATCGAAAAAGACTTTGAAATTAAATAAAAACTATCTTTTAATAAAGGCAGTTCGCAGTTAATTCTTAGCCTTTTTTTTAAAATATTATTACTGATCCATTAAATAAAATTTAGAAATGCACATTGCTGTTACAGGAAATATCGGCGCGGGAAAAACAACTTTAACTACTATGTTATCAAAACATTACGGTTGGGAAGCGCAATTTGAAGATGTAGATCACAATCCTTATTTAGAGGATTTTTATGCCGATATGAGCAAATGGAGTTTTGCCTTACAAATTTATTTTTTGGGAAGTAGATTTCGGCAAGTAAAGGAGATTCGGGAAAGTGGAAAAAGTGTTATTCAGGATCGTACAATTTATGAAGATGCACATATTTTCGCGGAAAATCTAAATGATATGGAGTTGCTTACCAATCGTGATTTTAATAACTATTCTTCAGTTTTTAATTTGATGAAGAGTTTTGTTTCGGCACCGGATTTGTTAATTTATTTAAAGTCTGATGTTCCTAATCTGGTAAAGAAAATTTACAAAAGAGGACGTGATTATGAAGCTTCAATTTCTATTGAATACCTTTCAAAACTGAATCAGAAATATGAAAAATGGATTTCTAATTATGACGAAGGGAAACTTTTGATTATCGAAGTTGATGATTTGGACTTCGTAGAAAGACCCGAAGATTTTGGTATAATTTTACAAAGAATAGAAACCGAATTACACGGACTTTTTTAATGACTTATCCAACGTTCCTAAATCATAGAATAACCATTTAAATCCGAAAAAATGATTAAAATTCTTCACAATAA
Organism: Kaistella sp.; assembly: GCF_049588135.1. Classification (GTDB taxonomy): domain Bacteria; phylum Bacteroidota; class Bacteroidia; order Flavobacteriales; family Weeksellaceae; genus Kaistella. Next base: position 12,182 of record NZ_JBAVFG010000054.1, on the reverse strand, counting down.
TTCTTGTTCGAAAAGTCGTGGGATTTTAGAATATTTGGATGAAAATAGTGTTCCTTTTGAAATTATTGATATCATCAATCAGCCATTAAGTGAAATGGAACTTCGCACTGTTCTGAAGAAACTTCATTGTCCCGTAAAGGATTTGGTGAGAACAAATGAGAAACTTTATCAAGAACAATTTCGAGATAAAAACTTATCTGATGACGATTTAATCCAAATGTTATTGCAGAATCCAGAATTAATCCAAAGACCAATTATCATTAAAGGTTCTGTAGCAATGATTGGTCGCCCAATCGAAAATGTGAAATTTTTTATTGAAAAGTAAGTAGATATGCATTCGTCTTTTTTTGCTTATTCATTTACAAATTTTCAGTAACAAAATTTTCGCAGTAATCTTTGATTTGTTGTCTTACTTTTCTGAATTTTTCGGCAATTTCTTCCTCTGTTCCTGTTGTTTTTGCGGGGTCGGGAAAATTGTAATGAAATTTTTGGGCTTTTGTCGGAAAGAATGGACAGCGTTCTTTGGCGTTGTCGCAAACCGTAATGACAAAGTCAAAATCGATATTTCGATATTCGTCAATGTTGTTTGAAGTATGGTTTGAAATGTCAATTCCATCTTCTTTCATTGTTGCGATTGCTTTTGGATTTACTCCGTGCGTTTCTACACCTGCACTGTAAACATCTGCTTTGTTACTTGCAAAATATCGCAAATAACCTTCCGCAATTTGGCTTCTGCAACTGTTTCCTGTGCAAAGCACTAAAATTTTCTGTTTCATTTAATATAATATTTTTGTTTGAGAAATAAACTAATTTTTACCAATAATATTAAAACCGGTACTTCTACCAAAGGACCAATAACGCCTACAAATGCCTGTGGTGAATTGATGCCAAAAACAGAAATAGCAACCGCAATTGCCAATTCAAAATTATTTCCTGTGGCTGTGAATGAGATAGAAGCATTTTTATCATAAGGAACTTTCAATGCTTTGTTGATGAAAAAACTCACGAAAAACATCAGTACAAAATAAATGATAAGTGGAATAGCTATTTTTAAAACATCAAATGGTAATTCTATTATTTTATCACCTTTCAAACTGAACATCAACACAATAGTCAGCAAAAGGGCAATTAACGTAATGGGTGAGATTTTAGGGATGAATTTATGATTATACCATTCTTTTCCCTTTTTTTTAATTAAAATGTATCGGGTTAGAAATCCTGCGAAAAATGGAATACCCAAGTATATTAAAACACTTTCGGTAACGTCTCGCATTGAAACGCTTACATCAAAATTTCCCAAACCAAGATATTTCGGTAAAATAGTGATGAATAACCATACAAAAAAGCTGTAAGAGAGAATTTGAAAAATACTATTCAAAGCAACAAGTAAAGCGGTGTATTCTCGGTTTGCTTTGGCTAAATCACTCCAAACAATAACCATTGCGATACATCTTGCCAAACCAATTAGAATAAGCCCTGTCATATATTCGGGTTCATTTTTCAAAAACAAAACGGCTAATCCGAACATCAACAAAGTACCGATTACCCAATTAAGCAATAAAGAAATAGCAATTACTTTTCTATCTTGTAACGCTTTGGATAATAGGGAATAATCCACTTTTGCCAATGGTGGATACATCATTAAAATTAATCCGATTGCCAAAGGAATATTGGTAGTTCCGATAGAAATGGCATTGAGGTTATTAGAAATATTTGGAAAAAAATGTCCCAAACTTATACCAATTGCCATTGCAAGGAAAATCCAAAGCGTTAAATATCGGTCTAAAAATTTTAGTTTTATTTCCATTTTTAGCAGCAATTTTCATTTGCTTGAATGGGCGGACATTTTACGGTTCCGTAACTACAATACACACAACAATCTCCTTGTAATGGCTTTAATATTGTTTTGCAGTTTTCACATTCATAAAAATATTGGCAAGCGTCGGTGGGCATAGTTTCTTCTTTCTGATGTCCACATTCGGGGCAAGTGATTGTTGAATTGAGTTCTACTGTCTTACCGTTGTGTGTTGTGGAAGTATTGCAAGATCCATGTATTTTGTTGCGTTTGTAATTCCATAATGTTGCTATTAAAAGGCCAAACATTCCTGCGTAAAGAAAGTAAGTCCAATAGTCGTTTTCATTGAAGTAATAACCATAAAAAATCAAAATTCCGCTTGGAATTGCAACAGATAAAGGATATGCAGAACGATGCTTGAAATAAGAAATACTAAGTCCTGCAATACTTACTAAAACCATTGCCTGAAAAATCCACATTGTCCAACCGCCAAATAATTCAAAACTTCCTAATCCCAATGCTGAAGCTACAAATGCAAAAAGCGGGAAACAACAGGGTGAAAGTAATGCAGTCAGGAAAAGCCCGAAAGTTCCTAATTTGTCTATATTTTTTAAGGTCATAATTCTAATTTTAACAACAGTCTTGGTGGATAACAGTAGTAGCAATGTTTCTAAAATATGTATTTAATAATTCAAAAGTAGATTCGTTGATACAATAGCACACCGTATTTCCCTCAATCGTTCCTTTAATTAAATTGGCATCTTTAAGAACTTTTAGGTGTTGAGAAATCGTAGGCTGTGCAAGCGGTATTTTTTCTAAAATATCATTTCCGATACAAGCATTTACTTTTAACAACAAGTCAATAATGGCAACCCTTGCGGGATGCCCCATAGCTTTTGCGATGATCGCAATTTCGCTTTGTTTTTCTGTAAAATGTTCCGTTTTAGTCGTTCCCATATCTGTATTATAATATTGCAATATTACGATATAGTTTTGAATTAAAGAATTTTTTACAATTTTTTTTGTTCTTTAAATGATAGTTGAGTATTTAGCAGATTGTTTCAGTAGGGTGCCGCCTACATGATGCTTGAAGTAATTTGGAAGTTGAAAAAAGCAGTATGGACAAGCACTTCACTTTCGCATACTGTTGATTTTTTACTTTTTCTGAATTACACTTTTGTCTCTTCTGATAATTATCGGAATGCGGTTAATACTCTATTTTTTGAAGTTTTGTCGTGTAATAATGAAAAGTAATTAAACTAAATTTTTGAAAGCATCATCAAGATGTGAATATTTAAAATCAAATCCCTGTGATTTGATTTTTTTATTATCCGCACGAGTTCCTTCTAAAATAATAGAACTCATTTCTCCGAATACTGATTTCATTACAAAAGTGGGAACATTAAAAGGAAGAAAAAACTTGTTTCTTACTTTTGCTAAACTCTTCATGAAGTCTTTATTCATTGGGGTTTCATCAGCAACGGCATTGTATTTTCCATTGATTATTGAATTTTCAACAGCGGTCACATACATCTTTACCAAATCATCGATATGAATCCAATTCATCCATTGTTGACCAGATCCAACGGCCGACCCAATATTTAAATCAACTGTTTTTTTCAGCATCGGTAGCGCTCCGCTGTATTTTGATAAAACCATTGCGGTTCGTAAACAGACAACTCGGTCTGAAATTCTAGAAAATTGATCTGCGGCATTTTCCCACTCCACACAAAGTTGAGCGAGAAAATCATTTTTTACAATTGCGGATTCTTCAGTTAAAATTTGGTCAGAAGTAAACGTGCCATAATAATTAATCCCCGACGAAGAAATGAATGCCTTCAGATGAATTTCTTTTTTCTCACAATATTCTCGAAGTAAATTCGCTGAATCGATTCTGCTAGAAAACATTTCTTTTTTATGATCTTCAGTCCATCTTTCACTGATATTTGCACCTGCCAAATGAATGATGCAATCTAAATTCTCAAACGCTTTTTCGTCGATTTCTTTTTTAGCGATATTCCAGTAAAATTCATTTTTATTTTCACTTTTTGAACGGGATAAAATTCTTACGGTATGGTGGTGGTTTTCCTCTAGTTTTTTTACGAGCGGTCTTCCTACTAATCCTGTTCCTCCAGTGATTAAAATATTCATATCGTATTTATTTAAAGAGACATCACCCCTTCTATTTCGCCCACTTTTTTATAAATAGAAATCACCTGTTCTGCATCAAGGACGAAAGCTGTAATACTGAGTGAGGTGTATTTTGCGTTTTTACTGTCTCTCGTTGTCAATGTAAATTGCATCCCATCAAAAACCCTATAAATTTCCGTTATTTTTTTTTCTTCATTTAAAACGATGAATTTAAAAGGATAATCTTCCGGAAAATTATGGGTAGCTTCTAATTTTTCTTTTAAAGAAATATAGAAATCTTCTGGACTTTTATGATCTTCGTTTTCAATAATATTAGCCATTTTATATTTATTTGAGTTAAAAAAAATTCCGGCTAAACCGGAATTCAAAGATAGTTAAAATATATTTTTTATCTCGGTGCATTGAGGGAATTAAGAATGGTATTTGCATTTTGTTGCTCGTGATTTTCAATAATATTAAAAAGCCCATTCACCATTTGCTGCGCAGCGAATTTACTTATCGAACTTGTTGCTAGATTATTGCTATTTTGACCGCCAAGAATACTTCCTAAAATATTGGTTCCCGATAATGCAGAATTCAAAGATTGCACTAATCCAAATTCATTCAGTTTTGCATCTACTTTTGGTGCAATGGCTGCCATTAATTGTGTAGATGTTCTTTCTCGTAACATCTGTGTTGCAGCGCCACTTCCTCCTTGTACAATTCTTGCGGCATCTTCTGCGGTTAAAGAATTTACGGCATTCACCAAAATCGGTCGAGAAGTATCTACAGTGAATGCTGCTGCTCTCGCAATATATTCTTTTTCTTTTTGAACCAAACTGTTTAAACCTAACTTTTGCAAAGTATTATTAATGTCTCGCAATTGTTGGGGCAAAGCAGTATCAATTAACTGGTTCGCCAGAAAACTGTCTTTATTACTGAAAATATTTAAACCTTTAGTAATTCCTCCTAATAAAATTTGTTTTAAAACAGCCAAGCCCACGCTAGAAGTTGCGATGGCCATGCATGATTGTGTGGTAGTTCCGATTGTTGCAATCGCCATCGTTGCCACTAATATCGTATTTCTTCTCATGATGATTTTTTAAGTTAATGTTTTTATTGCAGTCAAATAATACGCCAAAAAAAGGGAATAGATATAATTAATGATTTTAATATCGTTTTATCTCTATTAATATTTAAGAAATTTCATATCATTTTGAGAAAAAGTTAAAAGCAATACGCTGCGAATTAATAATGGCATTGAATAAATAAAAGACCAATTTTTAATTTGATCATCTTTGGGTGTTGAAAAAGGAGAAATCTGTGATCAGAATGTGCCGTTTGAAATTGTGATTAGTCCCGATTCTGAACAAGTAAAAATGTTAAAAATCCCCTAGAATAAGTAAAATAGAAACTATCAATAAGACTCTTCTCAAAATTAATGAAAGTGGTTTTTTTTGTCCATTTATTATTATTATTTTTGGGGCACTAAATAAAAAAATGTAATGAGAGAAAAATTCATTAGGTGGGGACTAGTACTTCTGGTTGTAACTTGGGCGATATCTATATTGATTAAAACCCATTATTGGATTCCGATTCTGCTTAGTTGTATTTATATAGTGGGACTTTATAATAGTTACCAAACGAGACATGCCATTCTGCGGAACTTTCCGGTGTTAGGTTATTTCCGTTATTTTTTCGAAGAAATTTCACCAGAAATGCAGCAATATTTTATCGAAAGAGAAACAGATGGGAAACCTTTTCCAAGAAACGAACGTTCTGCTGCCTACAGAAGAGCCAAAAATATTAGCGATACGGTACCTTTTGGGACTCAGCTCGAAATTAATAATAGAAAATACGAAGGAATAAAACATTCCATCTATGCCAAATCACCATCCGAAGAATTACCAACGGTTTTGGTCGGTGGCGATCAATGTACTCAGAAATATAATGCATCACTTTTTAATATCTCGGCAATGAGTTTTGGATCATTAAGTGATCGTGCTCAGATGGCGTTGAACAGAGGTGCAAAAAAAGGTGGATTTTACCACAATACCGGAGAAGGTGGAATCTCGCCTTACCACTTAGAAGGTGGTGATTTGTGCTGGCAAATCGGAACTGGGTATTTCGGTTGTAGAGATGACCACGGTAAGTTTTCGCCAGAAATATTCAAGAAAAATGTTTCCATTCCAGCGGTGAAAATGATTGAGATTAAAATTTCTCAAGGAGCAAAACCAGGCCATGGTGGAGTATTACCAGGTTCAAAAAACACAGCGGAAATTGCGGCGATTCGTCACGTACAACCGGGAATGACTATTATTTCTCCGCCATCGCACTCATCCTTTTCTGATGCTGCAGGCTTGTTGAGATTTGTGCAGGAATTAAGGGAACTTTCAGACGGAAAACCTGTTGGTTTCAAATTATGTATCGGGGATACCAAAGAGTTCGAAGATATTTGTGCACAGATGAACGTATTGAAAATTTATCCTGATTTTATTACGGTAGATGGAGCAGAAGGAGGAACAGGAGCAGCACCGCCAGAATTTTCTGATGGAGTAGGAATGCCATTGGAACCTTCATTGATTTTTGTCAATAGAACTTTGACCAACTTCAACGTAAGAGATAAATTGAAAGTAATTGCAAGTGGAAAAGTATTAACTTCCCTCGATATTTTGCGTGCCATTGCGATGGGTGCAGATATGTGTAATAACGCCAGAGGATTTATGTTTGCTCTAGGTTGTATTCAAGCATTAAGATGTAATACCAATACTTGTCCAACCGGTGTGGCAACCCAAGATAAAATGCTTATTAAAGGCTTAGATGTTACCGATAAGAGTGAAAGAGTGTACCACTTCCATAAAAACACATTGCGTACCTGTAATGAGCTTATTGGAGCTGCAGGGAAAACTTCCTATGCAGAAGTTGATGCTAACATGTTTATGAGAGGAGATGAATTCGAGCATCTTGCTGATTATTACTTTCCGGATATTTTAGGAAATGTGAAAACGCCACCAGGCAAATATTAAAATTTGTAGATAATCAATTATTAGATCAAAACTTCAGAATTATTTCTGAAGTTTTTTTTGCTGAACTGATTGATGAAAATGACGAAAGATCACGGGAGTAATCGACAGATTATATTTAAAGTTAATTCCATCCAATATCTTAAACGGTCTTATTTTATAGAATCTTATTGTCAGAAATTAATGATACATTTTTTTAAAGCATCTGTAATAATTACCAGACAAAAACAACGCAGCAGAGAATTCGTCAAAAGAGCCCAAAATGTCACCACATGAATCTAGAATTCAATTTAGTATTCATCTTTAAACTAAAATAAAATGCTTCATAGGAGGCGAGTGTTTCCTTCTGTTTTGGATCATTTATTTTCCTGAACTTAATTCATTGAAGACCTTATAATTCAGTTCGGTAATATTTAGAGAAATGCATCAACTTTGAAGTGAAAAATCAAAACTAAAGAATATAAATTCACTATTGACTATTAAACCCAAAAAAATCCGCTACCAAATAAATGATAACGGATTTTAATTATTTCAAAAACTCTTATGCTTCTTCAGCTGGAGTTTCCTCTGTTGTAACTGCTTTTGGTTTAGCAACTGGTTTCGGAGCTTCTACCACTGGTGGAGCATCAGAAACGATTTCGAATTCGTAGCTGTATTCTACTTCTCTGTGAAGTCTGATGATCGCAGTAGATTTACCAGTTCTCTTAATGTTGTTCCCTGGGATCTTGATGTATTTTTTATCAACTTGTACTCCAACTTTAGATAGTTCATCAGAAAGGTTAGCGTTGTTGATTGAACCAAACAATTTGTCACCAGTACCAACTTTAGTTGCAATAGTGATGCTTGTTTTTTTCAATTGTTCTACGATTGCATTTGCAGCCGCAACCAATTTCGCTTCTTCGTCTTTTCTAGCTTCTAAAGTTTCTGCTAAAGCTGCTTTGTTTTTTGGCGTTGCCAAAAGTGCTAATCCTTGTGGTAACAAGAAGTTTCTTGCATAACCAGGTTTTACACTTACTGTATCAAACTCTAAACCTAAGTTTTCTACGTCTTTTTTTAGGATAATGTCCATTGTTGTTGTCCGTTTTTAATTTTAGAAAAAAGAATGATCTTCTTTAATCAAAAAATCGTTAGAATTAATTTATAAATCAGCAACAAAAGTTTTGAAAAAGAAACTTAATCAAATTAAGTTTCTCTCTTTATTCTTTTATCTATTTTGTCTTATTTCAAAAGATCCGCTACATAAGGCATCATTGCCAAGTGTCTTGCTCTTTTGATTGCTGCAGATACTTTTCTTTGGTATTTCAAAGAAGTTCCTGTATATCTTCTTGGTAAAATTTTACCTTGTTCGTTCACGAACTGAAGAAGGAAATCTGCATCTTTATAATCTACATGTTTAATACCGAATTTTTTGAATCTACAGTATTTTTTGTCAGATTTTGTATTGATGTCAAGTGGAGTTAAAAATCTTACTTCAGATTCTCCTCCTGCTGAGGCTTGTTTAGCCATATCATCTATTGCCATGTCTTTTCTTTTTTAAGGGTTAAAATTAAGCTTTCGCAGTTTTCACTTTCGTTCTTCTCGTTACTGCATACTCGATCGCATGTTTGTCAAGTTTTGTAGTAAGGTAACGAAGAACTCTCTCGTCACGTTTGAAAGCAAGTTCTAAATCTGCTACTACAGTTCCTTCACCTTTGAATTCGATCAAAGTGTAAAATCCATTCTTCTTTAATTGAATTGGATAAGCTAATTTCTTTAGTCCCCATTTTTCTTTGGCAACGATTTCGCAATTGTGTGAAGCCAATAGGTCTTCAAATTTTTTCACTGCTTCCTCCACCTGAGCGTCAGATAGAACGGGAGTTAAAATGAAAACAGTTTCGTAATTGTTCATAATGTTAATTAATTTTGTTAATTATTTCGAGGTGCAAAAATAGAACTTCTTTTTGTAACATGCAAGAAAATGAAGCGATTGAACTTGTTTTTTTCCAAACCCAATGAATAAGCATAAAAAAATCTCGCCATAAATGACGGGATTGAAAGATCTTATGGAAAGATTATTTCTTAATTACTTTCGTAGAAGATGAAAAAGTAATTAAAACCATTTTATAACTAGAATATTTTGGTGAAAGTATAAAAAAACGCTGCAAAATAATCATCAGAAAAAAATCCTTTGAAATTGCAGCGCTTTATTTATAATAGAAAATTAGTTTTTCGCCAACTTTACTTTCAGATTATCCAACATATCCTTCGTCATTTCACTAATTCCGTAATCGTAAGAAAGTCCCCAGTCTTTTTTCGCCACAGAATCATCAATCGACGCTGGCCAAGAATCTGCAATTTCCTGACGGAAATCCGGTTGGTAATCAATCGTAAAATCAGGCATTTCTTTCTTAATTTCTTCCGCCAGTTCTTTTGGAGTAAAAGACATTCCACCCAAATTATAAGCAGTATGAACGGTAAGGTTTTCTTTCGGAGCACCCATTAAATCAAGGGTTGCCTTAATCGCATCATTCATATACAACATCGGCATTCCCGTATTTTCAGAAATAAAACTCGTGTATTTTCCTTCTTCTACCGCTTCATAAAAAATCTCAACCGCATAATCTGTCGTTCCGCCACCAGCAGGTGTTTTCCAGGAAATTAAACCGGGATAACGAATACTTCTTACATCAACACCGAATTTATTGTGATAATATTCACACCATTTTTCACCCGCCATTTTAGAAATTCCATAAACAGTTGTCGGATTCAAAACTACTTCCTGACCAACATTTTCTTTCGGAATTCCAGTTCCGAAAACGGCAATAGAACTCGGCCAGAAAATCTTTTTAAGCAAACCTTCTTTCGCCATTTCACAAAATTGAAGCAAAGGTTCGATGTTTAATTTCCATGCAAAAAGCGGCTGTTTTTCAGAAGTTCCAGATAGCAAAGATGCCAAATGATAAACCGTCGTGATTTCGTAATCTTTGATAACCTGTCTCACCAGTTGCGTGTTGGTCACATCCATTCTCTCGTAGAATCCCGCAGAAGTCAGGTTTTTATCCCAACGGTCAAGTCCCGAAGCGACCACATTTTCAGCGCCATGAATTTCAACTAATCGATTGGTAAGTTCAGTACCGATTTGCCCGAGAGCGCCGGTGATAAGAATTTTTTCCGTGTAGGACTCCATATTTTAAGTTTAGATTTCGCACAAATTTAGCAAAATCGAATAGCATAAGAAATAGTATTGATAAAATAATTTTTTGGGCGACTACTTCCGCCTGGAATTTACACTGAGCCTGTCGAAGTGTTCGCGCTTTTTTATTCCACTTCGTTTCATAAGAAGATCTCCACTCAAACCTAACAAAGTGGTTCGGTGATTCAAATAAAAAAAATAAAAATTGTATCATCAAGTTGGGTCGCAGATTGGGATTTTAAATCAAATCTTCGCAAATCCATCCATTTTTTTATTTTTGATGAAATTTAATTAGCATGTTTCTGCAACTCCAATTCTTCCTTTCTCTTTTTTAAAAAATCAGCAGGTCGCATTCGGTATTGTTCGAAGAAAAAATTTGAAAAATTTTGACGGTTACTAAACCCACAAGCAATGGCAATATCTTCAACCGAATATTTACGCCAGTCTTTATCATTATAAATTTTATTAGTTGCATATTCAACCCGCAACTTATTAATGTAAGTATTAAAATTAGCACCACTATAATCATTAATAATTTGGGAAAGATAACTCGTATTGGTATTTAATTGAGTGGCGAGTTTGCCAAGCGTAATACCTTTTTCGATAAAGCCGTTGCTTTTTTCAAAAGCGGAAATGTCTTTCAGTATTTTTTTTGCAATTTTTTCGTCTAACTTCAGACTTTTACTGAAACTATTTTTCAGTAAAAAATCTTCTTCTTTTACTTCTGTATTTTTTTCAGTATTGATTTTCTTGAGTAAAATTTCATATTTATTCTTTATTGCTTTTTTTCTTTTAAGCCAATAAAAAAGCAGAGCTGTAAGAATGGAAATTATGATCAAACAACCAATCAGTAGGTACTTGCCGAAAGAGTTTTTATTTTCTAATTTATTTTTTGCTTCTAATAAACTTTCAGTATCGTAATTTTTATGGATGCGTGTTGAGAGATATTTAAAATCTGTTGCGATGACGCTGTCAGCTTTCAGTAGCTGTTTGGTGAAATATAATTCTTGTTTCGGGTCTTTTTTTTCTTTATAATAGGTAATTAGTTCTTCATAATTTTTTCTTAATTCCGGAAGGATAAATTGGTGTTTATTAAAAATAGAATCTACTTTTTTATAATTTTTCTGAGCAAGTTCTTGGTTCCCCATTTCGCTATAACTCATTCCTTTGTAGAAATAGGATACGGAAGCTATTGAAAAATTATCAATTTTCAACAAACCCGGCAATGAATGATTTAAATTATTTATAGCTTCTGAATATTTTTTTTGATGAAACTGATTAATTCCTTTGGATTTTTCAAAATAGTTTTTATCAAGATAAAAGAAATCATCTTCGGGAATTTTTTTTAAACCTTCATCTGTAAGTTTTTCTGCTTCTTTAAAATTTCCGAGGAGCTGATAACATATAATCAGCTGATGTAAAGAATTGAAATAGCCTTTTCGGTTATTCAGGATTAAGTTGTGGTGGATATTTGCTCTCGTATTGGGTTCGAAATAAGCAATACATTCTTTAAAAATCTGAATGGCTTCATCATAATAGCCTAAATAGCTTTTCATAACGCCAATGTGATAAAGGTTCTGGTATTTCAGGAAAGGATCATTTGCGTTTTTCAGATAAGTATATCCTTTCAGATATTCATTTAATGCAGGTTGGTATTTCCTGTAGTTGAAGTAGAAAATAACTCCTTTGTTTACATAAGAACTACCAATTAAATCTTTGTTTTTAGATTTATTTGCAGCTACTATTGCACTATCAGCATATAATAATTTTTTGTTTTTTGAGAATCTAATAGCATCATCATAAGACTGAAAAAGTTCAGCATAATCTTTCTCTTTCTTTGCTTTTTCAATGCAGATATTTAAATATATAAAAGCTCTCTCATCATTTTCATCATATTCCCAATAGTTCTTACGCATTTCGGTATAAAAATCCTGGCTGCAAAACATTGAAGAAATAAATAAAAAAAACGGTAATAAAAATTTTCGATTCATTTGGTTTTGAATTATGCGCCTTTTTTAAAAAGATTCGGTGCTAAAATAAACAAATTTTTGGCTTCATAATG
>NZ_JBAVFG010000053.1:0-14132 GCF_049588135.1 Kaistella sp. | reverse complement strand
ATTCTACACAGATAAAACTCCTCTGGAGTTTTCTTATTATTCTGTTTTATTCTGAAAAATTCAGTTTATAATTTAGTAAAAACTATAAATAACGATTTAACAAAGCAAAATTTAACTTCTGAAAATTTCAGCTAAGTTATAAAAAATTGAAAATCCAAATTGCCCCAACTAAAGGGAGTTGAACTTCCAATTTTTAAAGAAGTCTTGGTTTTGTTAAGAAGACAAATCTTGTTGTTGAAAACTGTTTTTAGAGAATTTTCCACCCTTTAGGGTTGGGGAAAGAAAATTCTCGGAATTAAAAAAAACTTCTGAAAACTTTGACAAAATAACTTCCAATAAAGAATGAAAATTAAAGCACAAAATATTTCATTTTTAAATTCTCAAACTTCCACATTTTCCAATTAATTTAATCCAATTTCGCACGACTTCCAACATAATGTAGAAATTCTTGTCTTGTAATCGGGTTGTTTCTGAAAAGTCCGCTAAGTTCTGCGGTAGTTGTTGAACTTGCAGTATCTTTTATACCACGACAATTTACACACAAATGTTTCGCCTCAATGATACAAGCAACATCTGTCGTTCCGAGTGCAACTTTCAAAGCCTCTACAATTTGCATGGTTAATCGCTCCTGAACTTGCGGACGTTTTGCATAATAATCTACGATTCGGTTGATCTTTGAAAGACCAATTACTTCGCCATTTGAAATATAAGCAACGTGCGCTCTACCAATAATGGGTAAGAAATGATGTTCGCAAAATGAATAAACCGTAATGTCTTTTTCCACCAACATTTGGCGGTATTTATATTTATTGGAAAAGGTAGAAATGCGTGGATTATTTTCTGGAAGAAGACCGCCAAAAATTTCATTCACATACATTTTTGCAACGCGTCTCGGGGAATCTTTCAAGGAATCATCGGTCATATCCATTCCTAAAGTTTCCATGATTTGATGGAAATGTTTTTGGATAATTTCGATTTTTTCTTCTGGGGATTTTTCGAATGCGTCAGATCGTAACGGTGTATGTTCGTTTCCGGAGAATACATCGTCGTCGTTATCTATATGATTATTCATAAGGTTATTTAATGATAAGCAAAATTAGGGATTTAAATTTAATCATCAAGCAAAATCCCTCTTCAATGGAGAGGGATTTTGAATGAAGATAATCGTTCTAGATTATCGTAAAATTATTATTAGAACCCGCTACTTCCGCCGAAAGTAAATGTTGCGGTTAAACCTGCCCGCACTGTTGAAAGTGGGAAAGCGGTAGAAATTTTATACTTCGTCATCAGCTGATCGTAGAAGAATCTGATATTAAAATTCTGAGACATATTATAATCTGCAGATAATTTAAAACTCATCATTTTCTGTCCGCCTGTGACTTGTGAATCATCTTGTAAAATATTGGTAATTCTAGTTTGGCTGTCTCTCAAAGAAAAGTCTCCACGAATATTCAAGTCGCTTTTAATGGTTTTTTCTTTTCCTTTGAAGTTCATTTTCATTTTTAAATCTTTCAGAATATATCCGAATCCAAAAATATATTCTTTCCCCATATCTTCTGTTAAAGTATGATTCACTAAACCGAGCATCAACAGTCGATCGACATTATATTGCGCTCGGAATTGCATATTATTTCTCATCGTAACATCAGCTCCGATTAATGGTGCAAAGGCCTCCACATAACCGACTTGAGAGAAGGTGTAAGGATTGTAAATATCTCCAAACGCATCTCGGTCTGTCGCTCCATTTTTCTGAACATTGTAAAAATCGACACTCGACTGTATTCCTGTCGCCGTATAAGTTGAAGTATAACCATGAAGAATATCAAACTTAGAAAACTGGCTGTTGACCAAAGGAATATTTTTCAATCCAGAATAAATAACCCGCCAGTTTGGCAATGGGAATCCAGATTTTTTAGCATCAGTCATTGCACCACTTGGTGTTTTTCCTTCGACTGCTGCCTGGAAAGCTGGAATCAACACATAAGGATTTGCCAATGAATGCCCGTCGGTAAATCCATTAGCATCAAGTGCTCCTCCCATTTGCCGGGAAATAGTTCTTGCATTAGAAACGATATTGTCATAAATGGTTTTACCATCAGTAAATGAAGTCCCGAAAGTCCAGGTTGTTCTGGAATAGGTCATTAAATCATTTCCAAAGGCAAAATCATGATTTGGATAATCTAAGTTTTGTCTTACATTGTAGCCCGCCTGCGTGAAATTACTAGTATAGTTATGCAAGAAATTAATATCAATTCTAAATTCATTTACAGGCACTATCTGCACATTTGCCAAGAAATTTTGGTTCTTCATCTGCATGTACGGATCGGTCATATAATCTGAATCTGAAACCCAGCCACGCTCCAAAATTGTTCTGCGGATATCTGCTTGTGAACCCAATAGAAAACCATAAGTTGGCCCGCCCAAAGCTTGTCCATAACCGTACCAATTTGGTGCATTAAGCAATCCTGGCAATACAATCCCATTATTTTCATTATAAGAAACATCCATTTGTTTGATTGATGTTAACGCATAAGCAAAAGCTTGAAGTGGATTCAATTTATTTTTGAACTTATAATTCTTAAAGGTTTTTTTCGTATTGACCTTTTGCCATGCTAGATTGTAAACATTATTCAAGGAATCTATTTCCTGTTTACGCTTCTGCATTTTGGTATTAATATTTTGGAAATACTTGAATTTTCCAAAGAATTTCGGTACATCAACCGTTGAAGTTGCAATAATATTATTGGTATTCTGTCCAATGCTTCCTAAACTTTCGGAACGATTGGTTTCCGGATTCACAAAATTGGTCATCACGGTACTTCTCGCATTCCAATTATAAGTAAAGCCGTATCCTAATTCTACATTAATGAAATCTAAATAAGGTAAATACTCAAATGGCAATCTGTAATTCAACTGAACCCTGTGGTTATATAAAACAGGACGCCCTGCTCTGAAAGGATCCGCAAAAATAGATTTGTTGTTCATGTCATAAACACTCAGATTATCATTTAAAGTTCGCATAGAAGAATTAATTTCTAACTTTAATGATTTGGTAAAGTTAAATCCTAAACCATATTGCCAGCCGAAATAGAAGTTTCTGTTTCTAATGGCATCAAAGTCCTGACCGGCATTTCCGCCAAGAATAGCATCGATATTTCTGAACTCTAATTCATTATAATTACGATCGATTTCTGTACGGAAAGATAATCTAGTGGGAACTGGATTGATATTCACTTCTTTCAACCATCTTAAATATTTATAAGATTTCGCAGTGTCGCTCACTATTATATTGAACGGTCTAATGACAAATGGTTTGAAAGAATAGTTATAATCTGCATATCCTTTCAAGTATTGTCTGTAGTTCTTTTTGGTATAAACATCACGATAATAATCGTCATTGTAAATCGCAGTTACCGACACATTTTCGATATCGTAGAACTTCGCTTTTTTATTCGGATTCGTTCGGTCTTTCCGCATATTCACCACACCTATACTTCTTTGTTGAGTATAAGTTCTCGCCACTTTTTTCAGTTCTTCTCTGTTTGGTGCATTTTCGAAAGTCACATCATTATCCAGTGGATTGTACTTAGGATCTTCGGTGGTTTGCGTGTAAGAATAATTCACAGGGATTTTTAAACCTGCTTTTTCTGGTAAGAATTTATCAACATTTACTGTTGTATTAATACTGTAAGCAGAGTGTTCAGCTTGTGATCTTTCAGAAGGTTTTTCGGCAATTCCACCGAAACCAACTGTTGAATAGGACGCATTGGCATTCACCAAAGCAAAATCTCCTAAGTTGAAATTCACACTTGCATTTCCTGCATAACCGCCTTTATTTTCAATTTCTGAAAGACGGATCTCATCTACCCATAAAACCACTTCTTTATCGATGAGCGTGTTTTTATTTCGAACTCCTAACATAATCGTGGTCACGCTTCCTAAACTCGGGCGACCTTTGATATAGATTTTTTTGTTAGGATCCAGTATTCCATATTCCACATCTTCACGGCGAACATCTATTCCCGATGGGAAGTTCTGGTCTCTTCTTAATTTAGCATCAACGAAATTCTGAATGGCAAGATTCACGGTGTTTTCAGATGGCCAAATTTCCAGTGGTGATCTTGCGTTTTTAGAAGTGTATTTTAAAGAAGCTTCATATTCATAATAGTTATCGGTTGCATCGCTTCCGAAACGGATAAAGAATTTTGCATCTTCATCATAGTTCGATGAATTCACATTTTTTAAATCTTCTGCGTGAACGAACAATTCTAAATTTTTGTATCGACGCATATCCAAAGTCACATTCTTGAAAACTCCACGAGAAGAGTTTTTCGCTAAAGGTTGCGCCTTCATATATAATGACGCTTCGTTTTGTCTTTGTGCACCAGCGTTTCCGCTAAGAATCTGTCTTTCGATTCCTGGAGGTAGAACATACGGAGGTTGGTTCTCACCGTTCTCTTCTAAGTTCACACTTCCAACATCTAAATTTTGATCGGTCACAAAATTAGTTCCTTCGTCGATATCGGTTGTATTGGTTGCAATATTTTTGGTGTATTTTCTCCAGTCACTTCTTACTAAATCTAAAGTTCCGAAACGAATGGTTGAAGCTTGGTCAAATCCTGTTAACAACATTCTGGCATAGCGAACATTATTTAAAATAGAAGCATCAGCCTCACCTGCTCCTGTATCAAACTGTGCAACAGGAACACGGAATAAAAACCACTTGTTTTTTCCAGTTTGTCCGTTCTGGAATTTCGCTTCAACTTCTTTAACATCAACGATGAAATTTTCGCCCAAAACCATTTTGTTTTTATCAAGTTCAATGGTATATTGGTTATAGCTCTCTGTTTGATCAAGGTTTCCGTCTCTATTTATGTCTTCTGTATCTGGAGCTTGAGTAGCAACTTCCAAAGTGTTGCTTTGAGAATTCCCTTCAGGTCCACGGAAGTATTTATAACGCTCCATTAAAGAAGATGCCTGATTTCCTTGGAATTTATCTGATAAATAAAACACGAAATCATCGGAAGCCGGATCCAAAAGGTTGGTCACCGGATTTACAAAATTGGTTCCAAATTTCGCTGCCTCACCTTCTGCATCTAAACCATCGTACCCTAAATCCTGCGCTGTCCTATCTTCACCTTCCGTGGAGAATGCATATAGAATTGGGTTCTGGCTCGGTTGAACTCCCCAATTGGTAGTTGTCGTATTTACTGGCGTACTCGGCGTTGGCAATCCATTCTCGTACTGGAGTTTACCATCTTTCAGAACATCTTCAGAAACATTTCCTAAATGCAAAAGTAATTTCGGGTTGCTTCCTAAAGGGTTTCCATCAGCGTGAGGATCCATCATCCAGAATTCTACATACTCAATATTGGAGTTGATAAAGTTTGACACAGAAATCGGTCGCATTAAACCAGCCCATCTTTCTTGGGTAGTTTCTACATTTTTATTGACATTATATGGTCCTCTTTCATTCGGGAAATAAGTGATATCAAAGGTATTGGTATATAATTGTTCACCCGCCACGAAATCTCTGCTGTTGTATAATTCCTGAGTTTGAACTCTTCTTGAAGCATGATTAGAAACTGCGGCGGCATTAATTCCGCTTGGTGCTTTACCACCAATTCCGTAGAATCTCGGATCGATATTATACCAAGTTAATAATCCTCTTCCATTTCCGGAAGCAAGATTATCATTTAAACCTCCATTTAAAAAGAAAGGTTCAGGATTTTTTTCTGGTTTTGAAGCCAAACTCCACATCGCAGGTTCTTTTAATGAAATCTTAGAAGTACTTTGTTCGAAATCATCAATATAAGATTGGTCGCCAATTCCTTTATTTTGTCCTGGGATTAAATAAGCACCTTCTGCAAGGAAACTTAAATTCGACGGTGCTTCTGTATTTACAAAAGGAATTTTATCGGTTAATCTTGTTAAAAATGGCAATTCATTATTATATAAAATATTGAATCCTGCCATGGTATTATTCACCGCTTCCTGACCGAAATTTACTTTCTGTGTTAAAGGGGTTTCCGCATAATTAACAACGGTTGTACCTACGGTAAGATGTTCATTGAATTTTCTTTCTAAGTTTAAACCTAAAAATCTTTTTCTTTGGGTATTAAAAGTTAGTTGATTTTCGAGGGAAATACTCACTGCCTGCCCAGATTGCTTTACGGTTTCATTAATAATATTTACCGTTCCCAACATATAATCTACCGTATAATCAACACCTTCTTGAAGTTGAACACCATTGGCAGAAACTTTTACAGAACCTTGCGGAACATTGATGGCGCCAAGAGAAATCCCAGATCCTTGAGTTCCTTTAAATCGACCTTCCATTGTGTAGCGCAAAGCCAAATTACTTTGAGAAGCCACTTGTTTCTGTTGATCGTACAATTCATTATAAACGAATTTCGGATCGCTTGTTCCCAAAACCGTTTGCAAATAAGCACCGAAAGGTTTCGCTTTGGTGAAAATCACTTTTCCATTTTCAGAATCAACGGTAATTCCTGGCACGAAATCGAAAATCCCGTCACCCGTTTCTCCACCGCTTTCTTGTAAATCATTATTCATATTCAAACGATCCCAATTGAATAATTTCAAAAGGTTTGGATTGACTTGCGTGGTTGGATTATTAACGGTTGCTGGCAGATAATTTACTTTTCCACCATTTTGTGGATCACGGTAAAAAACATTTAATAAAAATCCGTCTGGATTGATTTGATTGGTATTTAATGGATAAATATTCTTCATCATCAAATCCCACATCGGTGAAGTGGTTTTTACGGTACTGTTTGGTTTCAAAACTTTGGTAATTAAAACCGGACTTTCTTCTGAAAATTCACCAACTTTATACACTTTATTATCACCATTCAAGGTAAAACTATAAGAAACCGCCAAGAGTTGATTGTCATTTAATCTTTGATTAAGCGATAGGTATCCTAACTGTGGATTAAATGTAAATTCGTTTTGATTTAATTTTCGAGCTCTTCTATTGAAAATATATTGCTCACCATCTGCATAAGCTTCGGGTGACCCATTTGCATTTGGAAACAATTGTCCTTTGATGACATTTCCATAATCTGTTCCTGCATCTCTCGGAATCCCAATTGCAGCGGAAATACTTTGATATAAATTATTCTGAGCATTATCCGGGAAACCAGCAATCCCTTCTCCCAGATCACGAATCCCCAAAATCCCTTTTTGATCCTGAAGATTTCCTGAACCTTGATCTAAAACCCAAGCTTCAATTCTGGTAATACTAATTCTAGAATTAATTTGTGGATAATTCAGAAGTGCTTTATCGTAATTATTTAAAAAATAGTGGTCTAAATAATAGTGTTGATTATCTTCATAATCAATCGCATTTAATTTAAAGGTATTCATTACGCCACCACCTTGTGCGACTATTGTTCGGGCTTCCCCTTGCTGTTGAGAAAACACCAAAGTTCCATTAGTTTTACCCCACTGGAATTCGGTCTTCAAACCAAATAAAGATTCTGAACCTCTAATTAAATTGGTGGAAAGCGGCATATTAACATTTCCGAATTCTACTCTTTTTATAATTTTATCTTCTCCGCCAGTAGTCTTATCCGTTAAACCTTTTGACTGCAAATCTTTCCAAGATCCTTTTGCTTGCCAAACCAAATTCATCCTGTTCTCAAAAGCGAACCCACTTTGAGTATCGTAGTTGGCTTTTAATTGTAGGTTTTCACCAACTTTACCCAACAATCCCATCTGAATTCTTTGTTGTATATCGACGGCAAAATTGGTTCTGTTTTGTGGTAGAATTAAAGGATTATCGATTTTTTGATAAAGACCGCCGATATCGAAAGAGGCAAAACCTTGTGGAATAATCTCGATTTTATTGCCACCGAAAATAGATTCAAAAATCTTATTTTTAATATCGACACTTGGGAGCAGTCCTTTTTTAATGGCTTCGGTTTGGTCTTTTCTATAACCCAAAGCATTAGTGGCAGACTTCTCTTTATAGTAATCGCTCAATTGATTCTTGAGCACATATTGATGATATTCCTTCGAGGTCATCGACATCGGATTTCCGACGACGGTATTTCCGATTTTAGGATACAGAATATACATCCCGCTCGCCACATCGTAAAATGCATCGTACCTCATCGGGTTGGGCAAAGAAAAATCTTTCCTAACTGACGTACTATCGGCTGGTTTCTCTTGGGCAAAACTGCTCACAAAAGAGAAACACGTTAAAATAAAAACTAAAAATCTATGCTGAAAAAAATTATTATGCTCCAAGTGTTAAATATTTTTTAAAATTTGCTTCACCAAATCTTCTACACGAAGATCAGGATTCTGCTTTAGAATTCGGTCTGCAATCTTCTCACTCATCTTCTTAGAAATTCCCAAAACCTCTAATGCAGATAACGATTCTTCTTTCACTTTATTATTCACAAATATAGAAATATTTTCCTCAGAAACATTGAATCTTTGGACTTTATCCCTTAAATCAACGACGATTCTTTCAGCGGTTTTTACACCAATTCCTTTCACCTTTTGCAGCATCGCACTATTGTTAGAAAGAATACCCGAAGCGATCTCGGTAAGCGACAAAGACGAGAGCATAATCAGAGCAGAAACAGGCCCTACTCCATTAACGCTTATTAACAGATTGAACATTTCTTTTTCTAAAATTGTGTTAAAGCCGAAAAGCAAATGAGCATCTTCCCGAATAATCTGTTGAATATTTAAAAACGTTTCTTTTCCTAAAACTAATTTTTCGGAAGTCTGCAAACTGATGCCGACAAAATACCCAACTCCGCTTACATCAACAACCACCGAAGTAGGATTAAGTTGCTGAACTATTCCTTTTAATGAATATATCATAGTGCTTTTCTAAAAGTTTCAAATATATGATTTTTAAAGCTTATGAAAAAAGGTATTAAACAAATGTTTTTAAATAGAATTATAAAAAAAATTTTACGTTTTAAAGCAATCTTTGGCACAAAATCATCAAAATAGTTTAGAATTAATAATCTCAAAAAAAAACATTGTCAAAGTGTAGAACTCTGACAATGTTAAAAGTTATTTGAAAAAATCTATTTTCCTTCTTCTCTTCGTTGTGCATCCAAAACAGCAATCGTCGCTAGATTCACAATTTCATCTACACTTGCGCGCATTTGTAAAACGTGAACTGGTTGTTTCAAGCCCATCAAAATTGGCCCTACCACTTGCGCAACTTTCATTCCGCGAATAATTTTATAGGAAAGATTGGCACTTTCAAGATTTGGAAAAACAAAAACATTTGCTGGTGTGGTCCCCAATTTCGAGAACGGATAATCGGAAAGATGATCTGCGTTCAAAGCAAAATCTGGTTGAATTTCACCGTCAACAATCATTTTCGGATATTTCTCGTGAAGAATAGAAACCGCTTTTGCCACTTTTTTAGAAGTCTCAGAAATTGCGGCAAAATTCTCAAAAGACAACATGGCGATTCTTGGTTCTACGGCAAAAGTTTTCACCGTCATTTCCGCCATTCTTGCAATATTTACCAAATCTTCTGATGTTGGATTTTGAATAATAGAAGCATCTGTAAAGAACAACGGCTTCTTTTCCGTCATAATCATCATCATTGAAGCGATTTTATCAACCCCTTTTTCTTTTTCAATAATTTTTAAAATCGGTTTTAAAGTAGAAGAATAATTTTTGGAAAAACCAACGATTAATGCATCAGTATCACCGTGACGCAACATTAATGGACCAAAATAATCTCTCTGTCGAACATATCTTTTCGCTTTGTATTCGTTCATTCCTTTTCGCTGACGTAATTTCCAAAGTGTTTCGCGATATTTCACACGGTTTTCTTCTTGGTCTTCAGCCATCGGATCTACAATCGGCACATCGATATTGATCCCGAATTTCTTCATCTGCTCTTGCACATATTTTTTCTCACCCAATAAAATCGGTTGTGCAATTCCTTCTTCGTAAAGGATTTGTGCCGCTTTCAATACATTATATTCCTCAGCATTACCAAGGGTAACTCTTTTCGGATTAGAACGCGCTCTGTTCTGCATCATTCGGATGAGTTTCTCGTCGCGACCCATTCTGTCGAGTAATACGTTTTCATAATCATCGAAATTTTCAATAGGCTTTCCAGCGATTCCGCTATCCATAGCTGCTTTTGCTACTGCTTTTGAAACCCTTGTTATCAAACGGTTATCAAATGGTTTAGGAATAAAATATTCCCTTGAGAAGCTAAGCCCCTTTAAGTTATAGGCAAGAATTACCGCTTCAGGAACAGGTTCTTTTGCTAAATTAGCAATTGCATGAACTGCTGCCAATTTCATCGCTTCATTAATTCCAGTTGCCTGCACATCTAGCGCACCACGGAAAATGTACGGAAACCCTAAAACGTTATTCACCTGATTAGGATAATCGCTTCTTCCGGTTGCCATGATGGTATCTTTTCTAGTTTCCATCGCAAGTTCGTACTCGATTTCAGGATTTGGATTTGCCAAACCAAAAACGACAGGATTTTCTGCCATGCTCAAAAGCATTTCTGCCGTCATTACATCAGCTTTGGACAATCCGATGAAAACATCTGCCCCTTTTAATGCATCTGCCAAAGTTTCGATTTCTGTATTTGCAACAAAATCAATTTTCTCTGGTGTTAAGTTTTCTCTTTTATGATTGATAACTCCTTTAGAGTCGCACATCAGTACATTTTCTTTTTTTAACCCCAATTCTAAATAGAGTTTGGTACAAGCAATTGCTGCAGCTCCTGCACCATTCACTACCACTTTCACTTCACCGATTTCTTTGCCTGCGATTTCAAGAGCATTTAATAATGCTGCAGCAGAAATAATCGCCGTTCCGTGCTGATCATCGTGCATCAACGGAATATTCAATTCTTCTTTTAATCTTTGCTCGATATAAAATGCTTCCGGCGCTTTGATGTCTTCCAGATTAATTCCACCAAATGTTGGCGCAATTCCTTTTACAATTTCAATAAATTTATCCGGATCTTTCTCATCGATTTCAATATCAAAAACATTGATGTCGGCAAAGATTTTAAACAAAAGCCCTTTCCCTTCCATCACTGGTTTCGACGCTTCTGCACCAATATCCCCCAATCCTAAAACTGCTGTTCCGTTTGAGATTACAGCTACTAAATTTCCTTTTCCTGTATATTCGTAAGCTAATTTGGGATCTCTTTCAATTTCCAAACAAGGGATGGCAACTCCTGGAGAATAAGCAAGAGATAAATCTCTTTGCGAAGAGTGTGGTTTTGAAGGAATCACTTCGATTTTCCCTTTTGGCTCAATGCTATGATAATCAAGGGCTGCTTGGTTAAAGTTTTTCTCGTCTCTATTATTTTTAGTGGACATAATATATTGATTTTTATAAACATGTAAAGGTACGAAACCTCTATCGATGTATGTTTGAAATAGTTTCTTTAATAATGATTATAAGAAAATTAGCCAAGGTTTAAGATGTATTTCTTATGATAATCGACTAGGCTTTCTATCGGTTTCTGAACTACTTTCCCGATGGTTAAATTAAGTTCGGCGGCGGCGGCACGTAGAATATCTTCATAAATATAAGCGATATATCCGATGAAATTAATTTCGATTTCTCCCGATTCTGGATAAGGCAAAACCTGATAATCGAGGAAATTTTTCATCTCGTCGAAAACCATATTCTGAAAATAAGGATGCCTTTTATGTTCGGCAATAAATTTGTTGAATTCTCCCAAATATGCATTGGCTCTCGGATTATGGTACATCATTTTAATTGCTTCTTCAATCGAGAGATTATAAGTTTTAGTAAACTCACGCTCCAAATCTGCTGGAAGTTTTTTCATAAAAAAGCGACGCAGCAAATGCTTTCCTAAAGCACTCCCGCTTCCTTCATCACCGATTAAAAAACCGAGTGAAGGCAAATCGACTCTTATCTTTTCTCCGTCGAAGAAGCAAGAATTAGAACCAGTTCCCAAAATGCAAACAATCGCTGGTTTACCGTTGTAAGCGGCATAAGCGGCGGCAGTTAAATCTTCTTTAATTCGAACCTCTGCTTGCGGAAAAACTTTCACAAATTCATTTTCCACTTTCTTTACATTTGCGAGCGTACCACAACCTGAACCGTAAAAAAACACTTTTTCAATGTGATTTTTTACAAAAAATAAATCTTGGTTTCTATCGATTTCCTGGCTGATAAAATCAGGATTTATGATATTAGGATTAAAACCCAAAGTTGTAGTTTTCAAATGAGGCTTCCCCGAGTTTTCTAGGATTACCCAGTCACATTTGGTAGAACCGCCGTCTATTATGGCAATCATATAATAATCGTTTAATCTGCTAAAATATTAATTTAATTTCAATCCATTTCGGATGTATAGAAACAATTGAATCTCCTCCTACGAAGAGCATTTCAAATAAAAAACGGACAAATGTCCGCTTTTTAATTTGATAAAAATGCTGCGTTTAAAATTATTCTACTGCCAACACTTCCAGAATTTCTGGAGCGAATTGTTTTACAGTGGTTTCTACTCCCAACTTCATGGTAGAAAAACTCATTGGGCAACCATTACAGTTCCCGTGAAGCTTCACCAAAACGGTTTGTCCTTGCACATCGATAAGTTCGATATCGCCGCCATCTTTATTCAGAAATGGACGAATACTTTCGAGGGCATCCATCACTTTGGTTACTGTTTCTTCGTGTTTTATTTCTTTGTTCATCGTTTTAGTTCATGATTTGTTACTGTAAAAACACCCTTTCAAAAATTTTCATGCTTTCGTCTTTTTAAAGGAAACGAATCATTGCTTCTTATTTTTTAGGAGAACAACCTGCCATGGTTGTTATTTTCACCGCTTCCGTTGCCGGAAGATTTTTATTCCGTTCGACCAAACTTTCAATCATATTTTGAGTGGTCTTCATATAAATTTCAGAAATCGCTGAACCTTCTTGCAGAGCAGCTGGTCTACCAACATCACCCGCTTCACGAATACTTTGAATTAAAGGAATTTCTCCTAAAACAGGAATCCCTAAATCCTCTGCCAAATATTGTGCTCCTTGATTTCCGAAAATATAATATTTATTATCCGGTAATTCTTCTGGGGTAAAATACGCCATATTTTCGATTAAACCTAAAACAGGAATATTAATGCTTTCCATTTGGAACATTGCAATTCCTTTTCTCACATCGGCAAGTGCAACATGTTGAGGTGTACTTACGATAACCGCTCCTGTTACTGGAACTTCCTGAATAATCGATAAGTGAATATCGCCCGTTCCCGGAGGCAAATCGATTAAAAGGAAATCTAATTCTCCCCATGCAGCGTCACGAATCATTTGATTTAAAGCTTTTGAAGCCATTGGTCCACGCCAAACTACCGCTTGATTGGCTCCAGAGAAATATCCGATAGAAAGCATTTTTACGCCGTAATTCTCAACAGGTTTCATTAAATTCTTACCATCAATTTCTACAGAGATTGGTTTTGCACCTTCCGTATCAAACATCGTCGGAACAGACGGCCCATAAATATCAGCATCTAAAATCCCGACTTTGAAACCCATTTTTGCTAAAGTTACCGCAAGATTTGCAGCAACTGTAGATTTCCCTACACCTCCTTTACCAGAGGCAATAGCAATAATGTTTTGAATTCCCTTAATCTGTTTTCCTTTGATTTGGCTTTGCTGAACTTCTGATGGTTCCGGAGATGCAATTTTCAATTTCAAAACAATTTCTTCTCCAAACTCTGAAGCAAAAGCCTGCTTCATGGCAGCTTCTAATTTCTTTTTTTCGTGCATTGCTGGTGAATGCGCAGTCATATCGATATACACATCATTTCCCATTACCTGGAAATTGTGAACTAAATCCTCTACTTCTATTTCTTTCAGAAAGGCCTGAACTTTATCTTTTGTCAACATAATTCTATATAATAAATTGATTGCCAAATTTACGCAAATTTTTGTTATTTAGAATGAGTAAAAGTTATGATAAATGTTTGCATTTTTATCATTAAAAAAGTTATCATTTTTGTATTCAAATTTTCAATATCCGAGTAATTTCAAGGATTAATTTATTTTAAAATATCCATGAAAAATCCCGTCATAAAAGCGGGATTTTTTCTTATTTAGAATATGTGGAAGCTATATTC